>NZ_JBVJOT010000020.1:0-115965 GCF_055583025.1 Streptomyces sp. NPDC104831
GGGTTGGGGGGACAGCGGGCCGGCCTTTTTTTTTGGGGGACAGGGGGCCGGGGTCGGCAGGGGGAAAAGGGGGTGTGCCTCTGGGGGGGAGCGCCAGGTCCTCGCCGCCGGCCGCTCGGCCGGCGCCGCTCTCGCCGCCGATCTCGCCCGGGACCGGCCGGAACGGCTCGCCGAGACCCTGGCGGCGGCGGCCCCCGACGCCGTGGTCAACTGCGCGGGCGCCACCGGCGGCGATCCCGTGACGCTGGCCGAGGTCAACGCCCGCGGTCCCGCCGTGCTCTGCGCGGCCCTGTGCGCGGCGGCCCCCACGGCCCGGCTGGTGCACCTGGGCTCGGCCGCCGAGTACGGGCCGGGCACCCCGGGCGAGAAGGCCGCCGAGTCGTCCCCCGCCCGCCCGGTCACCCCGTACGGCGCGACCAAGCTGGCGGGCACCCTCGCGGTGACCTCCGCCGCCCTGGACGCGGTGGTGCTGCGGATCGGCAACCCCGTCGGCCCGGGAGCGCCCCCCGCGAGCCTGCCCGGCCGGCTGGCCGACCTGCTCCGCCCGGCCGGCCGGGACCCGCAGGCCGTACTGCGCCTCGGGGACCTCTCCGCCCACCGCGACTTCGTCGACGTACGCGACGTGGCCCGGGCGGTCGAGCGCGCCGTCACGGCCCCCGCCCCGCTGCCCCGGGTGCTCAACATCGGCGGCGGCAGGGCCGTACCGGTACGGGAGCTGGCGCACGGCCTGGCCCGGCACGCGGGGTTCCGGGGCCGGCTGGAGGAGGGCACGGGCGGCTCGGCGCGCTCGGCGCGGGTGTCCTGGCAGTGCTCGGACATCACCGCCGCCGCCCGGGCCCTCGGCTGGCGGCCGGAGCACAGCCTGGACGACGCCCTCGCCGCGCTGTGGGCGGCCACCTGGGAGCCGGTGCCGTGAGCCTGCTGGTGCCGCTGTACGTGCACCCGGCCGACGACCCGGGCGCCTGGCACCGGCTGATCGCGGCGGCGGACCGCACCTACGCGGTCGTCCTCAACCCGGCGAGCGGCCCCGGCACCGCCCCCGACCCCGCGTTCACGGCGGCCGCCCGGGCGCTGCGCGCGGCCGGGGCCCGCCTGCTGGGCTACGTCGACACCGACTACGGCGTCCGGGACCGGGCCGACCTCGCCGAGGAGGCGCGCCGGCACCGGGAGTGGTACGCGGCCGACGGCTGCTTCCTGGACCGGGTGACCGCCGGCCCCGACGGCGTGCCCGCCTGCCGCCGGCTGGTGCGGGAGCTGCGGCGGTCGGGCACCGGGACCGTCGTGCTCAACCCGGGCGTGCATCCGGCCCCCGGCTACGTCCGCCTCGCCGACCTCACCGTCACCTTCGAGGGGCACTGGAGCACCTATGTGTCGTCGTTCACCCGGCCGGCCTGGACCGCCCGGCACCCGTCCGAGCGGCTGTGCCACCTGGTCTACGGCGTGCCCGAGACCCTCGTCCCGCTCGCGGTCCGCACCGCGCACGAGCGGGGCGCGGCGGTGTGCGGCCCGGTGACCGGCGAACCGCCCAACCCCTGGGCCGGGTTGACCCCGGCGCTGACCGGCGGGAACGGTGTGCAAGGCTGAGCAGACCAGCATCCGCGCACGGGAGGCAGCGACCGGCATGGCCGTCATCCACCACACCACCATCAAGCCGTCCAAGACCGAACTGCTCACCGACTGGCTGCCCGGGCGCCCGTGGTACCGCGGCGGTCCCGTCCCGGTGCTGGAGAAGGCGGGCGGTTTCCGCCTGGACGACCCCGAGGGCGAGGTCGGCATCGAGTTCATCGTGGTCACCGACACCGCGAGCCCCGGGCGGACGGCGTACCTGACGCCGCTCACCTACCGGGGGGCGCCGCTGGAGGGCGCCGGGCACGCCCTCGTCGGCACCATGGAGCACGGGGTGCTGGGCACGCGCTGGGTCTACGACGGCTGCCACGACCCGGTGCTGGTGGGCCAGGTGCTGGAGCTGATCGGGGGCCGGGCCCAGGCGATGGCCCAGAGCGTCACCGACACCCCCGACCACGAGGTCGGCCGCTCCTGCGCCGTCGCCCCGCCGAGCCTGGACGGGGCCACGCCCGAGCCGGCCGACGACGCCGACGGCACGCACCTGCCCCTGCCGGGCGGCACGGTCCTCCACGTCCACCGCGTCCTCGAACCCGTCACCGGGGAGCAGCCGCTGCCGCGGCCGGACGTCCTCGGCCACGTCGCCTCCGGCTGGCCGGGCCCGGACGAGGGCCGGCTGCGCGCCGTGTTCATGACGCTCCGCGCGGCCTGACCCCCGCGCCGGGGCGACGACGGCCACCCGCACGGGCTACACACCGGCCGCGGACGGCTTCGTTGGGCCCATCCCGGGGTGCGGCGCGCGCCGGCCCCGGGTCAGATGGACTCGTGCGAAGCCCCATATCCCGTCCTCGCGGGCGGTCCCGCCGGTGCCTCACCGGCGTACTGACCGCCCTTGTCCTGCTCCTTCCCGCCTCCCCGGCCGCGTCGGCGGAGCCCGACCCGACCGGGCAGCCGCTCACCCGCGGCAACGCCTACATGGGCATCGGCGTCCTCGCCCACGACGGCGCCTCCGGCACCCCGCCCCCGGCCTCCCGCGCCACCCAGACCGAGGGCGTGGACGTCTCCAGCCACCAGGGCGACGTCGACTGGCGGTCGCTGTGGGACAGCGGCGTCCGGTGGGCGTACACCAAGGCCACCGAGGGGACGTACTACACCAACCCCTACTTCACGCAGCAGTACGACGGCTCCTTCGACGTCGGCATGGTCCGCGGCGCCTACCACTTCGCCACCCCGGACACGGCCGGCGGCGCCGCCCAGGCCGACTACTTCCTCGCGCACGGCGGCGGCTGGTCGGCCGACGGCAAGACCCTCCCGGGCGTCCTCGACATCGAGTGGAACCCGTACGGCGACGCCTGCTACGGCAAGTCGGCGAGCGCCATGGTCGCCTGGATCCGCGACTTCCTGGACCGCTACAAGTCCCGCACCGGCCGGGCGGCGGTCGTCTACACCGCCACCAGCTGGTGGTCGGAGTGCACCGGCGGCTACGCCGGTTTCGGACCGGTCAACCCGCTGTGGGTCGCGCGCTACGCCGCGACGGTGGGGACGCTGCCGGCCGGCTGGTCGTCGTACACCATGTGGCAGTACACCTCCTCGGGCCCGGCGGTCGGCGACCACGACCGCTTCAACGGCTCCCAGGACAGGCTGCGGGAGTTCGCCACCGGCTGACCGCCCGGGCTCAGTCCACGTCCACGTCGTCGAACAGGGCGTGCACCGCGCCGAGCACCCGCAGGCAGGCGTCGACGTCGGCCATGGTCAGGTCGCCGTCGACGCGGCGCAGCAGCTCGTGCTCGCGGGCCCGTACCGCGCCGATCGCGTCCCGGCCCCGCTCGGTGAGCCGGATCAGCGACGACCGGCGGTGCGCGGGGTTGGGCACGCTCTCCACCAGCTCCTGCCGGGCCGCGTCGTTCACCATGCGCTGCACGAACTGCCGGCTGAGCGCCTGGGCCCGGCCCATCTGCGGCACCGTCATCGGGCCCCGGGCGCGCAGCAGATCGAGCACGGCGCGGACGCCGACCGAGAGGCCCTCGGCCGGCGCCGCCTGTTCCACCTTGCGGTGCACCCGCCGGTAGAGCGGGCCGACCAGGTCGAAGACCTCGGTGAGGCGTTCGGCCAGGGCGTCCGGGGAGGGACGGACGGGAGCGGTGCGGGGGTCGTTCATGCCTCCAGGATGACACCTTGGTTGCCAACTCGCGCGAGGAATGACACCTTGGTTGTCATGACTGTCGATCTGGCATCCCTTCCCGTCCGCTTCCTGCCGACCTCCGACGGCCGTCTCGCCTACCGCGAGGCCGGCTCCGGAACGCCCCTCGTCCTGCTGCACGGCGGCTTCACCGACCACCGCATGTGGGAGGCGCAGATCCGGGCCTTCGCGCCGACCCACCGCGTCATCGCCTGGGACGCCCGCGGCCACGGCGCCTCCGACAACGCCACCCGCCCGTTCCGCCAGGCCGACGACCTCGCCGCGCTGCTCCGGGGGCTCGACGCCGCCCCCGCCGTCCTCGTCGGGCTGTCGATGGGCGGGGGCATCGCCACCGACTGCGCGCTGGAGCACCCCGGACTGGTCCGCGCGGTCGCCGTCAGCGGGGTGGGCACCAGCGAGCCCGTCTTCGAGCACCCGTGGGTGCTCGAGGTCATCGCCGGCCAGGAGGCGAGCCTGGCCGCGGGCGACCTGGAGGGCTGGGCCGACGCGTTCGCGCTGTGGGCGGCGGGCCCGGACCGGGACCTGTCCGAGGTCGACCCCGGCGTGGTGCGCCTGGTGCGGGAGATGGGGCTGGCCACGCTGCGCAAGCACACGCCCGGCGAGCCCGACCACAGGATCCCCGTCACCCGCACCTGGGAGCGCGCCCCGGAGATCGAGGTGCCGGTGATCACCATCAACGGCGCCCTGGACTCGCCGGACCACCGCGCCATGACCGCCCGGCTCGCGGGCCTCGTCCGGGACGGCCGCAGCGTCACCGTCCCGGACGCGGCCCACTACCCGAACATGGAGAACCCGGACGCCTTCAACGCCGAACTGGCCGCCTTCCTGGAGAGCCTGCCCTAACCCGCGCCGGCGGGGGAGCGGACCGGGGGCCGGGCGGGTGTGCCCGGTCTCCCGCGGGGGGTACCCGGTGGCCGGGCGGCCTGACCCGGGCGGGCGTACCGGCACTGCGGGGAGCGTGACCCGAGGCGAGACTGCTGGGAAGACGACCGGTGCCGGGTGGTGATGCAGAGGTGACCGCAGAACCGGGCGGGGCGCCGCTGGAGGGCTTCCTCGCCGACCCCGCCACCTGCACCCTGGACATGGCGACCGCCGTCGCCCGCTGTGCCAGGGCGCTGGGCCTCGGGCACGCCGTGATCTACCTCGCCGACATCCAGCAGCGGTACCTCGTGCCGCTCACCGACGTCACCGCGGCCCTGCCCATCGACGCCTCGCTCGCCGGCTGGTGCTACCGCACCCAGTCGCTGCGCGTCGAGGAGTCCGAACGGGACGGGATCACCGCCTGGTTCCCGCTCCTCGACGGAGCCGAACGGCTCGGCGTCCTCGCCGTCCACACCCGGACGCTCACCGCGACCGTCCTGCGCCAGGGCCGGGCGATGGCCGCGCTGCTCGCGATGATGACCTCCTCGAAACGGGCGTACAAGGAGACCTTCGTACGGCGCACGCGCACCCGGGAGATGCACCTGCCCGCCGAGATGCTGCGGGCCTTCCTGCCGCCGCGCACCATCGGCAACCCCCACGTCGTCTCCACGGCCGTCCTCGAACCCGCCTACGACCTCGGCGGCGACGCCTTCGACCACGCGCTGACCACCGAAACCCTGCACGCCGTCGTCCTGGACGCCATGGGGCACAACCTGCTCTCCGGGCTGACCAGCGCGGTCGCCCTGGCCGCCTGCCGCAACGCCCGGCGCAACGACGCCGACCTGCGCACCCTGGTGGACAGCGTGGACGAGGCGCTCACCCAGTGGCTGCCGGACCAGTTCTGCACCGGGATCCTCGCCCGGCTCGACTTCTGCACCGGCAGGCTGGAGTGGTTCAACTGCGGCCATCCCGCGCCGCTGCTGATCCGCGGCCAGCGGCTGATCGCCGACGCGCTGTCCCGCGAGGCCGACCCGCCCATGGGCCTGCGGTCCCTGCTGTCCACACGGGACCGCCAGGTGCACACGGCCCAGCTCCAGCCCGGGGACCGCGTGCTGCTGTACACCGACGGCGTCACCGAGGCGCGGACGGCCGACGGCCGGCTCCTCGGCCTGGAGCGGTTCGCGGACTACGTCATCCGGGCCAGCGCCACCGGCGAGATCGCGCCCGAGACGCTCAGGCGCCTGATCCACTCGCTGCTGGACTCCCAGGACAGCCGGCTCCGGGACGACGCCACGATCGTGATGGTGGAGTGGGAGCCGGGCTCGCCGTCGCCGGGCTCCGGCCCCACCGGTTAGGCTCGGCGCGTGCCGCACGTCGAGATACTCCAGCTGCTGGTCTCCCCGGTGCACCGGCTCGCCGGCCGGCCGGGCGACGGCCTGCCCGAGCTGCCGCCCGGGGAACGGGTGACCCGGGCCGAGGTGCGCGCCGGCCTCGGCATCGTCGGCGACCGGTACTTCAACCGGCCCGCCCACCGCGACGCCTCCCTCACCCTGATGGCCGCCGAGCGGCTGCCGCCGCGCTACCCGGCCGACCTCCTCCTGACCCGGCGCAACGTGCTGCTCGGCGGGGTCGACATCGACGCCCTCATCGGCGCGACGGTCGTCCTGGACTGCGGGCTCGGCCCGGTGGAACTGGAGGTCCGCCGCGCCGCCCGGCCGTGCGCCTGGATGGACACCACCCTCGGACCCGGCGCCCAGCGCGCCCTGCGCGGCGGCGGGGGAGTGCGCTGCCGGCCGCTGACCGACGGCGTCCTCGCCGTGGGCCCCGCCGAGTTCGGGGTACGCCACCCCGCGGGCGGCGCCTGACGACGGGGCCTCAGGTCCCCGAGGCGAGCAGCTGGTCGGTCAGGCGGTGGGCCTGGGCGAGCAGGGCGCCGTAGGTGGCGACCTCGTCGGGGTCGTCCGTCGTGGCGCGGGCCAGGTCCCGGCGCAGCACGGCGAGCGTGCCGCGCAGGTCCGCCACGGCCTCGCGCAGCTCGTCCTCCCGGCCGTCGCCGAACCGGCTGTGGCCGTAGAGCCGCAGCGCGTGGGCGGTCCGGCACAGGAACTGCGCGTACCGCCGGGCGAGCGCGGGGTGCGGGCGGGGCGCCGAGCGGTCCTCGGCGGCGGCCTCCTGCACCGTGCGGGTCACCTCCGCGGTGTACACGGCCGCGTAGTCCAGGACCATCAGCGCGTCCTCGCACCCTTCGCCGGGCGCCGCGGCACCGGTGCGGCGGCGCGGGTTCGCGCGCAGGCTCTCCCGGCTCCACTCCACCGCCGAGCGGGCCTGCTCCACCAGCCGCGGCAGCCGCAGGGCGCGGTCGTGCCAGGCGCCGGCCTCCGCCGCGTCCCAGCGGTCCGCGGCCAGTCCGTCCGCGACGTCCCGCAGGATGCCGTCCGTCTCCGCCACCGCCTCCCCGAGCGCCGCCTCGGTGTCGCGCAGGTACAACGGCGGCCGGACGAGCGCGTTGACCGCGATCCCGACCACCGCGCCGAACGTGGCCTCGGCGAGCCGCGCCGCGGAGGTGGTGACGGCGACCGGCCCGCCCGTCAGGACGAACAGGGCGCCGGTGGCCGCGCAGACACCCTGGCTGCCCAGCCGCCGCCAGTGGCCCAGCAGCATCGCCAGGGGCAGCACCACCGCCATCGCGGCCACCGGGCTGGGCAGCAGCAGTCCGAGCGCCGTGGCCGCCACCGTGCCGACGGCGATCGCCGCGAGCTGCTGCAGCCCGTGCGCGATCGACCGGTACACGGTCGACTCCACCAGCAGCACCGCGACCCACGGCGCGACGAACGCCACGGGCGCCTTCAGCCACCAGCCCGCCACCGCCCAGGCCACCCAGGCGGCCAGCGCGGCCTTCAGCGCCTGCACCGCCAGGTCCCGCTCCCGGCCTGGCCCCGCCCAGGCCCGCCGTGCCGCGCCCGCGGCGGCCGACACATCGCGCCCCAGGGCCTGCCAGATCACTCGTATCCCACGCACACGGGCCCGGGTGCCACCTTCGGGGCGGCTTCATGCGCCGGCGCGCACGACGGCGGCGCCGCCTCCCTGGGACAGGGGAGACGGCGCCGCCCTCCTCACACGCCTCGCGGCGTCAGATCAGCCACCCGAGGAAGTGGGCGAGGCCGGCGAGGATGTCGGTGAGAACGTTCATGTCGTGCTGCTCCTTGCGGTGTATCCGAGTGGGACATGTGTGTGAACTCCGGTCTGCAGCCCGCCCGTTCACACACCACGAGTGTCGTCCCGGCCCGCCGGTCCCGGTGGTCGCACGAGCGACGATCACCTGTTCCAGGGAACAACTGATCCCTTGTTCGCATCGGGCCGCGGGTCACGGCGGCACCGCCCGCAGCGCTTTCAGCACCGCCCACACCACCGACACCAGCGGCACCGCCACCACCGCGCCGATCACCCCCGCCACGATGCTGCCCGCGATGACCGACACGGCCACGACCAGCGGATGCAGCCGCACCGCCCAGCTCATCACCAGCGGATGCAGCACGTGCCCCTCCAACTGGCCGATCACCACGATCAGCACCAGCACCCCGGCCGCCGTCAGCGGCCCCCGACCGGCCAGCGCGACCACCGTCGCCACCCCGAGCGCCACCGGAGAGCCCACCAGCGGCACGAACGCGGCGAAGAACTCCAGCAGCGTCAGCGGCAGCGCCAACGGGACACGCAGCAGCACCAGCACCACGCCCACCAGCACGGCGTTGGTGGCGGCCACGATGATGATGCCGCGCGTGTACCCGGCGAAGCTCCGCCAGGCCGCCCGGCCCGCCCGGTCCCACCCCGCACGCGCACCGCTCGGCAGCAGCCGGTCCCGCGCCCAGGCCCACAGACGCTCCCCGGAGTGCAGGAAGAACACCGACGCGAACAGCGCCAGCGCGGCCCCGGTGACCAGTTCCACCACCCGCCCCAGCTCGCCCAACGCGCTGCTGAGCAGAGCCGACCGGTGTGTGGCCACATAGCCCGCGACCTGCTGCTGGAGCCGGGACAGCGCGCCGGGCCCGAGCCGGAACGGCGGCCGTCGCAGCCACTCCTCGATGCGGTTCACCCCGCCGCGGAACTCGCCCGCCAGCCGGCCCGACTCCTCCGCCACCGCGCTGCCCACCAGCGCCAGCAGACCCAGCAGCAGCACCAGACTCCCCACCAGCGCCACGGCCACGCACAGCGGCCGGGGCAGGAACCGGGCGAGCAGATCGGTCACCGGGCGCAGCACGGACGTCACGACCAGCGCGACGAAGAGCGCGACGGCGATCAGCTGGAAGCTGCCGAGGACGCTGAACACGCCGTAGACGGCGATCCCGACGAGGATCAGCCGCCACGCGTAGGACGCGGCCACCCGCAGCCAGGGCACCGTCCGCTCCGCCGCCCACCCCGCCCCCGCCCAGGGCTCCCGGCGCGGGGCGGGCGGCCGCACCGCGTACGCCGGCCGGCCGCCCGGCACCGCGCGCCGGGTCCGGCCGGGCCGTCCGCCCTTGTGCCGGTGCGCATCGCCCACCACCGCAGCCGCCTCCTCCCCGCCTGACGGCAGGTCACCTGGACAGCACGGTAAGCACACCGGGCACTCCCGGCTCGCCGGGCGCGCGGGTGGCCGTACCCCCGCGCCCGGGCGAGCGGCCGGCCCGGCCCGGGAGCGCGCGGGCACAGGACCTTCACAGCCGGCGCGGAGGGGCCGGGCGGGGATCAGGGCACCCGACGGGGGACGTCGGCAGGGAGGGAGAACCCCCGGTGATCACCGTGTCGGTTCTGCTGTTCCCCGTTCTGGGCCTGATGCTGTTCGGGCTGGACCGGGTCGAGGACCGGTGGGTGCTGCGGCCCTCGGGGGCGCGGCACTCCCGGCACCGCTGGGGGCCGCGGCGGCACGTCCCGCGTCCCCGCTCGCACCGCCTGCGGCGGCGCCGGCGGGCGCGGGCACGCCGTCACCGGGCGGCGCGGGCCGCTCGCCGCGGCGGTAGCGGACGATCGCCTTCCCCAGTTCGATCCGCTCCGGTTCGGGAAGGGCTCCGCCCTGGGCATAGCCGAGCACGTGCTCGGCGACCGTACGCAGCTTGACGTTCGTGCGCTGGGACACGTCCCGCAGCGCCCGCCAGGCCTCCTCCGGGGCGATCCGGCCGAGGACCACGACCGCGCCGATGGCCTGGTCGATCACCGCGTGGGAGGTCACGGCGCGCCGCAGGTGCTGGTTCTCCTCCAGCAGCCGGTCGTGCTCCGATGCCAGGTCGGTCGCCGAGAGCAGGGCCAGCGGCTGGAAGCGGGAGAGGGCGAAGAAGGCCATGGTGCACCTTTTCGAGTGGGGGGCGTCACGGCCTACGCCTGCCCCCGGCGGGCGCGTGCACACGAATCGAATCGGCCTCGCGGGCCGCCGGCGCGCGGGGCCACCCCCACGGGGTGCGCCCTGGTGGGGTGGGCCGGGGCCGGCCGGACCGTCCTTCGTCCGTCAGGCGAACCGGCCCGGGTCCTGGGTCGCGCGGCCCACCGGCAGCAGTTCCCTGATGTCCGCCGGGAGGGCGTGCGCCATCCGCTCGGTCAGTTCCGGGGCGAGCGCGGCGTCCAGCACCTCCAGCACCGCGGCGGCGTCCCGCAATGCCCGGTCCTCGTCGGTGCCGGCCCGGACCGCGACCCGTCCGGTGAAGGTGGTCAGCCCGAACCGCTCGCCCGCGGTGCCGGAGTCCCGTCCGGCCGAGGCGTCGGCCGCCTCCCGCATCTCGGCCGCCAGGTCCGGCGGCAACTGGGCGGCCACGTGCCGGGCGAGCCCGGACGGCAGCCGTTCCGCCAGCGTGCCGACGACCGCGTGCGCGGCCCGCTCGGCCGTACCCCGGTCCGGCAACTGGGCCAGCGCCTGCACCTTGCCGATCATCTCGTCGTGCCGCATGAGACCGGTCCCTTCCGCCCGACGCGCTCGCCGTGCGCCCGTCCGCGCGGGCGCGGCGCCAGGTGCCGGGTACCCCGCGCCGGGCCCGGATCACCGGCCGCGGGGCCCGGTCCCGGTTGCGCAGCCCCCGTGCCGCGGGGTACGTGTCGGCAGCGGGACGACGGCGGGGCAGGCGTGGACGAGGAGGTGCGTATGTCAGGTGCGGGGCTGGTGGCGCCGTTGTGGGACCTGCGCACCGGACAGGGGCCGCGGCAACTGGCCGAGCTGGGGCTGGCCCTGCTGCTGTCGAGCCTGATCGGCTGGGAGCGCGAGGCCCAGCAGAAGAGCGCGGGGCTGCGCACCCACACCCTGGTCGGCATCGCCAGCGCCCTGATGATGGAGGTCTCCCAGCACGGCTTCACCGCGGTGCTCGGCCTGCAGAGCGTGTCCTTCGACCCCTCGCGGGTCGCGGCCCAGGTGGTCTCCGGGATCGGCTTCATCGGCGGCGGGCTGATCTTCGTACGACGGGACAGCGTACGGGGCCTGACCACGGCCGCCACCATCTGGCTGACCTGCGCGGTCGGCATGGCCTGCGGCGGCGGGCTGCCCGTGCTGGCGCTGGCGGTGACGGCCCTGCACTTCCTGGTGGTCCGGGGCTACCCGCTGCTGGCGTCCCGCCTGGTCCCCGGCACGGCCGCCGCCGCGTTCGAGGCGCGCCTGACCTACCGGACCGGCACGGCGCTGCTGCCCCGCCTGCTGCAGACCTGCACCCGGCGCGGCTTCCGCATCGCGCAGGTCAAGGTGGAACGGCTGCCCGGCCGCGCCGACGACGCCGCGCGGGTGCTGCTGCGGCTGGAGGGCACCGGGGACCCCTCCGGGCTGGCGTCGGAGCTGTTCCTCGACGACGGTGTGCTGGACGTGGAGCTGTCCGCCGCGACACAGGAGGAGTGACCGGCGGACGCCCGGGTGGCCCACCTCGTCGGACGCCGGACCCCGCCCGGGCGGGCGCCGGGACGCGCGGTGGCGCGCGCCGCTCAGCCGTCGACCGTGCGCTGGGTGGCCGTCCAGGCGTACTGGAGCCAGTCCGCCACGGTCAGCGCGGCGAAGCCGGAGCCGACCAGCCGGGTGAGCCGCGGCGAGGCGGCGTAGGCACACACCAGGGCGCCGGTGGCCCAGGCCGCGGTGCAGAACGGGCAGGAGACCAGGTCGCCGACGGCCCGCCGGAGCCCGGTGCCCCTCGCCTCGTCCATGACCTCACTGGCCTCGCCCTGGTCCGCGCGGCGGGTGAACGGCGCCCGGAGGAAGCTCGTGATCTTGTCCTTGGTCACCAGCCGCGACGCCTTGTACGCGGCCGTGCCCATCAGCAGCACGTCCCAGGGCGGCACGTTCTCCGGCAGCCGGACCCCCCGGCGCCGGGCCAGCAGCGCGAAGGCCGTGGTGCCGCCCACGAACACGGAGGCCAGGGCGGCGTATCCGCCCAGCGGCGAGTCGTCCCGGTCGTCGTAGCGTGCGGCGTCCGTCGTCATGAGGCCTCCCAGATCCCGCCGGTGTCGTGCGGCCCGTGCCGGGCGCGGGACGAGTGCCCGCCGGGCCGGTGGCGACACATGGCCTTGTGACCGGGGCCCGGACGGGTATATATTCATCAAGTGATGAATAACTGCTCCTGAGAAGGGCAGGACGGCCATGGACTCCAAGACCACCTGCTGTGTCGTCGGCGGCGGCCCCGCGGGCATGGTGCTCGGGCTGCTGCTGGCCCGCGCCGGCATCGCGGTGACGGTGCTGGAGAAACACAACGACTTCCTGCGCGACTTCCGCGGCGACACGGTCCACCCGTCGACCCTGGCGCTCCTGGACGACCTGGGCCTTTCCGAGCGCTTCGCCCGACTGCCGCAGCGCCGGCTGCGCACCGTCCGGCTGCCCGCGGGGACCGGCCGCCCGCCGGTCACGGTCGCCGACCTCTCGCTCCTGCGCGGGCCCTACGACTACGTGGCCATGGTCCCCCAGTGGGACCTGCTGGACCTGCTCGCCGACGAGGCCCGGCGCGAACCCTCCTTCGAGCTGCGGATGAACACCGAGGCGACCGGCTTCCTCGTCGAGTCCGGACGGGTCACCGGGGTGCGCTACCGCACCGCCGACGGCCGCGCCGGCGCACTGCGCGCCACCCTCACCGTGGCCTGCGACGGCCGCGGATCCCTGGCCCGCTCCCGGCCCGAGCTGCGGCTGCGCCGCTTCGCCTGCCCGATGGACGCCTGGTGGTTCCGGCTGCCCCGGCGGGACGGCGACCCCTGCGGCCTCGTCGGCGGCGCCGGCGACGGCTTCCTGACCGCGATGATCGACCGCGGCGACTACTGGCAGTGCGCGGCGCTCATCCCCAAGGGCACCGACGCCGAACGCCGCGCCGCCGGCCTGGACCGCTTCCGGGCCGACTGCACCGCCGCCGCGCCCTGGCTCGCCGACCGCACCCGGGCCCTCGGGTCCTGGGACGACGTCAAGCTGCTCGACGTCCACCTGGACCGCCTGCGCCGCTGGCACCGCCCCGGCCTGCTGTGCATCGGCGACGCGGCGCACGCCATGTCCCCGGTCTTCGGCATCGGCATCAACCTCGCCGTCCAGGACGCCGTCGCCGCCGCCCGCCACCTGACCGGGCCACTGCGGCGGGGGAGGGTGCGGCTGCGCGACGTACGCGCCGTGCAGCGCCGCCGCCGGCCCACCACGCTCGCCACCCAGGCGCTGCAACGCGCCGCCCACGCCCGCGTCATCGCACCGGTCCTGCGCGGCCGCCCGCCGCTGGGCGGCGCCCGCCGCGCCGCGGCCCTGGTCACCGCCGCGCCCTGGCTGCGCCGCCTGCCCGCGTACTTCATCGCCTACGGCGCGCGGCGCGAACGCCCCCCGGCCGAGGCGG
Organism: Streptomyces sp. NPDC104831; assembly: GCF_055583025.1. Taxonomy (NCBI): domain Bacteria; kingdom Bacillati; phylum Actinomycetota; class Actinomycetes; order Kitasatosporales; family Streptomycetaceae; genus Streptomyces; species Streptomyces sp. NPDC104831. Next base: position 13,417 of record NZ_JBVJOT010000020.1, read on the forward strand.
TGCGCCACCACCCGCCGGCCACGTCCCAGCCCAACTAACCATTCCCGCACACAGTCTGACGCTCCATCAAATAACTGCCGCAACCCGCCGCCGCCCGCCGGTCCGGCCCGGAACATCGCCGTGCCTCTTTCGCGCAATCACCGTTGTCCGAGCAGGAGGCCCCGTGTTCCACTAATCTCCTTCCGCCACAACGAGCACCCGCTCCCGGGCGGATGAGCATCTAGAGGGATCCGTGCGTGATGATCTGGGGTTCGAAAGACTCCTCGGCGAGGAAGGCTTCTTCGCGCGCCTGCTCGGGCGGTCGCCGTCGGGCGCCGGCCGGGAACCGCTCTACGGCCCCGATCTCCCGGTCGTGCTCCTCACCGGCGGCCCGGGCATGGGCAAGGGGCGCCTGCTGCGCGCGGTACGGGACCGTTTCGCCACCAAGGTGCCGGTGATCTATCTGGACTGCGGCTCACCGGTCCACGCGGACCGGGCCGAGCCCGAGCCGGGTGCCCGCTCGGCCGCCACCGAGGTCCTGGTCGAGGCCGCCCGGCGCCTGTCCACCTGGCAGGGCACGGGCGGCTCCTTCACCTTCCCCCGCCTCTTCGCGGGCCTCGCGATGATCGCCACCGAGGTCGAGGACGGCACCCCCGACGCGGTCGCGGCGGAGGTCGAACGGTACGCCGAGTTACCCCAGAGGCAGCGCTTCCGGGGCCTCGGCACCGGCGACTTCTGGCGCGGCGCCCTCCTCGGAGCCATCCGGAACCTGCTGACCACCCTGTCCGGGCAGGCGCTCGACCCGTACTCGGCCGCCGTGAGCACCGCGCTCGTGGACGCCCTCGTCTCCGGCCTCGCGCCCCGGGGCCGGGCGGAGATGGCCCGGATCTACGGCGCCTACCCCGGCGCGGCCGGCCAGCCCGAGCACGGACTGCGCGACCTCGCCGCCGACTTCAAGGCCGGCGGCGAGGGACGGGAGGTGGCCGAGCGCTTCCTCTTCCAGGCCCTGCGCGAGGATCTGGAGGCCGCCCACACCGGCGCGGTGGGCTGGCTGCGCCGGGTCGGCCGCCCCGCGGTGCTGCTGGACCGCGCCGAGTCACCGCTCGGCGAACAACTGCTGCGGGCCGTGCTCACCGACCGCCGGGCCGGGCAGCGCGACCGGGTGGTGGTCGTCGGCACGGCCCGCCGCGCGGACGGCGGCGCCTTCCTGTACGAGGGCCTGCCCCCAGGGCAGTTGCCGCCCCCGGCGGAGTTCCGGCCGGCCGACGGCCCCCCGCCCGAGTGGTCCCGGCGCACCGGCGCGGCGGGCCGGGCCCCGCTGGCCGACGGCGTCCTGCTGCTGCGGATGCCCCTGCTCACCGGCGACCAGCTGCGCCGGGAGACCGAGCGCAGACAGCGGCGCACCGAACCGGAGGGCGGCACCAACCGCCGCCGAATCGACGCCGCCGTGGCCCGGCTGAGCGGCGGACGCCCGCACACGGTGATCCGGCTGGCCGAGGCCGCCGCCGCCTTCGGCATGGAACCGGACGCCAACGACCGGGCCATCCTCGACGCCCCGCTGGGCCTCGCCGGCGTCGAGCGGCCCGTGGCCGAGGTGCTGCTGCGCGAACTGGTGCTGGACCAGCTCCCGGTGCGGCTGCCGGCCGAGCAGCACGACCAGTGGCTCGACCTGCTCACCCACCTGTCGGTGGCGCACGACACCGAGTGCGCGGACGTCCTGCTCCGCCACCACCAGCGAGGCCGCGTCCACCGTCTGACGGCCCATCATGTCGCCGAGCTGCTCACCGACACCGGCTGGCCCGCCTGCGAACGCCACTTCATCGGGGACTTCGGCCTGCGCCAGCTGCTCGTGCACCGGCTGTACGCGCTGTCCCCCGACGGCGCCGCCTGGTACGCCGACCACCACCTGCTGCGCGACCACTACACCGGACGCGTGGCGGACGAGACGGCGCCGAGCGGTGCCGCCTTCCACTCGGTCACGGCCCACCGGATGAACCACCACCTGGTCTCCGGCGGCGTCGACGACGTGGTCCGCCACCTCGCCGCCACCTTGCCCGGCCGCCCCCGTCAGTGGTGCGCGGAGCTGCTGGAGATCGCCCAGGCGCCGTACCCCGCGGGCGCGGACACCCGCCGGGAGCGCGCCCAGGGCCTGGTCGCGGTGGACGGACCGGCACTGCGCCGCACGGTCGACCAACTGCTGCACGCGGTGTGGCTGTGCGAGGAGCGGACCCGGCCCACCGGGCGGGAGACCGCCCGCACGCTGGCCAAACTGCTGGACCTCCTCTCGATCATGGAGTTCGAGGGCGCCGGGCAACTCGGCCGGACCGCCACCGAGTGGAGCGGCCTCGCGGAGAACGACCAGCCGTTGCTGCGCTGCACCTGCACCGATCAGCTCGGGCGAAGGAGATGACGCGGATGCCCAGGTGGAAGAAGATCCTGTACGCGCTGCTGGTCACGGCGGCCCTCGTGGCGGGGAGCCTGTTCGGCTGGACCTTCCTCCACCGGCCGGACACCTGCGCCGAGGGCGTCGAACGGATCGGCGGCGAGTGCGTCGGCGTCAACGGCGAGGGCTACGACTTCGGCACGGGCGAGATCGCCGGCCTCGCCCGGGCCATCGCGGGGGAGAACGACAAGATCGACGAGGACCCCCATGTGACGGTGGCGATGATGCTGCCGCTCCAGTCCGACAACCCGGCCCTGCGCCGGCAGATACGCAGCGACGTCCAAGGGGCGTACCTGGGGCAGCTCAAGGCCAACGAGGCGGAGGGCGAACCGCCGAAGATCCGGCTGGTGCTGGCCAACCCCGGCCGGGACTACCGGCACCAGGCCAGGGTCGTGGACACCCTGTTGCGCATGGCCGACTCGCCCGGGGACCGGCTGCGCGCCGTCACGGGCATCAACCTCAGCCTGGACGAGACGGAGGAGGCCGTCAGACGGCTGACGAGTCACCACGTGCCCGTGCTCGCCTCCCGCATCACCGGTGACCGCATCGCGAACAGGAACGGCCTGACGGAGACGGTGAAGCCCGAGTTCCCGGGCCTGGCCCGGATCATCCCGACCAACCGGGACGTGGCCCGGGCGCTGGCCGGGGTCAACGGCGCGCGGCGCCGGGACGACAGAAGGACGGTGCTGGTCTACGACACACGCGAGGACAGCTACAACCAGTCGCTGGCGGAGGCCTTCGACGGCATCGAGGAGAACCCCCCGGCCGGCCCCGACGCGCTGCCCTTCACCTCCCCGGCGATCGACGAGGCGGGCAAGACCGGCATCGATTTCGGCGACATCGCCCTCACCCTCTGCAATACCGAGGCCGACACCGTCTACTTCGCGGGGCGCACGCTGCACCTGCGGCTCTTCGCGCTCAAGCTCGCCGGAACGCACTGCGCGAAGCGGCACTACACCATCATCAGCGGCTCGGACGCCGCCTCGCTGCGGCAGCACATGAGCGCGGGGGACTGGGAGGACCTGCGCGGCGAGGGCAGCCGGCCCAGGATCACGGTGCAGTACGCCGCCCCCGCCCATCCCGATGCCTGGGAGACCGAGCTGACCGCCTGGAAGAAGGACTGGGCCGCCGCGCACCACGGCCGCGCGCCCGGCGCGAAGGACCTGCCCCAGTACCTCGTGGAGCCGAAGGAGGCCCTGGACGAGCTGAAGCGTCTGATCGGCACCGTGTGGGGCGAGGGGACGGACCTCGGCTCCACGCCCGACCTGGAGGACTCCCGCACGATGCTCGTGTACGACGGCATGGTCACCATCGGCCTGGCACTGCACCAGGTGCAGAGCGGCTCCGCCGACAAGGTGCCCGGCCTGGAGGACCTGGGCCGGCGCTGGAGGCGGCTGAACTCCGTCCGCCGGGTGGCCGGCACCAGCGGCCTGATCTGCCTGAACGCCGCCGGCAACCCGTACGACAAGCCGATCGCGGTGGTCGAACTGGACCCGGGCGACAAGGGCGAGGGCACGATCAGGTTCGTCGACCTCGGCTGGTCCGCCGGCGGCCGGCCGCAGCCGAAGGACTGCGTCATCCCCAGGACCCCGTGAGCGGCACCCCCGGAGCGGCGTGCGTCACGTCACATATGACCTGGTTCGCACACCCCTGCCGGGAGTGCCGGGCGCCGGGCTACCGTGGCGTGGAGTTTCCCGCCCCCTCGCACCTCGGACGGCCCGGCTGTGCTCACTGACCTGTCCCCCCTGATCGCCGCCACGGCGCGCTGGCTGACGGTCGCCTACCCGCCCAGCGGCGGCGCGCTCGCCGCCGCGCTGTGCGAGGCCCAGGCCCGGCAGGCGGCGACCGTCGCCGCCCGGCTGCGCTACCCCACCGACCTCGACGCCGCACTGGTCGCCCTGGCCGGCCCCGGGGGCGCCGCCCGGCTCGACTGGATCGCCGGCGCCGAACCGGCGGACGGCCACTTCGCCGAGGACCGGGCGTGGCGCACCTGGGTGGACGAGGTCGTCGCCAGCTGGGCCGCCGCGCTGCTGACCGACCCGGAGCTGGCCGCCCTCGCCGTCGCGGCCCTCGACGACGGCCGGCCCGCCGGCCACGGGCCGGCGGAGTACCGCCGGCTGCTCGCGCCCGACGACGGCGACCGCCGCGCCGCCGCCCTGCTGCGCCACCCCGACCTGCTGGCCCCCGTGGCCGGGCTGCACCACGACCAGCTCCTGGACCGCCTCACCCCGGGCCGCCCCCTCGCCGCCTGACCCCGGGGCAGGGCACCGCCGCCCGGGAGTCCGGGGCGGGGCGGACGCCCGTGCCACGGCCCGCGCGCCGGGCCCGGACGGGGCCTCAGCCCGCCGCGTTGTCGGCCCGCATCCGCACCTGTTCCTCCAGGCGCCGCAGGCTGCCGTCCAGGGCGTCGTACACCGCGCGTTCGCCCGGGTCGTGGCCCTCGTCGAAGAAGGACAGGTGGACGGTCACCTCGCTGGCGCCGCTGCCGATGCCCGCCACCTGGAGCCAGCCGGTGTAGCTGCCCTGCTCGCGGGTGCCCCACTCCAGGCGCATCTGGTCCGGCTCGGCCCGCAGCAGGGCGGACATGTCCTGGCCGGAGCGATCGTCGTGCACGGTCGCGGCGGGCGGGTCCTGGACGTGCACGTGCAGCGCGTCCGGGAGCCAGGCGTCGAGCTGGCCGGCATTGGCCGCCTGGTCGAAGACGTGCTCGGGCTGGGCGGGCATCGTGCGGGAACGTTCGTACTCGGACATCGTGACAGCGTCCCTTCCGGTCGCAAGCCGTACCCCGACCGCGTGCCCCTTCCACGGCCGCCGAAAAGTGGCGGAACCGGGGCCTCAGACCGCCGCGCGCGCCGTGCGCTCCACCAGGGACACGCCGTCGCCCATGGACGCGTTCCCGTCGGACAGCACCGCCACGAGATACCGGTGCCCGCCCGCGGACACCTCGCCGACGCTGTTGACGTCCCAGCGGCCCGTGGTGGTCCGCCGGAGCCAGCCGTTCTTCAGCACCGGCCGGGCGTGCGCGCCCCCGGCCGCGGAGACGCCCCAGGCCTGCCCGGGTTCCACCCGGCTCATCAGCGTGCGGACGTAGGCGCGGGACGCGGCGTCGAGTCCGCCGGAGCCCCGGCGCACCGCGCCGCCCGGGCCGAACACGGCCCGCAGCAGCCGCACCTGGTCGCTCGCGGTGGTCCGGGTCAGCCCCCACCTGCCGCCGGGGCCGCCCGTGGTCGAGGTCAGACCCAGCCGCTCGTTGGCCGCCGCCAGTCCGGGGGCGCGGCCGATGCGCCGCCACAGGGCGTCGGCCGCCGCGTTGTCGCTGCGGCGGATCATCGGCTCGGCGAGGTCCCGTTCGGCTTCGCCCAGGGGGCGCCCGGCGTCCTGCGCCCGGAGCAGCAGCGCCGCGAGGATGTCGACCTTGACGATGCTGGCCGTGTCGTACGACCGGTCCTCGCCGCGCACCACGGCGGTGCGGCCGGAGCCGTCCAGGTCGAGGACGGCCGCCGTGGCGTGCGCCGACGTCCTCGGCGTCTTCCCCAAGGGGGCGGTCGCGGCCGCCGCCGGGTGCGGAAGGGCGGCGGTCAGCAGGGTGGCCGCCGAGGCCACGACGGCGCCGGCCGTGGTCCGTGCGGTGCGGGAGAAGCGGGACGACATGGGGCACGAACGTAGACGCCCGGCGCGCCCGGCGACATGGCCGCCGTCACGTTCGGGCCCGGTTCGCGCCGATTGTGAGAAGAGCCACCGATGGGGCGCAATGTGCCGCCCGGACCGTGCCCCCGGCGGCGTGTAGGCGCGGCCGGCCCGGCCGCCTCGCCTATCGTCGGCCCGACACCGACATCCGGAGCGATGATGCAGAAAACGGATGATCCGACGGATGTGGCGGGACCCGTGGCCCCCGTACCCGCCGCCTTGCCCGTGCGCCGGTTCCGGGCGTGGCCGCTCGGCGCCGCCCTCGTGTGCGCCGCCGCCGCGGTGCTGCTGCCGGCCGGCGCCCGGTGGCCGGAGCACCCGGCCGTCCAGGCCTGGCGGACCGTCTCCCTGGCCATCACCGTGCAGGCGCTGCCGTTCCTGCTCCTCGGCACCGCCCTGTCCGGCGCCATCAACGCCTTCGTACCGGCCGGCCTGTTCACCCGGGTGCTGCCGGGACGGGCCGTCCTCGCCGTGCCGGTCGCCGGGGCCGCCGGCGCCGTCCTGCCCGGCTGCGAGTGCGCCTCCGTGCCCGTCGCGAGCAGCCTGATCCGCCGGGGCGTGCCACCGGCCGCGGCCTTCGCCTTCCTGCTCTCCGCGCCCGCCGTCAATCCCGTGGTGCTCACGGCCACCGCCGTCGCCTTCCCCGGCGACCCCGCGATGGTCGCCGCCCGGCTGCTCGCCTCCCTCGCCACGGCCGTCGTGATGGGCTGGCTGTGGCTCTGGCTCGGCAAGGAGGAGTGGCTGCGTCCCCTGCTGCGCCACCGGCACACCGGGCACCGGCACGGCCACAGCCGCTGGAGCGAGTTCCGGCTCGGCTTCCGGCACGACTTCCTGCACGCCGGCGGCTTCCTGGTGCTGGGCGCGATGGCCGCCGCCGCCTTCGACGTCGCCGTGCCGGGCGCCGTCCTGGACGCCTTCGCCGGCTCACCGTGGCTGTCCGTGCCGTTCCTGGCGGGCCTCGCCGTGCTGCTGGCCGTCTGCTCGGAGGCGGACGCGTTCGTCGCGGCCTCCCTCACCGGGTTCTCGCCGACCGCGCGGCTCGCGTTCCTGGTGGTCGGCCCGATGGTCGACCTGAAACTCATCGCGTTGCAGGCCGGCACCTTCGGCCGCGCCTTCGCCTGGCGGTTCTCCACGGCGACCACCGTCGTCGCGGTCGCCGCGAGCGTCCTGATCGGAGGCGCCCTGTGGTGAGACGGCTCGTCCAGAACCTGCTCCTGGCCCTGACCGGGACCGGCCTGCTGCACGCCGCCCTCTTCACCGACCTCTACCTGCGCTACGTCAAGGCCGGACTGCGCCTGCCGCTGATCGCGTCCGGCGCCGTCCTGCTGCTGCTCGGCCTCGCGGCGGCCGCCACCCGCGACCACCGCCACCCCGACGACGGCCACCCCGGCGACGGCCACCGCGACGACGGCCACGGGCACGACCACACCGGCGCCCCCCGCGTCGCCTGGCTGCTGTTCCTCCCCGCGCTGAGCCTGCTGTGCTACGCCCCGCCCGCGCTCGGCGCGTACACCGCGGCCCGCGCGGGCGACGAACCGGTCGCCACGCAACGGGGGTTCGGACCCCTGCCCGCGACCTCGCCCCTGCCGCTGACCCTCACGGACTTCACCAAGCGGGTCCAGCAGGACCGCAGCCTGGCCATCGAGGGCCGCACCGTCCGCCTGACCGGCTTCGTCACCCCGGCCGGGCACGGCGGCGGCTGGTACCTGACCCGGATCGTCTTCTCCTGCTGTGCCGCGGACTCCCGGACGGTCCGGGTGCGCGTGTACGGCCGGCCGGCCCCGCCCGCCGACAGCTGGCTGGCGGTGACCGGGACCTGGCACCCGCGCGGCACCCTGGGCACGCGCACCGCCCGGGCGGCGCTCGACGTCAGGGACGTCCGCCCGATCGCCCCGCCGGTGAACGCCTACACCGACGACCTCCCGCTGACCCCTTCCTGAGCCGGGCTCCCGCGCGGGGCGTACGACCGGCCGGGACGGGTGCAGGATGGTGTCGTGACGCTCGCTCCGAGGCCGGGTCCGGTCGCCGCGCAGGGGCCGCCCCGGTCGCGGGCCGCCGGTGCGCGGAAGGAGGCGGTGACGATGACACGGACACCTCCCACGGCGGTCACCCGGGCGGGGCTGTGGCGCTGGCGGCGCAACCCGCTCAAGCGGCACAGCGATGTCGTCGAGGCCTGGATCGTGCTCGCCGGCTGCCTGCTCGCCCTGGCCGTCGGGGTCGTCGCGGGACTGGCGGCGGCCCACGCCTCCGAGTCGGCGTTCGCCGCGCGGCTGGCCCGCTCGCACCCCGTGTCCGCCGTGCTCACCGACGGCACGGCCCGGACGGCGGCCGCCGACGGCGGCTACGGCGACGGGCGGGTGTGGGCGACCGTGCGCTGGACGGACGCGGACGGGTCGGTCCACACCGACCGGGCCAAGGTCGTTCCCGGTGCCCCCGCCGGCAGCCGGGTCACGGTGTGGACGGACCGGACCGGCCGGATCCTGCCCGCGCCCGTCACCGGCACGGCGGCCGACCTCCAGGCGGCCCTCACCGGCGTCCTCGTCGCCCCGGGGGCCGGCGCGCTGGTCTGGGGCGGGGTCCGGCTGGTCCGGGGCCGGCTCATCCGGCGGCGCCTGGCCGAGTGGGACGAGGAGTGGAGGCGGACGGGCCCCCGCTGGGGGAACCTCAGCGGCGGCGTCGGCTGACCGGAGCGCGGAACCGGGCCGGAGGGCGTACCCGGCCGACGGTACGGACGAGCGCGGCCCCGCCCGGCCCGGTGAGGCGACGGCGTCCCCCGGCCCCCTGCCGCCGCGGTCCGCACGGGCCCGGTGCGCGGACGGCCCCGGCCACCGGGCTGCTCGGCCGGCTTCGCCGGCGGACGCGCTCCCCGCCCGCGCGCGGCGCCCCGCCCGCGCCCCGGCCCCACCGCCCTTCCGGCAGCCACGCCCCGCAAGGCGGACGGCCGGGACCCGCGGGCCGCGACGACCCGGCCGGACCCCGCCTGACCGGCGGCCGAATCCGTCCCGCGCGCGTGAGGGAGCGCCGACTGGTTACCCGGCTCACATGACCAAGCTGCACGTTCCACGGCGGCGTCACCGGCACGCCGCCGACGAGAGCCCGCAGTCCCGGACGCCGGCCCGGGAGGAAACCGGGCCCGCGCCGGAGACGGAGCGACCGGTGCCGGACCGGAACGAGAACCGGACGATGCCCGACCGCGACGAAAGCCGGACGATGCCCGAACGCGACGAGAGCCGGACGGTGGCCGAACGCGACGAGAACCGGGCGGTGGCGGGCCGCCCTGACGAGAGCGCGGAGCCGCGGACGCCCGCGCCGGAGGAGGCCGGGCCCGCCCCGGCGACGGAGCGGGCGGCGCCCGACAGCCCGGCCCGGCTGCCCCGGCGGGCCTGGGGCGCGGTGTTCCGGGGCGCGCTGCGCGAGTTCCGGGACGACCAGCTGACCGACCGGGCCGCGGCGCTCACCTACTACGCCGTGCTGTCCCTGTTCCCGGCCCTGCTGGTGCTGGTGTCCCTGCTGTCCGTCATGGGCCGGTCGGCCACGGACCGGGTGCTGGCCAACGTCCGGAACCTCGCCCCCGGACCGGCCCGGGACATCATCGTCCGGGCCGTGGGACAACTGCAGGACAAGGCCGGTATCGGCTCGGTGATGGCCCTGGTCGGCATCGTGCTGGCGGTGTGGTCGGCGTCCGGCTACGTGGCCGCCTTCATCCGCGCCGCCAACGCCGTCTACGACATGCCCGAGGGCCGGCCGGTGTGGAAGATCCTCCCGGTGCGCGTGGGCGTCACGGTCGTCCTGATGGTGCTGTCCCTGGCCGGCGCGCTCATCGTCGTCTTCACCGGCGGCCTGGCCAAGCGCGCCGGGCAGGCGCTCGGCGTCGGCGACACGGCGCTGACGGCGTGGTCGATCGCGAAGTGGCCGGTGCTCGTCGTGCTCGTCACCCTGATGATCGCGATCCTGTACTGGGCGACGCCCAACGCCAAGGTGCGGGGCCTCAGGTGGATCACCCCGGGCAGCTTCCTCGCCCTGCTGATCTGGATGGTCGCCTCCGCCGGCTTCGCGTTCTACGTCGCCGGCTTCGCCTCGTACAACAAGACCTACGGCGCCATGGCCGGCGTCATCGTCTTCCTGGTCTGGCTGTGGATCACCAACCTGGCCATCCTGCTGGGTCTGGAGTTCGACGCGGAGACCCTGCGGCAGCGGGCCATCGCCGGCGGCCACCCGCCCCACGCGGAACCCTATGTGCGGCCCCGCGACACCCGGAAGTGGGACGAGGAGGACGTGCGCCGCCTGGACCGGTCCTGACGCGCACCTCTGCCCCGTCCCGCCCGGGTCAGGCCGCGTAACCGCCGTCCACCGAGAACTCCGCGCCCGTCACGTAGGCCGCTTCCGGCCCGGCGAGGAACGCCACCATGGACGCCACCTCCTCGGCGGTGCCGAAGCGGCCCAGCGCGGTCATGCCCGCCTGACCGGACGCGTAGGGGCCGTCCGCGGGGTTCATGTCGGTGTCGGTCGGGCCCGGGTGCACGACGTTCGCCGTGATGCCGCGCCCGGCCAGCTCCCGCGCCAGCGCCTTCGTCAGCCCGGTCACGGCCGACTTGCTCATCGCGTACAGCGTGGCCCCGGGGCCCGGCACCCGCGTGGTGACACAACTGCCGACGGTGACGATCCGCCCGCCGGTGCCCATCAGGGCGGCGGCGGACCGGGCCGCCAGGAACAGTCCGCGCACATTGACGGCGAGGACCCGGTCGACGTCGGCGAGGGTCAGGTCCTCCAGCGGTGCCATGACGCCGACGGCCGCGTTGCCCACCAGCACGTCCAGCCCGCCCAGTTCCCGCGCGGCCCGCCGTACCGCGTCCGCCGCCTCCTCGGCGTCCGCGGAGTCGGCGCGCAGCGCCACCGCGCGCCGCCCCAGCGCCTCGATGTCCCGTACGACCGTGCCGGCCGCGTCCTCGTCGTGCACATAGGTCAGGGCCACGTCCGCGCCCTCCCGGGCCAGCCGCCGCGCCGTCGCCGCGCCGATGCCCCGGCTGCCGCCGGTGACCAGGGCCGTCCTGCCGTTCAGGTTCTCTCGTGAGGTCATGCGCCCATCCCACCGCCCGGACGCGGGGGGTACCGGCGGGGAACGGACATCGACCTCCCCGGGCACGTCCTGTCCGCCCGTCACGTCACGTGCGCGGCGATGGCGCGTGCGCACTCCAGGGACTCGGTGCGGGTCGTGTCCACCTCGATGTCGTAGGACACCCCCTCGTGCACCGTCCGGGCCTGGGCCCGGGCCATGCCCGGGACCCGGTCGCCGCGGGCGATCTCCCGGCCCGCGGCGACCCGCGGGTCGCAGTGCACGCCGACCCACAGCACGTCGAGTCCGTCCAGGGCCTTCCGCCACCGCTGCTGGGACTCCGCTCCGCCGAGGAAGACGTCGTCGACGACGATCCTGGCGCCCGCGCGGGCCGTCGCCGCGACGCCCTCCATCCAGGCCTCCTCCAGCGCCCGGAAGCCCGCACCGACCACCACCTCGCCGTCCGCCGCGAACTCGATCCCGCCGTCCGCGTCCCGCAGCCTCGGCGGCAGCGCGTCCACGAACACGTCGATCCCGAACGCCAGCCAGGCATCCGGCAGTACGGCCTGAAGACAGCGCACGATCCCCGACTTGCCCGCGCTGGAACCGCCGTTGAGAACGATCACCCGAGTCATCGGACCACCGTACGCGCCCTGCCGGCAAGGCGGTGCGGGAGCCGGCACCCCGGTCCCGGGTGGCGTGCGGGAACGCGGGCCCGGCTGGTGGAAGATCTGTCCGGGGGCCGCAGCCGTCCCCGCACCCGGGGGCCGTGCCGCCGGCCGCAGGTCCCCCCGACCATCCAGGGAGTTGACGACATGACCGACAAGCTCACCGTGACCGTGCTGGGCACCGGCATCATGGGGGCCGCCATGGCCCGCAACCTCGCGCGTGCCGGGCACACCGTGCGCGTCTGGAACCGTACCCGCGCCAAGGCCGAACCGCTCGCCGCCGACGGCGCGCGGGTCACCGGCACGCCCGCCGAGGCCGTCGAGGGCGCCGACGTCGTCCTGACCATGCTCCACGACGGCCCGGCCGCCCTCGACGTCCTGCGCGAGGCCGCCCCCGCGCTGCGCTCCGGCACCGCCTGGGTGCAGTCGAGCACCGCCGGCACCGAGGCCCTCGGCGAGCTGGCGGCCTTCGCCCGCGCGCACGGCCTGGTGTTCTTCGACGCGCCCGTCCTCGGCACCCGGCAGCCCGCCGAGGCCGGACAGCTCCTCGTCCTCGCCGCGGGGCCGGCCGGACACCGGGCCGCCGTCGCCCCGGTGTTCGACGCGATCGGCAGCCGCACCGTGTGGACCGGCGAGGACGGCGCCGCCGGCACCGCGACCCGGCTGAAGCTGGTCGCCAACAGCTGGGTCGTCGCGGTCACCGCCGCCACCGGCGAGACGCTGGCCCTGGCCAAGGCGCTCGGCGTGGACCCGGGGGACTTCTTCGACGCCATCGACGGTGGCCCGCTCGACATGGGCTACCTGCGCGCCAAGTCCCGGCTCATCCTCGACGACCGGCTGACACCGGCCCAGTTCGCCGTGGCCACCGCCGCCAAGGACGCCCGGCTCATCGTCCGGGCGGGCGAGGAACACGGCGTGCGCCTGGACGTGGCCGCCGCGAGCGCCGAGCGCCTGGAGCGCGCCGCCGCGCAGGGCCACGCCGACGAGGACATGGCCGCCGCCTACTTCGCCAGCTTCGGCGAAACCGAGGGGCCGTCCGCCTGAGCGAGGGCCCCGCCGGGAGGCGTCCGGGCTCACTGGGCGGGTTCGGTGCCCTCCGCGTGCTCGGGCGTCTGCGGAGCCGGCTCGGTGACCACGGTGTAGAAGACGGACGAGCCCTGCTTGGAGCGGTGCGCGCCGTTGCGGGCCACGAGGTTCTCCAGGGTGGTGCGTACGACCTTCGTCTGCACCGCCCGCTCGGGGTACGCCCGGCCCAGTGCCTCCGCGACCTCGGCGGCGGAACGCGGCTCGTTCTGCTCGGTCAGGTACCGGCGGACCAGTTCGACGAGCGTCGGCTGCGCGGGTTCCGCGGGCGCCTTCGCGTCCGCCGGCTTTTCGGCCGCCGTCTTCGGGGCGGCCGTCTTGGCACTGGACGTCTTGGTCGTGGCCGTCTTGGTCGTGGCCGTCTTGGTGGTGGCCGCCTTGGCGGGGGCCGTCTTCGCGGCCGCCGTCTTGGCACTGGCCGTCTTCGCGGTCGCCGGCTTCTTGGCGGACGGCTTCCCGGCCGCCGGCTTCTTCGCGTCCGGGCGCCGCGCGCCGCCGCCCTTCCGGCGCGGAGCGGGTACGACCGCGCCGCCGGCCGACGCGGCGATGCCCAGCGCCTGCTGCATGTTCAGCAGGATGGCGTGGTCGTGCTGGAGAGCGGCCAACCGCTCCTGCAATGCGGCGATCTCGGCGGTGACGCGCTCCTGTTCGTGGACGTTGTTCTCCAGGTCCTGGGTCACCTGGCTGACGTACTGAGAGGCCAATTCGGTCACGGGCCCCGCGGTTTCCGGCATATTTACCTCCGCTTGTGATGCGACACCTGGATGATACGGGTGAGTTAACCCGTTCTCACCCTTCGTGACGACAGACACGGCGGTGGAGTCATGTGTCCGCCTTGTTCGGGTCGCACCGAAGCGGCATCGTGCGGTCAACTTCGTTGTATCGAGCGGAACTTGGTCGACAGGCCGGGATCCGCCGGACGTCGGGGGCGTCCGGCGCCCTTCCCCTGGCACCGGGGGAGACACCCCAACCCCCGTACCCGCGGGGCGCGATGACTACGATGCGTCCTCATGGCGGCGGATCGTGGACACACCGGGACACCCGGGCGGGGGCGTGCCGTCCGCGCGGCCCTCGTCGTGTCCGGTCTGCTGCTCTGCGCCGGATGCGAGGACTCCCTGGGAAAGCCCCCGCCGCGCCCCGCCGGACCGTCCGCCGTCACCGCGTGTCTGACCGGTTCCGGGGACCTGGTCGCCGACGTGGACAACGACGGCCGCCCGGACCGGATCACCGACCCCTCCCGGCGCGGCGCCCGTCTGGCCATCGCCTTCGGCACCGGCTCGCCCCGCGAACGGACCGTCCCGGCGCGGGGACTGGCCGACCGCCCGGGAGGACGGCAGCAGTATGTGCGCGCCGTGGTCGCGGACTTCGACCGGGACGGCTGGAGCGACCTGGTCGTGGTCGCGGGGCGGACCCAGGGCGGCGACGACCCGGTCCCGCCCCGCGTCGCCGAACTGCGGTTCGGGCCCTTCTCCGGCACCGGTCGCAGCCGGCGTGTCGTACGGCTGGACCTCGGCGCCACACAGGACATCGCCGTGGCCGACTACAACCACGACCGCTACCCCGACCTGGCGGCCTACACCTACGCCGGCGACGGGGTGTACGAGTTCCAGGCCCGGCTGGGCGATCCGCGCACCGGGCTCGGGACCGGCACCCGCGCGCACACCACGGACGCCGGCGCCACCGGCTACCACCCGCCGGACCGTCTCCCGCACGCCGGACCGGAGCCCTTCTACCCGAGGTGCCGGACCGGGTGACAGGGCCCGGGGGGAGGGGTTCGGCCGAGGGGGTTCAGCCGAGCACCAGCGGGAGCCTCCCGGCCAGCGGGCCGCCCAGCTGGGCGCGCCGGCCGCCGGTCGGGGCCCGGCGGCCGGTGCCGATCAGCAGCGCGTCCTCGTCGGTCCAGGACGCGGGGAAGGGCGCCCCGGCGATCTCCTCCAGCATCGCGCGGGTCCGGGCGAGGCCCTCGGCGGGCGGCCGGGCCGCGCCGGGCAGGTGCGCGATCAGGTCCAGGTGGTGCAGGGTCCACTCCAGGACGTACGCCGAGAGGTAGTCGCCGGCGGTGAGGACCATGTCCTGCGTGCGCACCCGCAGCCCGGCATCGACCAGCCCCGCCGCGCGTCCGGCGGCCGAGCCGACGTCGTCCAGATGGAACTTCAGCAGCCCCGGCTCCTCGTACGCGGCGGCCAGCCGGACCGTCAGCGCCGCCAGAGGGTCGTCGCCGGCCGGCGGGGTGTCCGAGACGTGCCAGTAGCTCACCGCGTCGTGCGTCGGTTCTCCCGGGTCGGGCGTCACCAGGGTGATCAGCACGTCCTGGGCGTCGATCACCAGATGGCACACCAGGTCCCGGACGAGCCAGCCGGCACAGCCGGACGGCCGTGCGAAGTCCTCGTCGGCGAGCCCGGCGACCGCCGCGCGCAAGGCGGCCCATGAGCGCTGGAAGAGTTCCACGTCCGGCAACCTAGCACCGCGCCGCGGAGCGCTTCGACCGATGTGCGCGGGGGCCGCGGTGCCGGCGTCGCGCGGCAGGGCGGCCCCCGGGTCACCGCGCGCGGCAAGAGGGCCTCCCGCGCGTGCCCCGCCCCGCGGACGCCGGCCGGCCGCTCGATCCGTCGCCGCCTTCCCGACCGTACGGGTCCGGGGCGGCTCAGCGGCGTATGGGCGCCTCGTCGGTGCGCTCGCCCGTGCTCCGCTCGCGGCCGGCGCGCCCGGCGACGGTCCGGGGCCGCGCCGTCGCGGCGGGGCGGCGGCGGTTGATCAGGACGACACCGGCCACGACGACGGCGCCCCCGAGCAGTTCGATCGGGTGCGGGACCTCCCCGAGCCAGACGAAGGACACCAGCAGGGCGACGGGCGGCACCAGGTACAGCGCGGCGGTGGACGCGGAGAGCGGGAGGCGGGCGACGGCGTAGCCCCAGATGACGAAGCCCAGGGCGGACGGCAGCAGTCCGAGGAAGAGGACCGCCAGCAGCGCGTCCATGGGGGCGTGGGACACGGACCGGACCGTCGCGGGCACCAGCGGAAGCGCGAACACCGTGCCGGCGATCATGGCGTACGTGGCCACCTCGAGGCCGGTGTAGCGGGCCAGCAGCGGTTTGGTGGCGAAGTGGTAGACGCCCTGGACGACGGCCGCGGCCAGTACCACCAGGGAGGCGGCGGTGAACCCCGACACCCCCCCGCTCAGGGTGACGACGGCGGTGCCCGCGAGGGCGATGACGCTGCCGACGGCGACGTTGCGGCTGATGTGTTCGGCCAGGAAGGCGCTGCCGAGCAGGACGCTGAAGACGGGGGCGACGGCGATCAGCAGGCTCGCGGTGCCCGCCTCGACGTGGATCTCGCCCCAGTTCAGCAGGACCTGGTACGCGGTCATGCCGGTGAGCCCGCACAGGGCGATCTGCGGCAGGTCCCTCCGCCTGGGCACCCGGACCCCGGCGAACGGCGCCAGGGCGGCCAGCACGACGGCGGCGATGGCCAGCCGCAGCAGCGACAGCGCCGCCAGGCCCAGCCCCGCGACCCCCACCCGGATCGCCGGGAACGCGGACGCCCAGAGCACGACCGTGCCGGCCAGGGCGAGAAAGCTGGAGGAGGCGAAGCGTGTGCGCATTCCTCTACGATGCCGAGAGCGAAACAAGAAGGTCCAGTTAGCTTTCGTTATGTGAAGCGTAAGCTGTGATGATGCTCGATGTTCGCCGGCTCAGGATCCTGCACCATTTGGCCATCCACGGCACTGTCGCGGCGGCGGCCGAGGCCCTGCACCTGACCGCGCCGGCCGTCTCCCAGCAACTGGCCGTCCTCGAACGCGAGGCCGGTCTGCCCGTCGTGGAGAAGCACGGCCGCACCCTCAGGCTGACCAGCGCCGGGGAACTGCTGGTCGCGCACGCGGAGGTGGTCCTCGGGGACCTCGCCGCCGCCGAGTCCGACCTCGTGGCGCTGCGCGGGGGCCGGCGCGGACAGGTCCGGGTGGCCGCGTTCTCCTCGGCCGCCCGCACCCTGTTCCCGGCCGTGTACCGGGCGCTCGCCGAGGAGGACGAGGAGTGGGCGCGCCGGCTCGTCCTCCAGCTCACCGTCCTGGAGCCCGGGGACGCGCTCACGGCCCTGCACAAGCGGGAGACCGACGTGGCCGTCGTCCACGGCTACACCGTGCTGCCGCGCGACTTCCCCCCGGGCAGCGAGCAGGAGGCCCTGATGGAGGACCCGGTGGTGGCCGTGCTGGGCTCCGGCCACGCGGACCGGCTGGGGCTGGCTCCCGGTGAGCCGGTGGACCTCGCCGCCCTCGCCCGGGCGCCCTGGCTGACGCCCGCGCCGGACACCTCCTGCTACGAGATGATCCAGCGCACCTGCGGCGCCGCCGGGTTCGTGCCCGACATCCGGGTGCGCAGCAGCGACTTCGCGGTCCTGACCGAGCTGGTCGCGGCCGGCGCGGGCGTCGCGCTGGCCCCCCGGCTCGCCGTCCCGGACGACGTCGCCGGCGTCAGCCTGCACCCGCTGACCAGGCCGGTCAGCCGGACCGTCTTCACCGTGAGCCGCTCGGGCACCACCCGCCGGCCCGACATACACCTGCTGAACTCCCTGCTGAAGCGGGCGGCGGCCGGCCACACCGGCGGCTCCTGAGCGATGCGCCGCCGGCACGGTCGGGCGGCCCCGTCCCCGACGGCCCGCCCCGCCGGCCGCGTCAGCGCAGGCCGGGCAGGCGCCGCAGCTCCGCGACCCGCATCAGGCGGGCCGCCGCGAGATAGACCACGGCCAGCGTCACCGTGCCCGCGGCCAGGGTGAGCACCGCGGGCCAGGTGCCGCTGCCGAGGAGGCCGGCGCAGACGTGCGCGACCGTCCGGCCGAGGGCCGCGGCGAGCCCCGCGGCGACCAGCAGCTTGGCGTAGGTGCGGCGCAGGGTCCCGTCGTCGAGGCGGCCGCCGACCCGCCGGCGCAGCAGCCGCGCGGTCACCAGGAGCCCCACCGCGTACGACAGCGTGTACGCCCCGGCCATCGCCGTCACCGCCCAGCGCGCGGGCAGCAGCACATGGCACGCGGTGGCGAGGGCGATGTTGACCACGGCGACCCACGCGGCCATGAAGAACGGCGTGCGGGTGTCCTCGAAGGCGTAGAAGCCGCGCAGCAGCAGGTACTGGGCGGAGAACGGGATCAGCCCGGGGCCGAACGCCTGGAGCATGTGCCCGAGCGGCCGGGCCGAGTCCGCGTCGGCGGCGCCGTGGGCGAACAGCAGCACCGCCAGCAGCGGGCCGAGGGCGACGAAGAAGAGGGCGGCGGGCACGATGACGGCGCCGCTGACCCGCAGGGAGCGCGACAGGTCCGCCCGCAGGTCGGCGACCCGCCCTTCGGCGGCGGCCCGGCTCATGCGCGGCAGCAGCGCGGTCACCAGCGACACGGTGACGATGGACTGCGGCAGCATCCAGATCGTCTGCGCGTAGGTGTACGCCGAGTAGCCCGCGCCCGCGTCCGGCAGCTCCTGGTCGGCGGCGTTGGCGTAGTTGGTGACCACGGCCAGGGCCACCTGGTTCGCCAGGACGTACAGCAGGGTCCACTTGGCCGCGTGGACGCTGGAGCCCAGGCCCGTGCCCCGCCAGTCGAAGCGTGGCCGGAAACGGAATCCCGCCGCCCGGGCGAACGGGATCAGGGCGAGGGCCTGCACGGCGATGCCCGCGGTGGTGCCGATGCCCAGCAGCCGGACCTGGCCGGCCGTGATGTCCTCGACCCGGTCGGGGGCCGCCATCAGGCCCAGGTAGGCGCCGAACATGGCGACCAGGACGACGTTGTTCAGCACCGGCGTCCACATCGCCGCACCGAACTTCTCGCGGGCGTTGAGGACTTGGCCGTAGATGCCGGTCAGGCCGTAGAAGAAGATCTGCGGCAGCAGATAGCGGGCGAAGGTCACCGTCAGCCGGTAGGCCTCGTGGTTGCCGGGGGTGTCGCGCATGTAGACGCCGACGATCTGCGGCGCCGCCCACACCGCCAGCGCCGTCCCGGCGCCGAGGACGCACACCACGAGGGTCACCAGCCGCTGCTCGTAGGCGCGGCCCTGGTCGGGGTGGGTGGCGCGGGCGCGCACCAGCTGCGGGACGAGGACGGCGTTGAGGGCACCGCCGATCAGGAGCGTGTACAGACTGGTCGGCACCGTGTTGGCCGTGTTGTAGGTGCTCGCCAGCAGGCTCGTGCCGAGCGCGGCCGCCTGGAGCACCGTGCGTATGAGCCCCGTGGCCCGGGACACCACGGTGCCCGCCGCCATCAGCAGCGAGGCGCGGGCCGGCCCGCCCTGTGCCGGTCTCTTCCTGCGCCGGCCCCTGCGGCGGTCCGCCCGGCCTCCGGGGGCGGCGTGCCGGCCCCGGGCCCGGTGCTGCGCCGGCACCGCCCGTGGCCTCGTCTTCGCGTCCTCGATCATGCGCACAACCTATGTGAGCGGGTGTCGGGGCCGGGGCGGGCGTCGGGGGCCGGCCGCCGTGGGGGAAAATAGTTGCCTTGAGAAACTAGGAAGTGTGATGAAAGGTCCCGCATGCCGCACCTCACCATCGACTACTCCTCCCACCTGGCCGGAGTCCTCGACGCGAGCGTCCTCGTGAAGGAGCTGCATCCGCTGGTCCTGGAGGAATCCGGCTCGGCGGGCGTGTGCAAGACGCTGGTCCGGCCCGTGGAGACGTACGTCGGGGACCTGTCGAGCGGGGAGAGCGGCTTCGTGCACGTCGAGGTGGGTCTCCTCGCCGGCCGCCCCGAGCACCAGCGGGCCCGCCTGTCCGAGAGCGTGCTCGCCCTGCTCGACGGACACCTGCGGACGGCCGGCGTGCGCGCGGCGGTGGTCTCCGTGGAGGTCAGGGAACTGGCCGGCAGCTACCGGCTCGCGTCCGTCGACCCGGCCGGCGGGTGACCCGGCCCCGGCCCCGCGGTGCCGTCGCCGCGAGGGGGGACCCCTTAGCCGCCGAGGGGGCCCCTGGGGGCCGTAGGGGTGTCTTGCGTCACCGCCCCCTGCCTAGCCTCCCACCAGCGGAGGGGAAGCGGACCGGCGACCGTCCGGAGGCGATCCGCACGGCCCAGGCCCTCACTTCGATCCCGATCGGATGGCGCGCTGGTGAACAACGAAGAGCAACTGCTCGACTATCTCAGGCGGACGACGGCGGACCTGCGGGAGGCGCGGCGGCGGCTGCGCGAGAACGAGCTACGCGCCCACGGCCCGGTCGCCGTCATCGGCATCGGCTGCCGCTACCCGGGCGGCGTCACCACCCCCGAGGATCTGTGGGACCTCGTCGCGACCGGCACGGACGCGGTGACGGACTTCCCCGCCGACCGCGGCTGGGACGTGGACGCCCTGTACGACCCCGACCCGGCACGGCCCGGCAAGACCTACGCCCGCACCGGCGGGTTCCTGCACGACGCCGCCGACTTCGACCCCGGCTTCTTCGGCATCAGCCCCCGCGAGGCCCTCGCCATGGACCCCCAGCAGCGGCTGCTGCTGGAGACCTCCCACGAGGCCTTCGAGCGGGCCGGCATCGTCCCCGCCGCCCTGCGCGGCAGCCGCACCGGCGTGTTCGCCGGCGTCATGTACAACGACTACGCCACCCGCCTCGGCTCCGTGCCCGACGACCTCGGCGGCTACCTGGCCAACGGCAGCGCCGCCAGCATCGCCTCCGGCCGCGTCGCCTACACCTTCGGGCTCGAAGGGCCCGTCGTCACCGTCGACACCGCCTGCTCGTCGTCCCTGGTCGCCCTGCACTGGGCGGTACGGGCGCTGCAGTCCGACGAGTGCTCGCTCGCACTGGCCGGCGGGGTCACCGTGATGTCCACCCCGGAGACCTTCGTCGACTTCAGCCGGCAGCGCGGGCTCGCCCCGGACGGCCGCTGCAAGGCGTTCGCCGCCGCGGCCGACGGCACCGGCTGGGGCGAGGGCACGGGCATGCTGCTGCTGGAGAGGCTCGCCGACGCCCGCCGCAACGGCCACCCGGTGCTCGCCGTGATCCGGGGCAGCGCGGTCAACTCCGACGGCGCCAGCAGCCGGCTGACCGCGCCCAACGGCCCCTCCCAGCAGCGGGTCATCCGGCAGGCCCTGGCCGGCGCCGGGCTCACCCCCGCCGACGTCGACGTGGTCGAGGCGCACGGCACCGGCACCTCCCTCGGCGACCCCATCGAGGCGCAGGCGCTGCTCGCCGCCTACGGCCGGGACCGGACCGAGCCGCTGCTGCTGGGCTCGGTGAAGTCCAACCTCGGGCACACCCAGGCCGCCGCCGGCGTCGCGGGCGTCATCAAGATGGTGCTGGCCATGCGGCACGGCGAGGTCCCGCCCACCCTCCACGTCGACGCGCCCACCGACCAGGTCGACTGGAGCGCGGGAGCCGTCGAACTGGCCCTGGAACGGCGCCCGTGGCCCGACACCGGGCGGCCCCGCCGCGCCGCCGTCTCCTCCTTCGGCATCAGCGGCACCAACGCCCACGTCGTCCTGGAACAGGCACCCGCCGACCCGGCCGAGGACGCACCCGGCCCGCCCGCCCGGGAGGACGGCTGCGTCCCCTGGATCGTCTCCGGCCGCACCCCCGGGGCCCTCACCGCGCAGATCGCCCGGCTGCGCGAGCACCTCGACACCCACCCCGGTGCCCGCCCGGCCGACCTCGCGCTGTCGCTGGCCACCACCCGCGCCCGCCACGAGCACCTGGCCGTCGCCGTCGGCCGGGACACCGCGGAACTGCTCGCCGCCCTCGCCACCGCCACCCCGCTCACCCGGACCGGCGGCAGGACCGCGTTCCTGTTCACCGGGCAGGGGGCTCAGCGCACCGGCATGGGCCGCGCCCTGCACCGGGCCTTCCCGGCGTACGCCGAAGCCTTCGACGCGGTGTGCGCCCTCGCCGACCCGGGCCTGGAACGGCCGCTCGCCGAGGTGATCGACGGCGACGCCGCCCTGCTCACCCGCACCGACTACGCGCAGCTCGCCCTCTTCGCCACCGAGGTGGCCCTCTACCGGCTCCTGGAGTCCTGGGGCATGACCCCCGACTACGTGGCCGGCCACTCCGTCGGCGAGATCGCCGCCGCCCACGCCGCCGGGGTGCTGTCCCTGCCCGACGCCGTGAAGCTCGTCCTCGCCCGCGGCACCCTGATGGCGGCCCTGCCCGGGGGCGGCGCCATGGCCGCGCTGCGCGCCACCGAGGAGGAGATCATCCCCCACCTGGACGCACGGGTCGGCCTCGCCGCCGTCAACGGCCCGCGCTCGGTGGTGATCTCCGGCGCCGAGGACGCCGTCGACGCCCTCGCCGCCCGCTTCGGCACCGGAAAGCGGCTCGCCGTCTCGCACGCCTTCCACTCGCCGCTGATGGAGCCGATGCTCGCCGGCTTCGCCGAGGCCGCCGCCGCGTGCTCCTACGCCGCCCCCCGCATCCCCCTCGTGTCCACGCTCACCGGCGCCCTCGCCGACCCCGCGCACCTGACCACCCCCGGCTACTGGGTGGACCACGTCCGGCGCACCGTCCGCTTCGCCCCCGCCATGGCCACCCTGCGCGAACTGGGTGTCCGGACGTTCCTCGAAGTCGGCCCGGACGCCGCCCTGACCGCGCTCGCCGCCGACTGCGTGCCCGCGGACAGCGTGACCGTCGCCGCACTGCGCCGGGCCGGCGACGAGGAACGCGACCTGGTCGCGGCCGTGGCCCGGCTGCACGCGGCCGGCACCGACGTCGAGTGGGCGGCCTTCTTCGCCCCGCACCACGCCCGGCCCACCGCCCTGCCCACCTACGCCTTCCAGCGCGAACGCCTCTGGCTGGACGCCGGCACCGGCGGCAGCGGCGACGCCGGCGGCCTGGGCCAGCACGCCACCGGCCATCCCCTGCTCAGCGCCGCGGCCGACCTGCCCGACACCCAGGGAGCGGTCCTCACCGGCCGGCTCTCCCGCGCCACCCACCCCTGGCTCGCCGACCACGCCGTGCACGGCACCGTACTGCTGCCCGGCACCGCCTTCGTGGAGATGGCCCTCCAGGCCGCGCGGCACACCGGCTGCGACAGCGTCGGCGAACTCACCCTGCACGCCCCGCTGATCCTGCCCGAGCACGGCGCCCTCGCCGTCCAGGCCGCCGTCGGCACCGACCGGGACGGACAGCGCGAGCTGACCATCTGGTCGCGCCGCGCCGACAGCCCCGACGCGCCCTGGACCCGGCACGCCGCGGGCGTCCTCACCCGGCCGGCCGCCCAGGACACGGACCCGGCGGGGCTGACCGACTGGCCGCCGCAGGACGCCGAACCGGTCGGCCTGGACGGCCTCTACCCCGCCCTCGCCCGCACCGGCTACGGCTACGGCGAGGTCTTCCAGGGCCTGCGCGCCATGTGGCGGCGCGGCGACGAGCTGTTCGCCGAGGCGGCCCTGCCCGACGGCGCCCGCGCCACCGCCGCCGCCTACGGGGTGCACCCGGCGCTGCTGGACGCCGCCCTGCACGTCAACCTGCTGGACCTGCCCGGCGGCCAGGCGGTCCTGCCGTTCGCCTGGGACGGCGTCACCCTGCACGCGGCGGGCACCGACACCCTGCGCCTGCGCCTCGCGCCGTCCGGTCCCGACACCGTCGCCCTCACCCTGGCCGACGCCGCCGGCGCGCCCGTCGCCACCGTCCGCGGCCTGGTGGCCCGCCCCGTCTCGGCCGAGCAGCTCGCCGCGGACGGCGACGACCCGCTGTACCGGGTGGACCTCGTCCCGGCGCCCGCCCGGACGGCCCCGGCCCTGCCCGCGATGGCCGTGTGCGGCCTCGGAAACGACGGCACCGGCCCGGGCGGCACCGGTTCGGACCCCGTGTCCGACGCCCTGGCCGCCGGCCCCACCGGCGCCGACGTCCCCCACCACCCCGGGCTCGCCGCCCTCACCGCCGCCGGTCCCGTCCCCGGCCTGGTCCTGCTGGCCGTACCGCCCGCCCCCGACGCCGTACCCGACCTGCCCGCCCTGGTGCGCGCACGGGTGCACGCGGTCCTGGACGTGCTGCGCGCCTGGCCCGCCGACGAGCGGTACGACGGGCGGCGGCTCGCCGTGCTGCTGCGCGCCGGCGACCTCGCCCACGCGGCCCTGTCCGGACTGGTCCGCGCGGCCCAGGCCGAGCACCCCGGGCGGTTCCTGCTGGTCGACAGCGACGGCAGCGCCGGCCCCCAGGCGGCCCTCGCCACCGCGCTCGCCGCCGGGGAACCGGAGGTCGCGGTGCGGGACGGCGAGGTACGGCTGCCCCGGCTGGCCCGCGCCAAGCCCGGCGGCCCGCCCGCCTGGGACCCGGACGGCACCGTCCTGATCACCGGCGGCACCGGCGGCCTCGGCGCCCTGATCGCCCGCCACCTGGTCACCGCGCACGGCGTACGGCACCTGCTGCTGGCCGGCCGGCGCGGCCCGGACGCCCCCGGCGCCGGCGCACTCGCCGACGCCCTGCGCGAGTCGGGCGCCGAGGTGACCGTCGCCCGGTGCGACGCCGCCGACCGGGACCGGCTCGCCGCGCTGCTGGCCGCACACGACGTACGGGCCGTGGTGCACGCCGCCGGCGTCGTCGACAACGGCGTGCTGGCCGGCCTGGACGCGGACCGGGTGGACCGGGTGCTGCGGCCCAAGGTGGACGCCGCCTGGAACCTGCACGAACTGACCCGCGACAAGGACCTGTCGGCGTTCGTGCTGCTGTCCTCCACCGCCGGTCTGCTCGTCGGCGGCGGCCAGGCCAACTACGCCGCCGCCAACACCTTCCTCGACGGCCTCGCCGCCCACCGCCGCTCGCTCGGCCTGCCCGCCGTCTCCCTCGCCTACGGCCTGTGGTCCGGCACCGACGGCATGGGCTCCGGCATCGACGCCGCCGACCTGGAACGGCTGCGCCGGCTCGGCCTGCCGCCGCTGACCCCGGCACAGGGGCTGCGCGCCCTGGACGCGGGCCCCGGCGGCGAGGACGCCGTCCTGGTGCCCGTACGCCTGGACAGCGCCGCGGTGCGGGCCCGGACCGACGGCGTACCCGCGCTGCTGCGCGGCCTGGTCCGGCCCGCCCGGCGGTCCGGCGCCGAAGCCGGCACCCCGGCCGGCGGCTGGCGCGAGCGGCTGGCACCGCTGGCCGACGCCGACCGCGACCGCGCCCTGCTGGAGCTGGTCCGCACCCACGTCGCCGCCGTGCTCGGACACCCCTCGCCCGAGGCGGTGGAGGCGGAGCGCGCCTTCCAGGAGATGGGCTTCGACTCGCTCGCCGCCGTGGAACTGCGCAACCTCCTCGCGGGCGCCACCGGCCTGACCCTGCCCGCCACCCTCGTCTTCGACCAGCCCACCCCGACCACCCTCGCCGCCCACCTCAAGACCGCGCTGGTGCCCGGACCCGCCGACCGGGCCCGGTCCGCGCTGGCCGAGCTGGACCGCCTCGAGGCCGCGCTGCACGCCCTGCCCGACGAGGACGGCAGCCACGCCCGCGTCACCGCCCGCCTCGAAGCGCTGCTGCGCGACTGGCAGGACACCCACGGACGGCACCCCGCGCCCGCGGCGCCCGAGGACTTCGGCGACGCCAGCGACGACGAACTCTTCGCCAGGATCGACAACGAACTGGGAGCCCTGTGATGGAAGACTCGGCCACGGCCGGCAAGCTCCGCGACTACCTCAAGCGGGCCACGACCGAGCTGGAGCGCAGCCGCCGCCGCGTGCGGGAGCTGGAGGACCGCGAGCGCGAGCCCGTCGCCATCATCGGCATGGGCTGCCGCTACCCGGGCGGTGTGCGCACCCCCGAGGACCTGTGGCGGATCGTCGACGAGGGCATCGACGTCGTCACCGAGTTCCCCGCCGACCGCGGCTGGGACACCGAGGCGATCTACGATCCCGAGCCCGGCGCCCCCGGCAAGACCTACGTCCGCCACGGCGGCTTCCTGCACGACGCCGCCGAGTGCGACCCCGCCTTCTTCGGCATCAGCCCCAAGGACGCCCCCGGCACCGACCCGCAGCAGCGGCTGCTGCTGGAGGTCACCTGGGAGGCCTTCGAACGGGCCGGCATCGACCCCACCACCGTCAAGGGCACCCCGACGGGTGTCTTCGTCGGCCTGATGCACCACGACTACATCGGCGGCACCATCTCCGGCAGCATCGTCTCCGGCCGCATCGCCTACACCCTCGGCCTGGAGGGTCCCGCGGTCACCATGGACACCGCCTGCTCCTCCTCCCTGGTGGCCCTGCACCAGGCGATCCAGTCGCTGCGCAAGGGCGAGTGCTCCCTGGCGCTGGCGGGCGGCGCCGCCGTCATGGCCAGCCCCGAGATGTTCATCGAGTTCAGCGAGCGCCGCGCACTGTCCCCCGACGGCCGCTGCCACTCCTTCTCCGACGACGCCGCCGGCGCCGCCTGGGCCGAGGGCGCCGGCATGCTGCTGGTGGAGCGGCTGTCCGACGCGCTGCGCAACGGCCACGAGGTGCTGGCCGTCGTGCGCGGCTCGGCCGTCAACCAGGACGGCGCGTCCAACGGCCTGACCGCGCCCAGCGGCCCGGCCCAGATCCGCGTCATCCGGCAGGCCCTCGCCGACGCCCGGCTCGCCCCGCACCACGTCGACGCGGTCGAGGCGCACGGCACCGGCACCACCCTCGGCGACCCCATCGAGGCCCAGGCCGTCATCGCCGCCTACGGCCAGGACCGGCCGGAGAACCGGCCGGTGTGGCTCGGCTCCCTCAAGTCCAACATGGGCCATCCGCAGGCCGCGGCCGGGGTCGGCGCCATCATCAAGATGGTCATGGCGATGCGCCACGGCACCCTGCCCCGCACCCTGCACGTCGAGCGGCCCTCCACCGCCGTCGACTGGAGCGCCGGAGACGTCCGGCTGCTCACCGAGGCACGCCCCTGGGACACCCCCGACGGCCGCCCGCGCCGCGCCGGCGTGTCCTCCTTCGGGATCTCCGGCACCAACGCCCACACCATCCTGGAGGAGGCGCCCCCCGCCGCGACGGACCAGGCCGCGCCCGAGCGCGCCGCGCTGCCCGTCATCCCCTGGGTGCTGTCCGGCAAGGGCCCCGACGCCGTCCGCCGGCAGGCCGAGCGGCTGCTCGCCGCGGCCGGCGGCCTCGACCCCTACGACGTCGGGTACTCGCTGGCCACCACCCGGACCGTGTTCCCCCACCGGGCCGCCGTGACCGGCCGGGACCGGGACGAACTGCTGGCCGGCCTGCGCGCCGTCGCCGACGGCGGCCGGCCCGCCGAGGCGGCCCCCGAGCCCGGCCGCCTCGCCGTGCTGTTCTCCGGACAGGGCTCCCAGCGGCCCGGCATGGGCCGCGCCCTGTACGCCGCGTTCCCGGTGTTCGCCGCCGCCCTCGACGAGCTCTGCGCCGCGTTCGACACCCACCTGGACCGGCCGCTGCGCGAGGTGATGTGGGACGAGGACACCGACCCCGCCCCCCTGCACCGGACGGTCTACACCCAGGCGGCCCTGTTCGCCTTCGAAACCGCCCTGTACCGGCTGCTGGAACACTGGGGCATCCGCCCGGACCTGCTCGCCGGGCACTCCGTCGGCGAGGTCGTCGCCGCGCACGTCGCCGGCGTCCTGGACCTGAAGGACGCCGTCGCCCTGGTCGCCGCCCGCGGCCGGCTCATGCAGGACCTGCCCGCCGGCGGCGCGATGGTGTCCCTGCTCGCCACCGAGGCCGAGGTCACCGCGCTGCTCACCGACGGCGTCGACATCGCCGCCGTCAACGGCCCGCGCGCGGTGGTGGTCTCCGGCGACGAGGACGCCGTACTCGCCGTCGCCGCCCGGGTGGAGAAGTCCACCCGGCTGAAGGTCTCGCACGCCTTCCACTCCCACCGCATGGAACCCATGCTGGAGGCGTTCGGCGAGGTACTGGCGCAACTGACCTTCCGCGAGCCCGCCGTGCCGGTCGTCTCCAACGTCACCGGCCGCCTGGCCGACCGGCTCGCCTCGCCCGAGTACTGGGTCCGGCACGTCCGGGAGGCCGTCCGCTTCCACGACGGGGTCACCACCCTGGCCGCCGAGGGCGCCACCCGCTTCCTGGAGGTCGGCCCCGACGCGGTGCTCAGCAACCTGGCCCAGGACGCGGTGCCGGTCGTCATCGGCACCCAGCGCCGCGACCGCGAGGAGGACGCCGCCCTCCTCGACGCCGTCTGCCGGCTGCACCTGACCGGCACCGGCCCCGACTGGACGGCGGTGTTCGCCGGGGGCCGCAAGGTCACCCTGCCCACCTACCCCTTCCGCCGCGACCGGCACTGGGAGGACGCCCCCATCCTCCAGGCCGAGCGGTCGGCGACGGCCCGCGCGGGCGACGCCGCCGACCCGCTCTGGGACCTCGTCCGCGACCGGGACGTCACCGCCGTGGCCGCCACCCTCGGCGTCGCCGACCGAAGTTCCGTCGCCGCCGTCGTACCGGCCCTGGCCGCCTGGCACGAGCGGCGGCAGGCCGACGCGGCGGCCGACGGCTGGCGCTACCGCGTCGCCTGGGAGCCGCTGGCCCCCGCCGCCACCCCGGCGCGCGGCCGGCACTGGCTCGCCGTCGTGCCCGCCGCCGGCGACCCCTGGACCACCGCCGTCCTGACCGGGCTCGCCGGACAGGGCCTCACCCTCGACACCCGCACCGTGCCCGCGACGGCCGGCCGCGCCGAACTCGCCGCGCTGCTCGCCGGGGCGGACGGCGTCGACGGGGTGCTGTCCCTGCTGGCACCCGCCACCGCGCCGGCCGTCACCGCCGCCCTCGTCCAGGCCCTCGGCGACGCGCGGGTCACCGCGCCGCTGTGGTGCGTCACCCGCGACGCCGTCGCCCACGGCCCGGCCGACGCCGTCACCGGCCTCGACCAGGCCCCCGTGTGGGGCCTCGGCCGGGTCGCCGCCCTGGAACACCCCGAGCGCTGGGGCGGACTGGCCGACCTGCCCGCCGAGCCCGGCCCGCAGACCCTCGCCCGGCTGGCCGCCCTGCTCCGCGACGGCGGCGACGAGGACCAGGTCGTCCTGCGCGAGACCGGCGCCTACGGCCGGCGCCTGGAGCCCGCCCCCGCCCGCGCCGGCGCGCCCTTCAAGCCCTCCGGCACCGTGCTGGTCACCGGCGCCACCGGTGCCGTCGGCCGGGCCGTCGCCCGCTGGCTCGCCGCCGAGGGCGCCGACCACCTGCTGCTGACCTCCCGCCGGGGCCCCGACGCGCCGGGCGCCGCCGACCTGGTGCGCGAACTCACCGACGCCGGCACCCGGGTGACCCTCACCGCCTGCGACGCAGCCGACCGCCGGGCGCTGGCCGCCCTGCTGGACTCCGTACCGGCCGAACACCCCCTCACCGCCGTGCTGCACCTGGCCGGCGTCCTCGACGACGGCGTCCTGGACGCCCTCACCCCCGAACGGTTCGCCCGCGTCCTCGCCGCCAAGGCCGACGCCGCCCGCCACCTGCACGAACTCACCGCGGACCGGGACCTGTCGGCATTCGTGCTGTTCTCCTCCCTGACCGCCACCGTCGGCGGCGCCGGCCAGGCCAACTACGCCGCCGCCAACGCCTACCTCGACGCCCTCGCCGTACACCGCCGCTCGCTCGGGCTGCCCGCCACCTCGGTCGCCTGGGGACCCTGGGGCGGCGACGGCATGGCCGCCCACGGCACCGTGCGCTCCGCCGCCCGCGCCATGGGCATGTCCCTCCTCGACCCGGGCCGCGCCCTCACCGCACTGCACCGCGCGCTGGCCGGCGGGGACACCACCGTCACCGTCGCCGACGTCGACTGGACGGTGTTCGCGCCCGCCTTCACCGCGACCCGGCCCAGCCCCCTGCTGTCCACGCTGCCCGGGGCCCGCCCCGGCACCGGCGGACCCGAACAGGCGGGTGCCGCCGACGGCTTCGCCGAGCGGCTCGCCGGCCTCACCGGCGGCGAACGCGAGCGCGCCCTGCGGGAGCTGGTGTGCGGCCAGGCCGCCGCCGTCCTCGGCTACGGCGGCGCCGACGCGGTCGAGCCGACCACCGCCTTCCGCGACCTCGGCTTCGACTCCCTCACCTCCGTCGACCTGCGCAACCGGATCAGCGCCGCCGCCGGGGTGCCGCTGCCGGCCACGCTCATCTTCGACTACGCCACGCCCGCCGCCCTCGCCCAGCACCTGGGCACCGAACTCGCGGGCTCCGCCACCTCCTCCCTGGACTCGGTCCTCGCCGACCTCGACCGGATCGCCGCCCGGCTCGGCGGCCTGAGCGCCGAGGACATCGAAGAGGGCGGGATCACCGGCCGCCTGCGGTCGCTGCTCGGCGACCTGGACACGGCCCTCGGCCGGGAGGAGGCCGGCGTCGCCGGACGGCTGGAGGACGCCAGCGCCGACGACGTCTTCGCCTTCATCGACAACGAACTCGGCTCGGCCTGAGGCGACCCTCCCACGACACCCCGGCCGCACCGCGGTCCACCTCTTCGCACAGGAGTGGCGACACCCGATGACCAACGACGAAAAGCTGCTCTCCTACCTCAAGCGGGTCTCCGCCGACCTGGCCCAGACCCGCCGGCGGCTGCGCGAGGTGGAGGCCCAGGACCGGGAACCCATCGCCATCGTCGGGATGAGCTGCCGCTTCCCCGGCGGTGTGACCACCCCGGAGGAGTTCTGGCGGCTCGTCCACGACGGCACCGACGCCATCGGCGACTTCCCCGACGACCGCGGCTGGGACGTCGACGCGCTGTACGACCCCGACCCGGACGCCACCGGCAAGAGCTACGTCACCCGCGGCGGGTTCCTCACCG
Source organism: Streptomyces sp. NPDC104831 (assembly GCF_055583025.1). Lineage (NCBI taxonomy): Bacteria > Bacillati > Actinomycetota > Actinomycetes > Kitasatosporales > Streptomycetaceae > Streptomyces > Streptomyces sp. NPDC104831. The sequence goes on from NZ_JBVJOT010000020.1 coordinate 43,972, forward strand.
ACGCGGCCGGCTTCGAACCGGACTTCTTCGGCATCAGCCCCCGCGAGGCGCTGGCGATGGACCCCCAGCAGCGGCTGCTGCTGGAGGTGTCGTGGGAGGCCCTGGAACGCGCCCGGATCGCCCCCGACGCGGCGCACGGCACCCGCGTCGGCGTGTTCGCCGGCACCAACGGCCAGGACTACAAGGACCTGCTGGCCCGGATGCCCGACGACAGCGAGGCCGCGCTCGGCACCGGCGTGCTGGCCGCCGTCATCTCCGGCCGCATCTCCTACACCCTCGGCCTGGAGGGGCCGGCCGTCACCATCGACACCGCCTGCTCCTCGGCGCTCGTCGCGGTGCACCTCGCCGTCCAGGCCCTGCGCAACAAGGAGTGCACCCTCGCCCTGGCGGGCGGCGCCACCGTGATGTCCACGCCGGGCAACTTCATCGCCTTCAGCCGGCAGCGCGGCCTCGCCGCCGACGGCCGCTGCAAGTCCTTCGCGGACGCAGCCGACGGCACCGGCTGGAGCGAGGGCGCCGGCATGCTGGTGCTGGAACGGCTCTCCGACGCCCGCCGCAACGGCCACGAGGTGCTGGCCGTCGTCCGCGGCTCGGCCGTCAACCAGGACGGCGCCTCCAACGGCCTGACCGCCCCCAACGGCCCCTCCCAGCAGCGCGTCATCCGCGCCGCGCTGGCCTCCGCCGGGCTCGGCCCGGCCGACGTGGACCTGCTGGAGGCGCACGGCACCGGCACCACCCTCGGTGACCCCATCGAGGCGCAGGCGCTGCTCGCCACCTACGGCCAGGGCCGCGAACAGCCGCTGTGGCTCGGCTCGGTGAAGTCCAACATCGGGCACACCCAGGCCGCCGCCGGCGTCGCCGGCATCATCAAGGCGGTCATGGCGATGCGGCACCGGGTCCTGCCGAGGACGCTGCACGCCGAGCAGCCCTCCACCAAGGTCGACTGGGCGCAGGGCGACATCCGGCTGCTGACCGGGAATCGGCCCTGGACCGACCCCGGCCGGCCGCGCCGGGCCGCCGTCTCCTCCTTCGGCGCCAGCGGCACCAACGCCCACACCATCCTGGAGGAGGCCCCCGCCGAGGAAGCCGGCCGGGAGGGAGAGGAGGAGCCGCGTACGGCACCGCCGCTGGTGCCCTGGGTGGTCTCGGGCCGCACCGAACGCGCCCTGCGCGAGCAGGCCGCCCGCCTCGCCGCCGCCGTCGGCGAGGCGGACCCGGTGGACGTGGCGCACTCCCTGGCCGCCACCCGCACCGCGCACCCGTACCGGGCCGTCGTCCTCGGCGCCGGCCGCGACGAACTGCTGGCCGCCCTGACCGGCGTCGCCGAGGGCGGCCGGGGCGCCGCCGCCGGCCGGGTCCGCAAGGGCCAGACCGCCTTCCTGTTCACCGGCCAGGGCGCCCAGCGCGCCGGCATGGGCCGGGAACTGCACGCCCGCTTCCCGGTGTTCGCCCGCGCCTTCGACGAGATCTGCGCGCTGACCGGCGACGACGACCTGCGCGACCTCGTCCTCGGCGACGACCCCGAGCCGCTGCGCCGCACCGCCCGCACCCAGACCGCGCTGTTCGCCTACGAGGTCGCCCTGTACCGGCTGCTGGAGTCCTGGGGAGTCACCCCCGACTACCTGGCCGGGCACTCCGTCGGCGAGATCGCCGCCGCCCACGTGGCGGGCGTCCTGGACCTGAAGGACGCGACCACGCTGGTGGCCGCGCGCGGCCGGCTGATGCAGGCGCTGCCCGAGGGCGGCGCGATGATCGCCGTACGCGCCACCGAGGAGGAGGTCCGGCCGCACCTCACCGCGCGGATCGGCATCGCCGCCGTGAACGGCCCCCGCTCCGTGGTGATCTCCGGCGACGCCGCCGAGGCCGAGGCGGTGGCCGCCCGCTTCGGCAAGAGCCGCCGGCTCGCGGTCTCGCACGCCTTCCACTCGCCCCTGATGGAACCGATGCTGGCCGCCTTCCGGACGGTCGTGGAGTCCCTGACCTTCCACCGGGCCACCGTCCCCGTCGTCTCCAACGTCACCGGCGCCCTCGCCACCCAGGACATCGCCTCCCCCGACTACTGGGTGCGGCACGTGCGCGAGGCGGTCCGCTTCCACGACGGGATCCGCGCCCTCGCCGCCGCGGGCGTCACCCGCTACCTCGAAGTCGGCCCGGACGCCGTGCTGACCGCCATGGCCCGCGACTGCCTGACCACCGACGACACCTCCGCCGGCACCGACGCCGACGCCGTCCTGGCCGCCGCCGCCCGCCGGGACCGCGACGAGACCGAGACCCTCCTCACCGCCGTCGCCCGGCTGTACACCTGCGGCGCCCCGGTGGACTGGACCGCGCTGTTCACCGGCGCCCGCACCGTCGACCTGCCCACCACCGCCTTCCAGCGCGAACGGTTCTGGCCCGAGACGACCGCGACCGCCGGCGACGTCGGCTCCGTGGGACTCGACTCCGCCGACCACCCGCTGCTCGGCGCCGCCACCGTCCTCGCCGACACCGACGGCGCCGTCCTCACCGGCCGGCTGTCGGCGCGCACCCACCCCTGGCTCGCCGACCACGTCGTCGGCGGCCGGATCGTCGTCCCCGGCACCGCCATGGTCGAACTCGCCGTCCGCGCCGGCGACCAGGTCGGCTGCGCCCATCTGGACGAACTCGCCCTGGAGACGCCGCTGGCGCTGCCCGTGGACGACGGGGTACGGGTCCAGGTCGCCGTCGGGGCGCCCGACGCCGCCGGCGCCCGTACGGTGCACGTGTACGCCCGCGCCGAGGGCCTGCCCGCCGACGCCCCGTGGACCGCGCACGCCTCCGGCCTGCTCACCGCCGGCCCCGCCGCCCCGGGCACCCGCCTGGACGACTGGCCCCCCGAGGACGCCGAAGCGCTCGACATCAGCGGCCTGTACGAGCGGCACGCCGCCGCGGGGCTGGAGTACGGGCCCGTCTTCCGGGCGCTGACGGCCGCCTGGCGGCGCGACGGGGACCTGTTCGCCGAGGTACGGCTGCCCGAGCGGCCCGCCGCCGACGCGCCCCGCTTCGGCCTGCACCCGGCCGCGTTCGACGCCGCCCTGCACTCCCTCGCCCTGCTCGGCGACGGATCCGCCGACGACACCGCCCGGCTGCCGTTCGCGTTCGCGGGCGTCACCCTGCACGCCACCGGCGCCTCCGTGCTGCGCGCCCGGCTCACGCCCGCCGGCGACCACGCCTTCGCCGTCGACCTGGCCGACGCCGGCGGCGCCCCCGTCGCCACGGTCGCCTCGCTGACCTCCCGCCCGCTCACCCACCTCACCGCCCCCGACCCCGCCGCGGACGCCCTGTTCACCCTCGACTGGCAGCCGCTGCCCCTGGACACCGACGCCCCCGACCCCGGCCACCGGGTGCTGCACAGCACCCCGGGATCCACGCCCGACGCCGTCCGCCAGGCCCTGCACACCGCGCTCGCCGCCCTCCAGGACGACGACCCCCGCCCGCTGGCCGTGGTCACCCGGGGCGCGGTGAGCGTCGCCGGCGAGGACGTGCCCGACCTGGCCGGCGCCGCCGTATGGGGCCTGGTGCGGTCCGCGCAGTCCGAGCACCCCGACCGGTTCACCCTGCTCGACCTCGAACCCGGCGCGGACGCCACCGCCGTCCTGCCCGGTGCCCTCGCCACCGGCGAACCCCAGCTCGCCGTGCGCGAGGGCACCGCCAGCGCCGCCCGCCTGACCCGCGCCGAACTCCCCGCCGACGCCCCCGGCCTCACCTTCGATCCCGAGGGCACCGTCCTGCTGACCGGCGCCACCGGCGGCCTCGGCCGGGTCCTCGCCCGCCATCTGGTCACCGCGCACGGCGTGCGGCACCTCGCGCTGCTCAGCCGCTCCGGCACCGCCGACGACCTGGTCGCCGACCTGGCCGCCCGCGGCGCCACCGCGACCGTCCACGCCTGCGACACCGCCGACCGGGACCGCCTCGCCGCCGTCCTGGCCGGCATCGCGGCCGACCGCCCGCTCACCGCGGTCGTGCACGCCGCCGGCGTCCTGGACGACGGCGTGGTCTTCGCCCTCACCCCCGAACGCGTCGACACCGTCCTCGCCCCGAAGGCCATCGGCGCCCTCCACCTGCACGAACTGATCGACGAGCGCACCGGGCTGGTGCTGTTCTCCTCCGTCGCCGGCACCGTCGGCGCCCCCGGCCAGGGCAACTACGCCGCCGCCAACGCCCTCCTGGACGCCCTGGCCGCGCACCGGCACGCCCAGGGCGCCCCCGCCCTGTCGCTGGCCTGGGGCCCCTGGGCACCCACCGGCGGCATGACCGGCACCCTCGACGAGGCGGACCGCGCCCGGATGAGCCGGGGAGGCATGACCGCCCTGTCCGCCGAGGAGGGCACCGCCCTGTTCGACCGGGCGCTCGGGGCCGGCCGCCCCGCCCTGGCACCGGTACGGCTCTCCCTCCCCGCCCTGCGCGCCCAGGGATCCGGCCTCGCGCCCGTCTTCCGGGCCCTGGCGGGCCGCCCGGTGCGCCGGGAGGCCGCCGCCGAGGGCACCGGCGCCGGCTTCGCCGAGCGGCTGGCCGCCCTGAACGCCGAAGAGCGCGCCGAGGCGCTGCTGCACACGGTCCGCGCCCACGTCGCCGCCGTCCTCGGGCACGCCGACCCGGACGGCGTGGAGACCGACCGGGCCTTCAAGGACCTCGGCTTCGACTCGCTCGCCGCCATCGAACTGCGCAACTCCCTCTCCGCCGAACTGGGCCGGCGGCTGAGCGCCACCCTGGTCTTCGACCACCCCTCGCCCGAAGCGCTCGCCACCCACCTCGGCACCCTGGTGGGCGACGCACCGGCCGCGGCCCGCGGCACCCGGCGCGCCCGCACGGCCCGCGCCGACGAGCCGCTGGCGATCGTCGGCCTGGCCTGCCGCTACCCGGGCGACGTGCGCACCCCGGAGGACCTGTGGCGGCTGGTCGCGGGCGGCACCGACGCCATCACCGCCTTCCCCGCCGACCGCGGCTGGGACGTGGACCGGATCGTCGACCCCACCCGGCGGCGCCCCGACACCTCCTACGTCGGCGAGGGCGGGTTCCTGCACGACGCGGGCGACTTCGACGCCGCCTTCTTCGGCATCAGCCCCAAGGAGGCCCTCGTCATGGACCCCCAGCAGCGGCTGCTGCTGGAGACGTCCTGGGCGGCGCTGGAGGACGCCGGCATCGACCCGCACACCCTCAAGGGCAGCCGCACCGGCGTGTTCGCCGGCGTGCAGTACCACGACTACTTCGGCAGCTTCGGCTCCGGCAGCATCATCTCCGGCCGCGTCGCCTACACCCTCGGACTGGAGGGCCCCTCCCTCTCCGTCGACACCGCCTGCTCCTCCTCCCTGGTGGCGCTGCACCTGGCCGCCCAGTCCCTGCGGCAGGGCGAATCCGGCCTCGCGCTGGTCGGCGGTGTCGCCGTCATGGCCACCCCGGAGACGTTCGTCGAGTTCAGCCGGCAGGGCGCGCTCGCCCCCGACGCCCGCACCCGCGCCTTCGCCGACGCGGCGGGCGGCACCGTGTGGGGCGAGGGCGTCGGCGTGCTCGTCGTGGAACGCCTCTCCGACGCCCGCCGCAACGGCCACCGGGTCCTCGCCCTCGTCCGGGGCACCGCCGTCAACCAGGACGGCGCCTCCAACGGCCTCACCGCCCCCAACGGCCCCGCCCAGGAACGCGTCATCCGCGAGGCCCTGGACAACGCCCGCCTCACCACCGCCGACGTGGACGTGGTGGAGGCGCACGGCACGGGGACGACGCTGGGCGACCCGATCGAGGCGCAGGCGCTGCTGGCCACCTACGGCCAGGACCGCGAGGAGCCGCTGTGGCTGGGCTCGGTCAAGTCGAACATCGGGCACACCCAGGCCGCGGCCGGGGTCGCCGGGATCATCAAGATGGTCATGGCGATGCGCCACGGCGTGCTGCCCAGGACCCTGCACGTGGACCAGCCCTCCACGAAGGTCGACTGGGAGGCGGGCAACGTACGGCTGCTGACCGAGGAACGCCCGTGGCCGGCCGCGGACCGGCCGCGCCGGGCCGGGGTGTCCTCCTTCGGCATCAGCGGCACCAACGCCCACGTCATCCTCGAACAGGCCCCGCCCGCCCCCGCCGAGCCCGCACACCCCGCGCCCCAGGGGCTCGCCGTGCCCTGGCTGCTCAGCGCCCGGACGCCCGCCGCGCTCGCCGGGCAGGCCGCCGCCCTCCTCGGCCACCTCGACACCCACCCCGGCCTCGACCCGTCCGACATCGGCTGGTCGCTCGCCACCACACGCGCGCGCTTCGCCCACCGCGCCTCGATCACCGGGTCCGACCCGGCCGAACTGCGCGGCGCCCTCGCGGCGCTGGCCGACGGCTCCACCGCCCGCGCCCTCGTCCAGGGCACCGCCGCCGGCCGCGCCCGGCCCGTGTTCGTCTTCCCCGGGCAGGGCTCCCAGTGGTCCGGCATGGCCACCCGGCTCCTCGACGAGTCCCCGGTGTTCGCCGCCCGCATGGCCGAGTGCGCCGCCGCCCTGGCCCCCTACACCGACTGGGACTTCGCCACCGAGCTGCGCGGCGACCTGGACCGCGTGGACGTCGTCCAGCCGTTGCTGTGGGCCGTGATGGTGTCCCTCGCGCACACCTGGAGCGCCTACGGCGTCACCCCGGCCGCCGTCATCGGCCACTCCCAGGGCGAGATCGCCGCCGCCTGCGCGACCGGCGCGCTCTCCCTCACCGACGGCGCCCGCGTCGTCGCCCTGCGCTCCCAGGCCATCGCCGAACTGCTGTCCGGCTCCGGCGGCATGATGTCGGTCGGCGAGGGCGCCGACGCGGTCCGCGCCCGGCTCGCCGCCTTCGCCGGCCGGCTGTCGGTCGCCGCCGTCAACGGCGCCGCCTCCACGGTGGTCTCCGGCGACCCCGACGCCCTCGACGAACTCCTCGCCCTGCTGCGCGCGGAGAAGGTCCGGGCCAAGCGCCTGCCCGTGGACTACGCCTCGCACAGCGCCCACGTGGAGACCCTGCGCGCCCGCCTCGCCGAGGACCTCGACGGCATCGAGCCGCGCGCCACCCGGGTGCCGTTCTACTCCACCGTCACCGGCGGCCTCCTCGACACCACCGGGCTCGGCGCCGACTACTGGTACACCAACCTGCGCGGAACCGTGCTGTTCGAACAGGCGGTACGGGCCGCCGTCGCCGCCGGGCACCAGCTGTTCATCGAGGCCAGCCCGCACCCGGTGCTCACCGTCGGCATCCAGGAGACCGACGACGCGGTGGCCGCCGTAGGGTCCCTGCGCCGTGACGAGGGCGGCCGGGACCGGCTGCTGACCGCGCTGGGCGAGGCGTTCACGCACGGCGCCGGCGTCGACTGGGCTGCCGTCGCCGAGGGCCGCCGGCCCCGCCGGGTGCCGCTGCCCGGCTACGCCTTCCAGCGCGAGCGGTACTGGCTCGACAGCACCGGCGGCGGCGCCGACGTCACCTCCGCCGGACTCGCCCCGACCGACCACGCCCTGCTCGGCGCCGCGATGGTCCGCGCCGACGCCGAGGGCGCCGTGCTCACCGGCCGGCTGTCCGCCGCCACCCAGCCGTGGCTCGCGGACCACCGGGTGGGCGGCCGGCTGCTCTTCCCCGGCACAGGGCACCTGGAACTCGCGCTGCGCGCCGGCGACCAGGTCGGCTGCGGCGACATCGCCGAACTCACCCTGCACGCGCCGCTGATCCTGCCCGACCACGGCGCCGTACAGCTCCAGGTCACCGTCGGCCCGCCCGAGGACGGCACCCGGCCGGTCGGCATCTGGTCGCGGCCCGAGAGCCCGGACGAGGAACTGCCGTGGACCCGGCACGCCGACGGCCTGCTCGCCCCCACCGGCACCCTGCCCGCCCCGGCGGACCCGCTCACCGACTGGCCCCCACGCGACGCCGAACCCGTCCCGCTCGACGGCCTGTACGACGACCTGGCCGGCCTCGGCCTCGGCTACGGGCCCCTGTTCCAGGGCCTGCGCGCCGCCTGGCGTGCCGCCGACGGCCTGTACGCGGAGGTCGCCACCGACGCCGTGCCCGACGGGTTCGGGCTGCACCCCGCGCTGTCCGACGCCGCCCTGCACACCGTCGGCCTCACCGACGCGGCCGGCGAGGAGGCCCTGCTGCCGTTCGCCTGGTCCGGGGTGCGGCTGCACGCCACCGGCGCGACCGCGCTGCGCGTCCGCGTCCGGCCCACCGGCGAGGGCACCGTCTCCCTCGCGCTCGCCGATCCCGCGGGCGCCCCCGTTGCCACCGTCGACGCGCTCACCCTGCGGCCCCTGCGCACCGAGGCGCTGGCCGCCGCGGCCCGAGGGCCCCGCGCGGGCGCCCTGTACCGGGTCGACTGGGTCCCGGCCGCGCCGGTCACGGCGACGGCCGGCCGGGTGGAGGTGGTGCGCGCCCCGGCCGGGGTGAGCGCTGCCGACGCCCGGGCGGCCGTCAGCACGGTCCTGGACGAGCTGCGCGCCGGGCTGGCCGACGACCGCCCCGCCGACACCCCCCTCCTCGTCGTCACCGGTACCGACCCGGCGGGCGCCGCCGTCGGCGGCCTGGTCCGCTCGGCCCAGTCGGAGAACCCCGGCCGCATCGTCCTGGTCGAGTCCGACACGCCCCCGGCCCCCGAACGCCTCCCCGAGGCGGCGGCCCTGGGCGAACCCCACGTGGCGTTCCACGAGGGCGAGTGGAGGGTGCCCCGGCTGGTCCGCGTCACCACCGAAGCGCCGCCCGCCGGCCCGGCGGGCCCGGCCGAGCCGGCTACCGCCCCCGCACCGCTGCCCGTGCAGGCCGCCACCGAAGACGCCGCCGCCCCGGAGGCCGGACTCGGCGCCGGCACCGTCCTGCTCACCGGTGCCACCGGAGCGCTCGGGCGGATCGTGGCCCGGCATCTGGTCGCCGAGCGGGGGGTGCGCAGCCTGCTGCTGGTGAGCCGGAGCGGGGGTGCCGGCGATCTGGTCGGCGAACTCGCCGCACTGGGTGCCGAGGTGACCAGTGCCGCCTGCGACGTGGCCGACCGCGCGGCGCTCGCCGCCGTACTGGACGCCGTACCCGCCGACCGGCCGGTGACCGCCGTGATCCACGCGGCCGGTGTCCTCGCCGACGGCGTGCTCTCCTCGCTCACCCCGGAGCGGCTCGGCACCGTGTTCCGGCCCAAGGCGGACGCCGCCTGGAACCTGCACGAACTCACCGCGGACCGGGACCTGTCGGCGTTCGTGCTGTTCTCCTCCTCCGCCGCCACGCTCGGCTCGCCCGGCCAGGCCAACTACGCCGCCGCCAACGCCTACCTCGACGCCCTCGCCGTACACCGCCGCTCGCTCGGGCTGCCCGCGCACTCCCTGGCCTGGGGCCTGTGGGCGCAGGCCGGCGGCATGACCGGCGCCCTCGGCGAGAGCGACCTCGGCCGGATCGCCCGCGGCGGCGTCGCCCCGCTGGCCACCGAGGAGGGCGTCGCCCTGTTCGACGCCGCCCTCCGCGGCACCGACCCGGCCGTGCTGCCGGTGCGGCTGGACCTGGCCGCGCTGCGCGCCCAGGACGCCGACCCGGCGCCGCTGTTCCGCGCCCTGGTGCCGGTACGCCGGGCCGGTGCGGCCGGCGTGCGGACCGCGGCCGGTGCCGACGCGCTGCGCGACCGGCTCGCGGGGCTGCCGGCGGCCGGACGCGAACCGTTCCTCACCGACCTCGTGCGCGGCCACGTCGCCACCATCCTCGGCTACCGCTCCGCGGAGGACGTCGGCAGCACCCTGGCCTTCCGGGAACTCGGCTTCGACTCCCTGGCCGCCGTCGAACTGCGCAACCGGCTCACCACGGCAACCGGCCTGAAACTGCCCGCCACCCTCGTCTTCGACCACCCCACACCGGCCGGCCTCGCCCGCCACCTGCTCGGCGAACTCACCGGCGCCCTCGCCACGGCACCCGCCCGCACCGCCTCCCGCGGCGCCGCCGACGACGAACCGATCGCCGTCATCGGCATGGCCTGCCGCTTCCCCGGCGGCATCGCCTCCCCGGAGGACCTGTGGCGGCTGGTCGCCGAAGGCCGGGACGCCGTCGGCGAGTTCCCCACCGACCGGGGCTGGGACCTCGACCGCCTCTACGACCCCACCCTGGACCGCCCCGGCACCAGCTACACCCGGCACGGCGCCTTCCTGTACGACGCCGCCGGCTTCGACCCCGCGTTCTTCGCCATGGACGACGAGGAGGCCCAGGTCACCGACCCCCAGCAGCGACTGCTGCTGGAGACCTCCTGGGAGGCGCTGGAGCGGGCCTCCATCGACCCGGCGACCCTGCGCGGCTCCGACACGGGCGTGTTCGCGGGCGTCATGTACCACGACTACTTCGGCAGCTACGGCTCCGGCAGCGTGGTCTCCGGCCGCGTCGCCTACACCCTCGGCCTGGAGGGGCCGACGCTCAGCGTCGACACCGCCTGCTCCTCCTCGCTGGTCGCGCTGCACCTGGCCGCCCAGGCGCTGCGGCAGGGCGACTGCTCGCTGGCGCTGGCCGGGGGAGTGACCGTCATGGCCACCCCGGGCACCTTCGTGGAGTTCAGCCGGCACCGGGGCCTGTCCCGGGACGGCCGCTGCAAGCCGTTCGCGGACGCCGCCGACGGCACCGGCTTCGGCGAGGGCGCCGGCGTGCTGCTGCTGGAGCGGCTCTCCGACGCCCGCCGCCACGGCCGCCGCGTCCTCGCCGTGCTGCGCGGCACCGCCGTCAACCAGGACGGCGCCTCCAACGGCATCAGCGCCCCCAACGGGCCCGCCCAGCAGCGCGTCATCCGCCGCGCCCTCGAAGCGGCCGGGGTCGCCGCGGCCGAGGTCGACGTGGTCGAGGCGCACGGCACCGGCACCACCCTCGGCGACCCCATCGAGGCGCAGGCGCTGATCGCCACCTACGGCGCCGAGCACTCGGGCGACCGCCCGCTGTGGCTCGGCTCGGTCAAGTCCAACCTGGGCCACACCCAGGCCGCCGCCGGTGTCGCCGGCGTCATCAAGATGGTCGAGGCGCTGCGCCACGAGACCCTGCCCGCCAGCCTGGGCGTGGACCGGCCCACCCGGCACGTGGAGTGGGAGGGGAGCAACGTCCGGCTGCTCACCGAGAACCGCCCCTGGCCGGACCCGGGCCGTCCGCGCCGCGCGGGCGTCTCCTCCTTCGGCATCTCCGGCACCAACGCCCATGTCATCATCGAGGCCCCGCCCGCAGGGGAACCCGCCGAGGAGCCCGCCGCCCCGGCCGTCGGCACCGTGCCGTGGCTGCTGTCCGGGCACACCCCCGACGCCCTGCGCGCCCAGGCCGCCCGGCTGCTGGACCACCTGTCCGCCGCCCCGGACACCGACCCGTACCGGCTCGCGGGCGCCCTCGCCCACGCCCGTACCCGGCTCGGCCACCGGGCCGCCGTCCTCGGCCGCACCCGGGACGAACTGACCGCGGGGCTGCGGGCCGTGGCCGAGGGCCGCACCCCCGGGGCCGGGGCGCTCGGCACCGCCGCCGACGGCCGGCTCGCCTTCCTCTTCTCCGGCCAGGGCTCGCAGCTGCCCGGCATGGGCACCCGCCTCGCGGCGGACTTCCCGGCCTTCGCCGCCGCCTTCGACGAGGTCCGCGCCCACCTCGACCCGCTGCTGGACCGGCCGCTCGCCGACGTCCTGGACTCCGCCGAGCTGCTGGAGCGCACCGAGTACACCCAGCCCGCGCTGTTCGCCGTCCAGGTCGCCCTGTACCGGCTGCTGGAGTCCTTCGGCGTGCGGCCCGACCTGCTCGCCGGGCACTCCGTCGGCGAGTTCGCCGCCGCCCACGTCGCGGGCGTGCTCGGGCTGAAGGACGCCTGCGCCCTGGTCGCCGCCCGGGGCCGGCTGATGCAGGCGCTGCCCGAGGGCGGCGCGATGATCGCCGTACAGGCCACCGAGGACGAGGTCGCGCCGCTGCTCGGCGACGGCGTGGACATCGCCGCCGTCAACGGCCCCGCCTCCCTCGTCGTCTCCGGGCCCGCCGGACCGGCCCGCGCGCTGGCCGCCCGCTTCGCGCGCACCAGGGAACTGGCCGTCAGCCACGCCTTCCACTCGTCCCTGATGGAACCGGTGCTGGCCCCGTTCCGCGAGGTCGCCGCCTCCGTGTCGTACGGGACCGCGCGCATCCCGCTGGTGTCCACCCTCACCGGCGCCCCGGCCGCCCCCGACGAGCTGTCCGGCCCCGACTACTGGGTGCGGCACGCCCGCGAGGCCGTCCGCTTCGCCGACGCCGTCACCGCCCTGCACGACGCGGGCGTGCGGCACTTCGCCGAGGTCGGCCCCGGCAGCGCGCTGACCGCCGCGGCCGGTGCGTGCCTGCCCGAGCAGGCGGCCGTCGTACCGCTGCTGCGCAAGGACCGGGAGGAGAGCGAGGCGCTGCTCGCCGGGCTCGCGGCCCTGCACGTGCGCGGCACCGCCGTCGACTGGACGGCGCTGCTGCCCCACCGCGACGGCGGCGACCTGCCCACCTACCCCTTCCAGCGCGCCCGCTACTGGATGACCGGCGACCCGGGCCCGGCGCGTCCGGCCGACGGGCATCCGCTGCTCGGCACCGCCGTCGAACTCGCCGGCGCCGACTCCGTCCTGTACACCGGGCACCTCTCCCTGGCCGACCAGCCGTGGCTGGGCGACCACCGGGTGGGCGGGGTGCCGCTGCTGCCCGGCACCGCCTTCCTGGAGATGGCCCTCGCCGCCGGGGCCCGCACCGGCTGCGCCACGGTCGAGGACCTGACCGTCACCGAACCGCTGCCGCTGCCCGAGGACGGCGCCGTCCGCCTCCAGTGCACGGCCGGCGAACCCGACGCCACCGGTGCCCGCGCCTTCCGCGTGTACGCCGCCCGGACCGACGGCGACCCCTGGACCACCCACGCCACCGGAGTGCTGCGCCCCGCCGGGGAGCGGCCCGCCCCGGGCCCGGCCGCCTGGCCGCCGCCCGGCGCCGAACCGGTCGCCCTGGACGGCGTCTACGAGCGGCTGGCCGAGCTGGGCGCCGAGTACGGGCCCCGTTTCCAGGGCCTCAGGGCCGCCTGGCGGTGCGGCGACGAGGTGTACGCCGAGGTCGCCGTACCCGGCACCACCGCCGAGTTCGGCCTGCATCCGGCGCTGTTCGACGCCGCCCTGCACGCCCTCGCCCTGCGCGCGGGAGCCGAGGAGCGCATGACCCTGCCGTTCGCCTGGGGCGGCGTGGAGCTGCACGCGCCGGGCGCGACCGCCCTGCGGGTGCGCATCGCCCCGGCCGGCACCGGCGCGGTGCGGATCGAGGCCGCCGACGCCGCCGGCCGTCCGGTGGCGCGGGTGGCGTCGCTGGCGCTGCGGGAGGTGGATCCGCAGCGGATCGCGGCGGCCGCCGCGGGCGGCCACGACGACCTGTTCGCCCTGGACTGGGTGCCCGCCGCCGCGCCCGCCGCCCCGCAGGCCGGGCGGTGGACCGTCCTCGGCCCCGGCCGCGAGGAACTGGCCGCCGCCCTGGCGGGCGAGGTCGCCGAGGTCACCGTCGCCGCCGGCCCGGCCGAGGCCGCCGCCCAGGCCCCCTCCACCCTGGTCCTCCTGCACCCCGCGGGGGAGGGCGCCGACGCGGTCCGCGCCGGTCTGCACCGCCTGCTCGCCGAGGTGCGCGACTGGCTGGCCGACCCCCGGTCCGCCGACTCCACCCTGGTGGTGGCGACCCACGGCGCGACGGGCCCGGGGGACGTCACCGACCCCGGCGCGGGCGCCGCGTGGGGCCTGCTCCGCTCCGCCCAGTCCGAGCACCCGGGCCGCCTCGTCCTCGCCGACCTGGACGGCACCGAGGCGTCCCGCCGGCTGCTGCCCGCCGCCGTCGCCTGCGGCGAACCCCAGCTCGCGCTCCGCGACGGCACGCTGTGCGTCCCCCGGCTGGTGCGCGCCCCGCGCCTGCCCGAGGCCGCCCCGCCCGCCTTCGCCGGCGGCGTGCTGGTCACCGGCGGCACCGGCGCCCTGGGCCGGCTGGTCGCCCGGCACCTGGTCACCGCGCACGGCGCCGACCGGCTGGTGCTGCTCAGCCGGGGCGGGCCCGAGGCGCCGGGCGCGGCCGGGCTGCGGGAGGAACTGACCGCGCTCGGCGCCCGGGTGACGATCGTCGCCTGCGACGCCGCCGACCGCGCCGCCCTCGCCCGGGTCCTGGACGAGCACCCGGTCGGCGCCGTCGTGCACACCGCCGGCGTCCTCGCCGACGCCGTGCTGACCTCGCTCACGCCCGAGCGGCTGGACGCCGTGCTGCGGCCCAAGCTGGACGCCGCCTGGAACCTGCACGAACTGACCCGCGAGCGGCCCCTGACGGCGTTCGTGCTGTTCTCCTCCGCCGCCGGCCTGCTCGGCAGCCCCGGCCAGTCCGGCTACGCCGCCGGCAACGCCTTCCTGGACGCCCTCGCCGCCCACCGCCGCCTTCTCGGCCTGCCCGCCGTCTCGCTCGCCTGGGGCGCCTGGGCGGGCAGCGGCGGCATGGCCGACCGGCTCACCGGCACCGACGCCCGGCGCGTCACCGACGGGGGGATGCTCGCCCTGGACGCCGAGGCCGGGCTCGCCCTGTTCGACACGGCCGTCGGCCGCCCGGAACCGGTGCTGCTGCCGGCCCGCCTGGACCTCGCCCCGCGCGAGGCCGCCCGCGTCGCCCCGCTGCTGCGCTCCCTGGTACGGGTGTCGCGCCCGGCGGGCCCCGGGGCACCGGCCGCCGCGACGGCCCTGCGCCGCGAACTGGCCGGGCTGGCGCCCGAGGAGCGGGGCGAGCGGCTGCTGCGGCTGGTGCGGGACGAGGCCCGCGCGGTCCTCGGCACCGAGGAGTTCGCCGACGAACTGCCCTTCAAGGACCTCGGGTTCGACTCCCTGACCGCCGTGGAGTTCCGCAACCGGCTCAACGAGGCCACCGGTCTGCGGCTGACCGCCACCCTCGTCTTCGACCACCCCACCCCGGCCGCGCTCGCCGATCACCTCGGCGCCGAACTGGCCCCGCGCACACCGGACGGGCCGCGCGCCGAGGAGGACACCGTACGGGCCGCGCTCGCCGCGCTCCCGGTGGCGCGGCTGCGCGAGGCCGGCCTGCTGGACAGCCTGCTCGAACTCGCCGGACTGCGGCCCGCGCCGGCCCCGGCCGACGACGACGGTGCCGGCCGCGCCCCGATCGACGCGATGGACGCCGAGAGCCTGATCAGCATGGCGCTCGACGATCTCGTCGGGGACGACGACGCCCTGTGACGACGCCCGCGACAAGGAAGAGGACCATGGCCGAGTCCGAGATGCCGGACACCAGGATGGTCGAGGCGTTGCGCGCCTCGCTGAAGGAGATCGAGCGGCTGCGGGAACGCAACCGCGCGCTGACCGCGGCGGCCCGGGAACCGGTCGCGATCGTCGGCATGGCCTGCCGCTACCCGGGCGGCGTCCGCTCCCCGGAGGAGTTGTGGCGGCTGGTCGCGGGCGGCGGCGAGGGCATCACCGAGTTCCCCGCCGACCGCGGCTGGGACCCGGACCTGTACGACCCGGCCCCGGGCACACCGGGCCGGTCGTACACCCGGCACGGCGGTTTCCTGCACGACGCGGGCGAGTTCGACGCCGCGTTCTTCGGCATCGCCCCCAACGAGGCCCTCGTGATGGACCCGCAGCAGCGGCTGCTCCTCGAAGGCTCCTGGGAGGCCCTGGAGAACGCCGGGATCGACCCCACCGGGCTGCGCGGCTCCCGCACCGGCGTCTTCGCGGGCGTCATGTACCACGACTACTTCGGCAGCTTCGGCTCCGGCAGCATCGTCTCCGGCCGGGTCGCCTACACCCTGGGCCTGGAGGGGCCCACGCTCAGCGTCGACACCGCCTGCTCCTCGTCGCTGGTCACGCTGCACCTGGCCGTCCAGGCGCTGCGGCAGGGGGAGTGCACGCTGGCGCTGGCCGGGGGAGTGACGGTGATGGCCTCGCCGGGCACCTATGTGGAGTTCAGCCGGCAGGGCGCGCTCTCTCCGGACGGGCGGTGCCGTTCCTTCGCCGACGACGCGGCCGGCACCGGGTTCTCCGAGGGGCTGGGCGTCCTGGTGCTGGAGCGGCTCTCCGACGCCCGCCGCAACGGTCATCCGGTGCTGGCCGTCGTCCGGGGCTCCGCCGTCAACCAGGACGGCGCCTCCAACGGCCTCACCGCGCCGAACGGGCCGTCCCAGCAGCGGGTGATCCGGCAGGCACTGGCCGCCGCCCGGCTGTCGGCGGCCGACGTGGACGTGGTGGAGGCGCACGGCACGGGGACGACGCTGGGCGACCCGATCGAGGCGCAGGCGCTGCTGGCCACCTACGGCCAGGACCGCGAGGAGCCGCTGTGGCTGGGCTCGGTCAAGTCGAACATCGGGCACACCCAGGCCGCCGCCGGGGTCGCCGGGATCATCAAGATGGTCATGGCGATGCGCCACGGCGTGCTGCCCAGGACCCTGCACGTGGACCAGCCCTCCACGAAGGTCGACTGGGAGGCGGGCAACGTACGGCTGCTGACCGAGGAACGCCCGTGGCCGGCCGCGGACCGGCCGCGCCGGGCCGGGGTGTCCTCCTTCGGCATCAGCGGCACCAACGCCCACGTCCTCGTCGAGGAGGCACCCGCCGAGGACCCGGCGGACACCGAACCGGACGCGCCCGCCGTCGTGTGGCCGCTGTCCGCCCGCTCCGCGTCCGCCCTGCCCGCCCAGGCCGCCCGGCTGCACGCGTTCCTCGCGGACCGGCCCGGGGCGCACCCGGCCGCCGTCGCCCGCGCCCTCGGCACCCGGCGCGCCGCCTTCGACCACCGGGCGGCCGTCACCGGCACCGACCGCGAGGAACTGCTGGCCGGGCTGCGCGCCCTCGCCGCCGGGACGCCCGCACCCACCGCGGTCACCGGCCGGGCGCGCCCCGGCACCCGCACCGCGTTCCTGTTCACCGGGCAGGGCGCCCAGCGCCCCGGCATGGGCCTGGAACTGCGCGCCCACTACCCGGTGTTCGCCGACGCCTTCGACGCCGTCGAGGCCCGGCTCGGCCTGGACCTGGCCGGGGTGCTCGCGGGCGACGACCCCGACGCCGTCCACCGCACCGGGTACGCCCAGCCCGCGCTGTTCGCGTACGAGGTCGCCCTGTTCCGGCTGCTGGAGTCCCTCGGGGTGCGGCCCGACCTGCTCGCCGGGCACTCCGTCGGCGAGATCGCCGCCGCCCACGCCGCGGGCGTCCTCGACCTGGACGACGCCTGCGCCCTGGTCGCCGCCCGCGGCCGGCTGATGCAGGCGCTGCCCGAGGGCGGCGCGATGGTCGCCGTACGGGCCACCGAGGAGGAGGTACGGCCGCTGCTGGACGACCGGGTCGCCCTCGCCGCGGTCAACGGCCCCGGCTCGGTGGTCCTCTCCGGCGAGGAGGAGGCGGTGCTCGCCGCCGCCGGGGGCTTCCCCAAGGCCCGGCGGCTCACCGTCTCGCACGCCTTCCACTCGCCCCTGATGGACGGCATGCTCGACGAGTTCCGGGCCGTGGCCGGCCGGCTCACCTTCCACGCGCCGCGTGTCCCGCTGGTGTCCACCCTCACCGGCCGCCTCGCCGGGGACGGGGAACTGCGCGACCCCGGCTACTGGGTGCGGCAGGTGCGCGAGACGGTCCGGTTCGCCGACGCGGTCGCCGCCCTCGCCGCCGCCGGGGCCGGCCGCTTCGTGGAACTCGGCCCCGACGCCGTCCTCACCGGCCTCGCCCGCGCCTGCCCGGAGACCGACGGCGCCCTCCTGGTCGCGCTCGGCCGCCGCCACGGTGCCGAACCCGCCGCCCTGGCGGCCGGCCTCGCCCGCCTCCACACCGACGGCCTCGCCCCCGACTGGGCCGCGCTCTTCCCCGGCACGGCCCGCGCCGACCTGCCCACCTACGCCTTCCAGCACGCGCGCTACTGGCTCGACGCCGACGTGCCCCTCACCGCCGGACCCCTGACCGAACCCGCGGCACCCGCCCCGGCCACCGGGCCCGAGGCGGCCGGCTCCCTGCGGCGACGGCTGGCCGAGGCGGGGCCGGCCGAACAGGAGGCCCTGCTGACGGACCTGGTCCGGGCGCAGACCGCCGCCGTCCTCGGCCACACCGGACCCGAAGCCGTCGAACCCGATGCCGTCTTCCTGGAGATCGGGCTGGACTCCGTCTCCGCCGCCGAACTCCGCGCCGCCCTCGGCACCGCCCTCGGCAGCACCCTGCCGGCCGGTGCCGTCTTCGACCACCGCACCCCGGCCGCCCTCGCCGCCGCCCTGCGCGCCCACCTGGCCGGCGGCCCACCGGCCCCGGACGGCACCGCCGGACTCGAAACGGTCGCCGGGCTCGTGCGGCACGCGGCGGCCGACGGACGCATGGGCCAGGCCGTCGACCTGCTGCGCACCGTCGCCGGCATCCTCCCCGGTTTCTCCCGCCTCGCCGAACTCGGCGACCTCGCCGACCCGGTGCGGCCGGCCACCGGCCCCGCCGGCCCCCGCCTGGTCTGCCTGCCCTCGCCGATGGCGCTCGGCGGTGCCCACCAGTACGCCCGCTTCGCCCGGCACTTCGAGGGCCGCCGGGACGTCCTCGTGCCCGCGATGCCCGGCTTCGCCCCCGGAGAACCGCTGCCGCTGTCCGTGGACGCGGTGCTGGAGGCGGTCGTCGAGGGCATCCGCCGGGCCTGCCCGGACGAACGGCCGTACGTGCTCGTCGGGTACTCCTCCGGCGGCCAGTTCGCCCACGCGGCGGCCGAGATCATGGAGAAGGAGGGCCGCCCGGCCGCCGGCGTGGTGCTGCTGGACACCTATCTGCCCGGGGACGACGGCAAGGACGAGCTGTGGCGGCAGATGTTCGACGGGATGCTGGCCCGCGAGTCCGCCCTCGGCGGCTTCGGGACCGCCCGCCTCGCCGCGATGAGCCGCTACAGCGACCTCATCCAGCACTGCCTGCCGGGCGCCCTGACCGCGCCCGTGCTGTTCGTGCGGCCCACCGAGTCCTTCGCCGCCGGCCCCGGAACCGGTGACTGGCGGGCGTGCTGGCCCGCCGAACACCGGCCGGCCGACGTCCCCGGCACCCACTTCACGATGCTGGAGGACCATGCGCAGGCCACCGCCGAGGCGGTCGAGACCTGGCTGACGGCCGGGCCGGCCGCCGGCACCAGCTGAGCCGGTCCCGCCGAAAAGGCGGCGGATACCCCACGCGATCCGGCGCGGGGGGGGGGGGGGGGGGCTCCCCCCCCCCCCCCCCCCCCCCCCCCCCCCCCCCCCGCGCCCGCGTATTCCCCTTATCTCGCCGCCTCGTGGAAATGCGCCAACCACGCCTCGATATCACAGTGGATACTGTCCGGATCGATCCCTAATCGAGCGGCGATTTCATCCGCCGCCAATTCCGGCTGCCAGTCGCTGCGCTGGAGCGCCAGCCACATCGTCGTGCCACGTGGACCGCACCGGTGGCGCTTACCGGTGCGCCGTGAGAACAGCTCCAGATAACCATCGGGCCGGACGCTCGCGGTCAGCTCGTGGTCGGGCCTCCTGGCCATGTGACATCCCATCTACGCGGATTATCGGGTCCGTTCCGACGGTACCCGCAGGTACGCCCCGTGACACGGGTGGCAATCGGACCTTTCCCGGTGGAGCCGCCCGTGCGAGCGGGGTGGAGGCACCTCTGCACAAACATGGCGCCACTTCTGCACAAAGGTGGAGACGGCGTCGTACACATTTCAGAGGAACCCTGCCGAAACCTGGCCAGGCGAGGTAGAGAAACCTCTACCTCGAACCGGGCGGACAATGCCAATGTGCCGACGGCGCGGTCTTTCTAATGTGGTCCTCAGACACCGCGTGAGAGGCGCGTCATCCCTAGGGAGCCCGAGTGCAGACTTCACACGACCTCCGCCGGACGGAGGCGGTACGGCTGGACGCCGTGTCGAAGACCTACGGCCGGGGAGACGGCCGGGTGGCCGCCCTGCGCGGACTCACCATGAGCTTCGCCGACGGCACCTTCACCGCCGTGATGGGCCCCTCGGGATCCGGCAAGAGCACCTTCCTGCACTGTGCCGCCGGGCTGGTCCGGCCCACCTCCGGCACGGTCACCGTCGGCGGCACCGACCTCGCCGGCCTCGACGACACCCGGCTGACCAAGCTGCGCCGGGACCGGATCGGCTTCATCTTCCAGTCCTTCAACCTGCTGCCCGCCCTCACGGTGATGCAGAACATCACGCTGCCGCTGCAACTGGCCGGGCAGCGGCCCGACCAGGACCTGATCCGCACCGTGGTCGAGCGCGTGGGCCTGGCCGAGCGGCTCGGCCACCTGCCGGCCCAGCTGTCCGGCGGCCAGCAGCAGCGCGTCGCCATCGCCCGCGCCCTGGTCACCCGGCCCGCCGTCGTCTTCGCCGACGAACCCACCGGCGCCCTCGACACCCGCACCGCCGCCGCCGTGCTCCGCCTGCTGCGCGAGTCCGTCGACACCGCCCGCCAGACCCTCGTCATGGTCACCCACGACCCGGTCGCCGCCTCCTACGCCGACCGCGTGGTCTTCCTCGCCGACGGCGCCTTCGCCGGCGAGCTGCACCGGCCCACGGCCGACGCGGTCGCCGCCCGGATGACCCGGCTCGGCGCCTGGGAGGACGAAGCCCACCGGCAGAACGCGCCGCAGACCTCGGGAGGACGGTACTGATGTGGCGCCTGGCCCTGCGCACCCTGAAATTCCGCCGGACGAGCTTCGTCGCGACCTTCCTCGCCATGTTCCTCGGCGCCGCGATCGTCATCGGCTGCGGCGGCCTGATGGAGACCGGCGTCCGCATGGCGGCCGACCCGCAGCGCCTGCGCGGCGCCCCGGTCGTCGTCACCGGTGAACAGACCCACGACTCCAGCGCGCTGACCGAACGGCACCGCATCGACGCCGGCCTGACCGGCGAGGTGGCCCGGGCCGACGGTGTGCGCGCGGCCGTCCCCGACGTCTCGTTCCCGGCCACCGTCCTCAAGGACGGCGAGCCGGTGACGAAGAAGTCCGCGTCGTACGGCCACGGCTGGGCGTCCGCCCGGCTCACCCCCTATACCCTCGCCGCCGGGAGATCCCCCGTCACCGGCGGCGAGGCCGTTCTCGACGCCGGGCTCGCCCGGCGGGCCGGCGTCCGCCCCGGCGCCACGGTCGACATCGTCGTCCGGGGCACCGCCCGGCAGTTCCGGGTCAGCGGCGTCGCCGAGCAGCACGGCGGCCACAACCCCGACGCGGCCGTGTTCTTCACCGACGACGAGGCCCGCGCCCTCGCGGGCGGCCGGATCGACTCCGTCGCCGTGCTGCCCGAGCCCGGCACGAGCACCGCCGCCGTCGCGGACGCGGTGCGCGCCCGGGTCGGCGACCGCGCCGAGGTGCTCACCGGCGCCCGCCGGGGACTGGCCGAACTGCCCGGCACCCTCTCCAGCCGGCGCACCGTCGTCATCCTCGCGGCGGTCTTCGGCTCCTCGGTCGTCCTGATCGTCATGTTCGGCGTGGCCTCCACCCTCGGCCTCTCCCTCCAGCAGCGCGCCCGCGAGATGGCCCTGCTGCGCGCCGTCGGCTCCACCCCGAAGCAACTGCGCCGCATGATCCTCACCGAGACCGCCGTGCTGTCGGTGGCCTCCGTGCTGCTCGCCCTGGCGCCCGGATACGCCCTCGGCCGGCTGCTGTTCAAGGTGCTGACCTCCAGCGGCGTGGTGGCGCCCGCCATCGTCTACCGGGCCGGCTGGATGCCGATGGCCGTCGGCGCGGCCGTCACCGTCCTCGCGGCGGCCGGCGCCACCCGGTTCGCCGGACGGCGGGCCGCCCGCACCGAACCGGTCGCCGCCCTCGCCGAAGCCACCGCCGCGGGCCGCTGGTTCAGCCTGCCCCGGCTGCTGCTCGCGCTGTTCTTCCTCGCCAACGGCATCGGCCTGGCCGTCGCCACCGCCACCGTGATGGAGGACGGCCCCACCCTCGCCAGTACCGCGGGCCCCGCCTCCGTGCTGTTCTGCATCGGCCTCGCCCTGCTCGCGCCCGGCCTCACCAAGGCCATGGTGGCGCTGCTGCGACCGCCCGTACGGGCCCTGTCCGGGCTCTCCGGGCAACTGGCGCTGCGCAACGCCGCCACCGCCCACGTCCGCATGGCGGGCGCCGTCGCACCGATCGTCCTGCTCATCGGCATCGCCACGGGCACCCTGTACATGCAGTCCACCGAGAACCACGTCTCCCGGACCTCCTACGACGCCAACGTCCTCGCCGACTACGTCCTCGACTCCACCACGGGCGGTTTCGCGCCCGGCGTCGTCGCCGAGGTGCGGGGCACGGCCGGGGTGGCCGCGGCCAGCGAGTTCGTCACCAGCCGCGGCTTCGTGGACCGCCCCGGCGGGCCGGCCGACACCGACCTGCGCGGCGTCTCCGCCGAAGGGGTGCGCCAGAGCCTCGACCTGCCCGTGGTCGCCGGTTCCCTCGGCGCGCTGCGCGGCGACACCGTGGCCCTGTCCGACAAGAAGGCCCGGGAGTACGGCGTCGGGGTCGGCGACCGGCTGCCGCTGCACCTCGGCGACGGCAGCGCCCTGCGGCCCACCGTCGTCGCCCTCTACACCGACAACCCCAAGCAGCAGTACCTGACCCTGCCCGCGGCGACCCTCGCCCCGCACACCGGCGACGGACTGCCGCGCCAGATCCTGGTCCGCGCCGCGCCCGGCGCCGGCACCGAGGTCCACCAGCGGCTCGCCGCGCTGGCCGCCCGGGTGCCCGGCACCGAACTGGACGACAGCTCCTCCCTGGCCGGCCGGAACAACCAGATCCAGCAGATCCTGGTGTCCGCCAACTACACCATCGTCGCCATGATCGTCGGCTACGCGGCCATCACCGTCGTCAACACCCTGGTGTCCGTCACCCGCAAACGGCGCGCGGAGTTCGGCCTCCAGCGGCTCACCGGCGCCACCCGCGCCCAGGTGATCGGCATGCTGACCGTGGAGGGCGTGCTGATCGCGGTCGTCGCCACCGTCCTCGGCACCCTCGCCTCCGCGACGACCATCGTCCCCTACAGCCTCGTCAAGAGCGGCTCGTACCTGCCCTCCGGATCCCCCGGCATCTACCTCGCCATCGTCGGCGGGTCCCTGCTGCTGGTGTTCGGCGCCACGCTGCTGCCCTCCTGGCGCGGCATGCGCAGCCCCGCCGTGGACACGGTGAAGGCCGCGTGAGCCACGCCCCGGCCGGGCCGTCCCCGCTTCCCCCGGGCGGGGACGGCCCCCGCGTGAGCGCCGGCCGGGGATGGCAGCATGAGGGCATGAAGACTGTGCCGGTCGCGTGGCGCGGCCGACTTCGCCGCGCCGCCCTGGACACCCTGGTCGGCGTGGCCACCGCCACCGGAGCCCTGCTGTCGGTCGTCCTCTTCGTCACCACCACCTACTTCGTCATCCTCTGCCTGATCGGCATCGGCTTCCTCGCGCTGCCCTACCTCACCCGTGCCGTGCGGTGGCTGTGCGACCTCAACCGGCGCGCCGCGGCCCGCTCGGGCGTCCCCGTGGAGCGGCCCTACCGGCCCGAACCCGAGGAGATCGAGCGGGACATCGTCGGCTGGACGCGCCGCTGCAAATGGATCCTCGCCGACCCCGCGACCTGGCGGGACCTGCTGTGGCTGCTGCTCAACACCGTCGTCGGCCTGACCGGGTTCATACCGGCCGCCCTGCTCTACTACGCGGGGGAGGGGCTGTTCCTGGCCTGCGGGCTGTGGCGGCCGGTCGCGGACGGCGGAACGGGCCGCTGGTACGCCTTCGTCACGGTCGGCAGCTGGCCGGCCGCGTTTGCCGCCGGCCTGCTCGCGCTCGTCGTGCTCACCGGCTGGCTGTTCCTGTCCCCACCGGTGCTCAAGGGGTACGCCTACTTCGTCCGCTTCCTGCTCGGCCCGACCCGCGGCTCCCAACTCGCCTCACGAGTGCAGCACTTGTCCGAGACCCGGTCCGGCGCGCTGGACATCCAGGCCGCCGAACTGCGCCGCATCGAACGCGACCTGCACGACGGCGCGCAGGCCCGGCTCGTCAGCCTCGGCCTCCAGCTCGGCGCCGTGGACCGGAAGATGGGCCAGGACCCGGAGGAGGCCCGCCGGCTGCTGCGGCAGGCCCGCAGCTCCTCCGTCGAGGCCCTGCGCGAACTGCGCGACCTGGTCCACGGCATCCACCCGCCGGTCCTCGCCGAACGCGGCCTGGCCGACGCCCTGCGCGCCCTCGGCCTGGCCAGCCCGCTCGACGTGACCGTGGTGGCGGACCTGCCCGGCCCGCTGCCCGACCCGGTCGAGTCCGCCGTCTACTTCGCGGTGTCGGAACTGCTCACCAACGCCCTCAAGCACGCCGACGCCCGGCGCGTGGAGGTCGTCGCCTGGCGCGCGGAAGACACCCTGCACGCCCGGATCACCGACGACGGCCGCGGCGGTGCCGACGTCTCGGCCGGGAGCGGTCTGGAGGGCATCCGGCGGCGGCTGGCATCCTTTGACGGCGTCCTGGAGATCGACAGCCCTCCGGGCGGACCGACCGTGATCAAGCTGGAGTTGCCGTGCGCGTTGTCCTCGCCGAAGACCTCTTCCTCCTGAGGCAGGGAATCATCCAACTGCTGGAGGCGTACGGGTTCGAGGTCGCCGCCGCCGTCGACAACGGCACCGACCTCGCCGCGGCGATCGCCGAGCACCGGCCCGACGTCGCGATCGTGGACGTGCGGCTGCCGCCCACCTTCACCACCGAGGGCCTCCAGGCCGCGCTGCGGGCCCGGCGCGAGCGGCCCGGCCTGCCGATCCTCGTCCTCTCCCAGCACGTCGAGCAGATGTACGCCCGCGAGCTGCTCGCCGACGGCACCGGCGGCATCGGCTACCTCCTCAAGGACAGCGTCCTCGACGACGAGCAGTTCATCGACGCCGTACGCCGGGTCGCGGCCGGCGGCACGGCCATGGACCCCGCCGTCGTCGCCCAGCTGATGACCAGTCACGCCCGGGACGAACCGCTCGCCGCGCTCACCGCCCGCGAACGCGAGGTGCTGGAACTCATGGCCGAGGGCTGCTCCAACACCGCGATCGCCCAGCGGCTCACCGTCACCGAGGGCGCGGCCGCGAAGCACATCTCCAACATCTTCACCAAGCTGATGCTGCCGCCGTCCAGCGACAGCAACCGCCGGGTGCTCGCCGTCCTGGCCTACCTCAACGCCTGAGCGGCGCGGCGCCGGTTGGGGCGGGTAGGGGTGGCCGGGCCTCCGCCCGGCGGGCCAGACTGCTGGGGCCCGCCCGCGCCCCGCGCGGCGCCGCCACCCGAGGAAGGGACCACCCGCCCCATGACCACGCTCGCCGAGCACGACCGCCTCTGGATCCGCCGCTACCATCCCCGCCCGGACGCGGCGGCCCGGCTGGTGTGCCTGCCGCACGCCGGCGGCTCGGCGACGTTCTACCACCCGGTCTCGGCGGGCATGCCGGCCTCCGTCGACGTACTCGCCGTGCAGTACCCGGGCCGCCAGGACCGCCGCCACGAGCCGTGCGCCGAGAGCATCCAGGAACTGGCCGACCACGTCACCCCCGCGCTGCTGCCGTGGGCCGACCGCCCCCTGGTCCTGTTCGGCCACAGCATGGGCGCCTCCCTCGGCTTCGAGGTCGCCCGCCGGCTGGAACGCGACCACGGCATCGTGCCGAGGGCCCTGTTCGCCTCCGCCCGCAGGGCCCCCTCCTGCCCGCGCGACGAATCCGTCCACCTGCGCGACGACGACGGGCTCATCGAGGAGATGCGGCGGCTCAGCGGCACGGACTCGGCCATCCTCGACGACATCGAACTGCTCCGCATGGCCCTGCCCGCCATCCGCGCCGACTACCGGGTCGCCGAGACCTACGCCTACGAGCCCGGCCCGAACCTGCGGTGCCCCGTCGTCGCGCTCGTCGGCGACGACGACCCCAAGGTCACCGTGGACGAGGCGCGCGCCTGGTCCCGGCACACCGACGCCTCCTTCGAGTGCCATGTGTTCCGGGGCGGCCACTTCTACCTGACGGGCCATCAGCAGCAGGTGCTCGGCCTGCTCGCGGACGCGGCGGTGCGGTCGTGAGGTCGGTCCTCGTCACCGGCTGCGGCAGCGGTATCGGACTGGAGACGGCGCTGGCGTTCGCCCGGCGGGGCGACCGGGTGCACGCCTGCGTCCGCGACCCGGACACCGCCGGGGAACTGCGGCGCCGCGCCCGCGCCGAGGAACTCACCCTGGACATCCCCCGGCTGGACGTCACCGACGACGCCTCCGTCACCGCCGCCGTCACCGCGGTGCAGGACCGGTACGGCCCCCTGGACGTCCTGGTCAACAACGCCGGCATCGACCGCACCGGCCCCGTCGAGACCATGCCGGACGAGCAGGCCCGCACCGTGCTGGAGACCAACTTCTGGGGCCCGCTGCGCCTGGCCCGCACGGTGCTGCCCGGGATGCGCGCCCGGGGCTCCGGCGTCATCGTCAACGTCTCCTCGCTCGCCGCCCGCACCTTCGCCGTGCCGCACGGCGGGTTCTACGCGGCGAGCAAGGCCGCCCTGGGCGCGCTCAGCGAGGCCCTGTACGCGGAGGTCCAGCCGTACGGCATCCGCGTGGTCTGCCTGGAGCCGGGCAGCTTCGCCACCGCCATCCAGCGTGCCTCCCTGGCCGGCGCCGCCGGCGGGCAGCCGTCCGGGAGCGGCCCCTACGCCGCGGACCACGCCTGGCTGGACCGGTTCCTCGCCCGGGTCGCGGAAGGCGCAGCCGACTGTGCCGAGGCGGCCCGGGCCGTGCTCGCCGCCGCCGACGACCCCGCCACCGGGCTGCACACGGTGGTCGGCGCGGACGCGGAGGCGGCCCTGGAGTTCCTGCGGGGGGTCTCCTACGAGCAGTGGCTGCCCCGTTTCCTGGAGCAGGCCCGGTCGCTCGCGGGGCCGCGCCCCACGGACCCCCGATAGGCCGACGGCGGTGGGACCGGGCCGCCCGGTCCCACCGCCGTCGAGCGGGTTCAGCCGTGCACGCGGATCGACCGGGACGGGCACAGCTCGGCCGCCTGCACGACCTGCTCGCGCAGGTCCTCGGCCGGCTCCTCCCGCAACAGGGTGACCAGGCCGTCGGTGTCCTGGTCGAACACCTCGGGGCTCAGCAGCGCGCACTGGCCCGAGCCCACGCACCGGTCGCGTTCGGTGGTGACACGCATAGGGGACCCTCCGTCCTGCCCGGCCGTCACCAGGTGACGGGGAGTTCGTAGACGCCGTAGACCATGGCGTCGTCCTTGAACCGCAGCTCCGCCACGTCGGCGTCCAGCCGCAGGCCGGGGACGCGCCGCAGCAGCGTGCCGTAGACCGCCTCCAGCTCCACCCGGGCGAGGTTGGCGCCGATGCACTGGTGGACGCCGTAGCCGAAGGCCAGATGACCGCGGGCCTCCGCGCGGCGGATGTCCAGGGTGTCCGGGTCCGGGAAGACCGACTCGTCGTGGTTGGCCGCGTTGTTCAGCGCGAGGATGCCCTCGCCGGCGCGGATGGTGACGTCGCCGACCTCGATGTCCGCCACCGCGACCCGGGCGGTGCCGGAGTCGGAGATGGAGAAGACGCGCAGCAACTCCTCCACGGCGTTCGGCAGCAGCGACGGATCGGCCCGCAGCGCCTCCATCTGGTCCGGGTGCCGCAGCAGGGCCAGCACCCCGAGCGCGATCATGTTGGCGGTGGTCTCGTGGCCGCCGACCAGCATCAGCCGGGCCATCGTCACCACGTCGGTGTGGTCGGCGACCTGCTCGGCGCGGTTCTTCTCCAGGAACCGGCTGATGAGGTCGTCGCCCGGCTCCTTCTCCTTCAGGGTGACCAGCTGGTCGAGATAGGTGTCCAGGGCCTGCACGGCCGCGCCGTACTCCTCCGGGCTCAGGTCGTGGTTCATCATCGCCGCCGACCACGCCTCGAACCGCGCGTGGTCCTCGTAGGGCACCCCGAGCAGTTCGCAGATCACCAGGGAGGGCACCGGCAGCGCGAGGGCGGTGACCAGGTCCACCGGGCCGCCCGCCGCCAGCATCGCGTCCACGTGGTCGTCCACGATCTGCTGGATCCGCGGGCGCAGCTCCCGCACCCGCCGGGCGGTGAACTCCGGTATGAGCATGCGCCGGTGGGCGGTGTGCTCCGGCGGGTCCATGTTCAGCATCATCAGCCGGACCTGCGCCAGCAGTTCCTCGGGGATGTGGAACTGGTGCGGGTAGCCCGGCAGTTTCAGATTGGAGCTGACCCGGCTGTCGCCCAGCACCTGCCGGACGTGCTCGTGCCGGGTGACCAGCCAGGCCGGCTTGCCGTTCACTTTCAGCGCGGCCCGGGCGACGGGCTGGTCGGCGCGCATCCCGGCGTACTCGGGCGGCTCGGAGAACGGGCAGGTGCGGCGCAGCGGGAACCGCACCGGCGGCGATTCCGTCTCGGGTGCGGCATCGGCGGACTGGGTCATGGCTGCCTTTCGGACGTCGGTGGCGGCGGGGGAGGAGTCGGGGC
This sequence comes from Streptomyces sp. NPDC104831, assembly GCF_055583025.1. NCBI lineage: Bacteria > Bacillati > Actinomycetota > Actinomycetes > Kitasatosporales > Streptomycetaceae > Streptomyces > Streptomyces sp. NPDC104831. Next base: position 72,341 of record NZ_JBVJOT010000020.1, read on the forward strand.
GGCGGGGCGGGCCGTCACCAGGTGACGGGCAGCTCGTACAGGCCGTAGACGATCGCGTCGTCCTTGAACCGCAGCTCCTCCACCGGGGCGGCCAGACGCAGCGTCGGGACGCGGGCGAGCAGCGTCGAGTAGACGACGTCCAGCTCCATGCGCGCCAGGTTCTGGCCGATGCACTGGTGGACGCCGTAGCCGAACGCCAGCTGGCTGCGGGCCTCGCGGCGCACGTCCAGGCGGTCGGGATCGGGGAAGACCGACTCGTCGTGGTTGGCCGCGTTGTTCAGCGGCAGGATGCCCTCACCGGCCCGGATGGTCACCCCGCCCAGCTCGATGTCCTCCAGGGCAACGCGCGCGGTGCCCGCGTCGGAGATGGAGAAGAAGCGCAGCAGCTCCTCCACCGCCCGGGGCATCAGCTCGGGCTCCGCGCGGACGGCGGCCAGCTGCTCCGGGTGCTCCAGCAGGGCGAGCACGCCGAGGGCGATCATGTTGGCGGTCGTCTCGTGGCCGGTGACCAGCATCAGCTTGGACATGCTGACGATGTCGGAGTGCTCCACGGCGGGGGTCTGCCGGTTGAACTCGATCAGCCGGCTGATCATGTCGTCGCCGGGCTCGCTCTCCTTGGCGGTGACCAGCCCGTCCACGTAGCGGTCCAGCTCGTAGTGGGCGCGGCCCCGGTCCTCCTCGCTGATGTCGTGGTTCATGATGGCCCACGCCCACTCCTCGAACCGGCCGTGGTCCTCGTAGGGCACGCCGAGGAGTTCGCAGATCACCAGGGAGGGCACCGGCAGCGCGAGCGAGGTGACCAGGTCGACCGGGCCGTCCGCGCCCTTCTCCAGCATGTGGTCGATCTGCCGGTCCACGATCTGCTGCACCCGGCCGCGCAGCTCGCGCATCCGGCGCACGCTGAACTCCGGCGCCAGCATGCGCCGTTGCACCGTGTGGTCCGGCGGGTCCATGGACAGGAAGGTCAGCGGCACCGACTGGAGGATCTCGTCCGGCACCGGCACCTGGAGGGGGTAGCCGGGCAGCTTCAGGTTCGCGCTGACCCGCTCGTCGCCCAGCAGCTTCTTGTACAGGTCGTGCCGGGTGACCAGCCAGGCGGGCTTGCCGTTGACCTTCAGCCGGGCCCGGGAGACGGGGGCGGTCTCGCGCAGCTCGGCGTAGGCGGCCGGCGGGCTGAAGGGACAGGCCCGCCGCATCGGGAAGTCCGGCGGCGCGGCCTGGTCGGCCGGTTCGGCAGGTGCAGTCATCATGTCCTCTTCGCACGGGAGGGAACGGGACGCGCCGACGCCGGGTCCGCCCCGGGCGCGGCGCCGTGCGGCGCCGTCGGCCGTCCCCCGCACGCTAGGCAGCCGCGCCGACGGGACCCAACCCCTAGCCGCCCCTAGGGGGTGGCGGGGACCGGGACGGCCGGCCCGGCCGGCTGCGCCCACCCCATGCGCCCCCAGTCCCCCCGGACCGCCTAGGGGCGGTTAGGGGTCTGGTGGCGGGGCGGGGGCCGTTAGCGTCGGCTGCGGACCACGGCGGAGACGGCGGGGGCGCCGCGCCCCGGCCCTCCCGGTCCCGGCCGGTGTCCGCGCCCGGCCGCCGTCCCGTCCCGCAGCGAGCAGAGGTGATCAGCGTGTCCCCGGAAGCCAGCGCGAAGGGCACCGTCCCCTTCGGGGAGTACCGGACCTGGTACCGGGTGACCGGTGAGCTGGGCGCGGGACGCCCGGCGCTCGTCGTCGTGCACGGCGGGCCCGGCAGCACCCACGACTACCTGCTGCCGCTCGCCCACCTCGCCGGGGACGGCTGGCCCGTCGTCCACTACGACCAGCTCGGCAACGGCGGCTCGACCCATCTCCCCGACCAGGACCCCGGGTTCTGGACGGTCGAGCTGTTCGAGGCCGAACTGGCCAACCTGGTCGAGCGGTTGGGGATCGCCGACGACTACGTGCTGTTCGGCCAGAGCTGGGGCGGCCCGCTGTGCGCCCGGCACGCCATGACCGCCCCGCCCGGCCTGCGCGGACTGGTCGTCGCCAACGCGCCCGCCTCCTACCCGCTGTGGCTGGAGGAGATGGCCCGGCTGCGCGCCGCACTGCCACCGGGGGTGGAGGACACCCTGCGGCGGCACGAGGCGGCCGGCACCTACGACAGCGAGGAGTACCTCGCCGCGATGCGGGTCTTCTACGACCGCCACGTGTGCCGGGTGACGCCCTGGCCCCGGGACTTCCTGTCCTCCTTCATGGAGATCTACAACGACCCCACCGTGTACTACGCGATGAACGGCCCCAACGAGTTCCACGTCATCGGCTCCCTGAAGGACTGGTCGATCGTCGGCGACCTGCACCGCGTCCGCACCCCGACCCTGCTGATCAGCGGACGCCACGACGAGGCCACACCGGCCGTCGTCCAGCCGTACCACGACGAGATCCCCGGGGCCCGCTGGGAGATCTTCGAGGAGTCCAGCCACCTTCCGCACCTGGAGGAACCCGAGCGGTTCCGCGCGGTGCTGACCGACTTCCTCAAGAGCCTGTGAAAGGGGACCCGGCCATGGCACACGACACCGCCCTCGTCTTCCCCGGCATGGGACCCGTCCCGTTCGCCGAGGTGGGCAGGTTCATGGTGGCGAACCCCGTCGCCCGGGACCTGGTCGCCGTCGCCGACGACGCCCTCGGCTACTCCCTCGTGGACGCCTTCCGCACCAGCCCGGGCGACTACTCGGAGGCCGCCCAGGTCGCGTTCCTCGTCAACTGCCTCGCCTGCGCCCACTGGGCCGAGGAACACCTCGGCGTGGAACCCGGCATCGTGGCCGGACCCAGCTTCGGCGAGAAGGCGGCCCTCGCCTACACCGGCGCCCTGGAACTCCCCGACGCCGTCCGCCTCACCGCGGAGATCGCCCGCTGCCTGGAGGAGTACTTCGCCACCGAGCACGAGGACATCGTCACCCTGTCCTTCGTCCGCGCCCCGCGCGACGGACTCGACGCGATCCTCGCCGAACTGGACGAGGCGGGGGAGTGGCACGAGATCTCCTGCCACATCGACGACGGCTTCTACATGCTGTCCCTCTCCGAACACCGCGTGCCCTGGTTCCAGGAGCGGCTGCGCGCCCTCGGCAGCCTCCCCCTGTACACCATGCGGCCCCCCATGCACGCCTCGGCGTTCGCGTCGCTGCGCGCGAAGGCCGAACGCGAGGTGGTGTCCCGGTACACCTTCGCCGATCCCCGGCTGCCCGTCGTCGCCGACCAGGACGGCCGGCTGCTGCGCACCGGCGAGGAGGTGCGCACCATGCTCCTCGACGGCTTCGACCACCCGATGGACTGGCCGAGCGTCACCACCGCCCTGAAGGACGCCGGCGCGCGCCGGATGTGCGTCGCCGGACCCGACAGCCTGTTCGGCCGGGTGCCGTGCACGACCCGCCAGTTCGACGTCGTCGCGGCCCAGCCGCGGCTGGCCATGACCCCCCGGCGCCGCACCCGCGCCGCCTGACCCCCGCCCGACTCGTTGGAGGCCCCCATGTGGGACGACCGGTTCGAACAGATACTCCGCCCCTTCCTGCCGTTCCTCCCCCCGCAGGAGGAGCTGACGCCGGAGTCCGACCTGAAGGACCTCGGCCTGGACTCCCTCGGCACCGTCCAGCTCCTCGGCACGCTGGAGGAGGACTACCAGGTCCGCTTCCGCGACAGCGCGCTGACCATGGACACCTTCCGCACCGCCGGCGTCCTGTGGGACACGCTGCGCGGCATGCTGCAGCAGAGCACCGCGGGCTGACGGGGCGGCCACCGTGGACCCCACCGTGGACGGCACGCTGTCCGGCCGGTTCGCGCGCGGTCTGGCCCTCGCCCCCGACCGGCCCGCGCTGCGCGCCGACGGCGTCGACCTCACCTACCGCGAACTGCACGAACACGCCCTGGTCCGGGCCGGCTCACTGCTCGCCGGGCTCCCCGGCCGGCCGCCCGCCGTGGGGGTGCTGGCTGGCAAGGGACCCACGGCGTACGTCTCGCTGCTGGCCGGCCTGTACAGCGGCGTCACCGTCGTCCCGCTCCAGCCGGCCTTCCCCGCCGACCGCACCCGGCGGATGATCGAGGCCGCCGGGGTGGGCGCGCTGCTCGCCGACGACGACGCCCTGCCCGCCCTGACCGCGCTGCACGAGGAGGGCGTACGGCTGCCGACGCTGTTCGCGCCCGGCGGGCAGCCGATGCCCGCCCTGCCCCTCGATCCGGACAGCGCCCTGAAGGCACCCCAGCCCACCCGGCCCTCCGACACCGCCTACGTGCTGTTCACCTCGGGCTCCACCGGCCGGCCCAAGGGCGTGCCGGTCACCCACGCCAACACCGCCCACTACTTCGGCCTGCTCGACCGGCGCTACGACTTCGGGCCGCACGACGTCTTCTCGCAGACCTTCGACCTCAACTTCGACTGCGCGATGTTCGACCTGTTCTGCGCCTGGGGCGCCGGCGCCGCCGTCGTCCCCGTACCGGCCCGGGCCTACGCGCACCTGCCCGAGTTCGTGGCCGAGCAGCGGATGACCGTGTGGTTCTCCACGCCCAGCGCGATCACCCTGGTGCGCCGCACCGGCGGGCTCGCACCGGGCGCCCTGGCCCCGCTGCGCTGGAGCTTCTTCGCGGGGGAGGCGCTCGGCTGCAAGGACGCCGAGGACTGGGCCGCCGCCGCGCCGGGCGCCGCGCTGGAGAACCTCTACGGCCCCACCGAGCTGACCATCACCATCACCGCGCACCGCTGGACACCCGGCCGCCAGCCGAACGGCATGGTGCCCATCGGCGCCGTCCACCCCGGCCACGACACCCTGCTGCTCGACCCCTCCGGCGCGCCCGGCACGGGTGACGAGGGCGAACTGTGCATCGCCGGCCCCCAGTTGACCCCGGGCTACCTCGACCCGGCCGACGACGCCGGGCGGTTCCTGGAGCGCGACGGCCGGCGCTACTACCGCACCGGTGACCGGGTCCGTCGCGCCGGCGACGACGGCTGGCACTACCTGGGCCGCACGGACGCACAGGTCCAGGTGCACGGCATCCGGGTGGAGCTGGCCGAGGTGGACGCCGCCGCCCGCACCTGCCCCGGCGTCGAGGACGCCGTGACCGTGGCGGTGCCCGTGGACGGCACCGTGGAACTCGCCGTGTTCCACACCGGCACCCCCGTGGCGCCCGCGCGGCTCGCCCGCCATCTGCGCGCGCTGCTGCCGGCCGCCGTCGTCCCGCGCGCCTACCACCACCTGGACACCCTCCCGCTCAACGCCAACCGCAAGACCGATCGCAGGAAGCTCGCCTCCCGGGCCCAGGCCATGCGGCAGCCCGCCGGAGGCACACACGAAAGGCGGCAGGAGTCGCAGTGAACGGTCAACCGACAGTGCCGGCCCGCACCGACGCCCGGGTGCACGACCTGCTCGACGAGGCCACCGCCGAGCGCCCCGACGCCCCCGCGGTCACCGACGCCACGGGACGCTGGACGTACCGGGAACTGGCCGCCCACAGCCACGCCGTCCACGCCTGGCTGCGGTCGGCCGGCATCGGCCCCGGCGACCGGGTCCTGGTCCAGCTGCCCAGCACCCGGGAACTCGTCGCGCTCCTCTACGGCACCGCGCGGTGCGGCGCGGTGCTCGTCCCCGTCAACACCGGCATGAAGGACTACCACCTGCGGGCGGTCGTGGAGAACGCCGAACCCGCGCTGATCGTCGTCGCCGACACGGCCGTGGACCGGATCGGCGCCCTCGCCGGCCCGGTGCCGGTCCGCGGGCTCGGCCCGGCCTGGCGGGAGATCACCGCGCTGCGCGAGCGCGGGGACCGGCCCGCCGAGACCCCGGTCGGCGCCGACGACATCGCCGTCCTCGTCTACACCTCCGGCTCCACCGCCGCGCCCAAGGCGGTGATCTGCCCGCACGGCCGGATGGTCTTCGCCACCGAGGCCATCAACCTCGAACTCGGCTACCGCCCCGACGACGTGGTGTTCTGCCGCTTCCCCATCTCCTGGGACTACGGCCTGTACAAGGTGCTGCTCACCGCCGCGGGCCGCAGCGAACTCGTCCTCGCCGACGGCGACTCGGACCTGGTGCTGCTGCGCCGCATCCGGGAGACCGGCGCCACCGTCGTCCCGATCGTGCCGTCCCTGGCCACCATGATCTGCGCCCTCGCCGAACGCGAACCCGCCCGCGAGTCCCGGGTGCGGCTGTTCACCAACACCGGTGCCGCGCTGCCGAAGTCCACCGCCGACGCCCTGCGCACGGCGTTCCCCGGCGCCGAGGTGGTCGTCCAGTTCGGGCAGACCGAGTGCAAACGCGTCTCCGTGCTGCCGCCCGCCCTCCAGGACGCCAAGCCCGGCTCGGTCGGCCGCCCGCTGCCCGGCACCCGCGCCTTCGTCGTGGACGACGAGGGCCGGCCGCTGCCGCCCTGGCGGACCGGCGAGATCGTGGTCGAGGGACCGCACGTCATGCCCGGCTACTGGCGGGCCCCGGAGCAGACCGCCCGCGCCTTCCGCCCCGCCCCCGACGGCGGACTGCGGCTGCACACCGGCGACTTCGGCCACGTCGACGAGGACGGCTTCCTGTACTACGAGGGCCGCCGCGACGACATGTTCAAGCACAAGGGCGTCCGCATGAGCACCACCGAGATCGAGGCCGCCGCCGCCGACGTCCCCGGCGTCCGCGCCGCCGCCGTCCTGCCGCCCGCCGGGGACCGCCCCCTCGCGGTGTTCGCCGAGGGCGACATCGACCCGCACACCCTGCTGAAGGAACTGTCGCTGCGGCTGGAGCCCGCCAAGGTGCCCGCCGTGAGCCGGATCGTCGGCGAACTGCCGCTCACGCCGCACGGCAAGCACGACCGCAAGGCGCTCGCCCGCCTCCTGGAAGGAACCCCCGCGTGACCGCCACCGAACCGGCCGGCCGCGACCACCGCGTGTCCGCCACCGAGCTGGCCGAGCGCTTCGGCACCCCGGCCTACGTCTACGACCTGGACCGGGTGGCGGCGGCCCGCGACGACCTGTTCGCCGCGCTGCCCGCCGAGGTCGAGGTGTTCTACGCCGCCAAGGCCAACCCCCACCCCGAACTGCTGCGCGAGCTGCGCGCCGGCGGCTGCCGCGCCGAGATCAGCTCCGTCGGCGAACTCGACGCCGTCCTGCGCGCCGGGTTCCCCGGCGACCGCGTCCTGTACACCGGACCCGGCAAGACCACCGGGGAACTGACCGAGGCCCTGGCCCGGGGCGTGCGCCTGTTCTCCGCCGAGTCCCACGGCGACCTGCGCCGCATCGGTGAGACGGCGCTCGGGCTGGGCCTGACCGCCGACTGCCTGCTCCGCGTCAACAACGCCACCGGCGCCGCGGCCACCGGCATCCGCATGACCGGCGTGCCCTCGCAGTTCGGCTTCGACGGCGAGACCCTGCCCGGCCTCGCCGCCGAACTGCGCGAGGTCCCCGGCACCCGCGTCGCCGGACTGCACTTCTTCCCGCTCAGCAACGCCAAGGACGAGGCGAGCCTCATCGCCGAGTTCCGGCACACCGTCGCCACCGCCGCCGCCCTCCAGGAGGCCCTCGGCGTCACCTTCCGCTTCCTCGACATCGGCGGCGGATTCGCCGCGCCCTACGCCGTGCAGGGCGCCCGGCCCGTGTACGGCGAACTGCGCGAGGCCCTCGCGGGGGCGCTGGACGAGCACTTCCCCGGCTGGCGCGCGGGCGCCCCCCGGATCGCCTGCGAGTCGGGCCGCTACCTGGTCGCCGACAGCGGCACCCTGCTCACCTCCGTCGTCAACGTCAAGGACAGCCGCGACCACCGCTACCTCGTCCTCGACGCCGGCATCAACACCTTCGGCGGCATGTCCGGGCTCGGCCGCATCCTGCCCGTGTCCGTGGAACCCCACGAGTCCGTGGGCGCCGACGGCACCCCGGCGAGCCTGGCCGGACCGCTGTGCACCCCGGGCGACCTGCTCGGCCGGGGCGTCCCGCTGCCCGCACTCGCCCCCGGCGACCTGCTCACGGTCCCCAACGCGGGCGCCTACGGCCCCACGGCCAGCCTGCTGATGTTCCTCGGCCGGCCCGCGCCCGCCGAGATCGTCGTGCGCGGCGACGACCTCGTGTCCGTCTCCCGCATCGAGCACACCCGCACCTACGACCACGGACAGGCCCTGTGATGAGCCCCTACCCGACCACCCCCGACCCCGGCGACCGGCCCGTGCTGGTGGCCGGCGGCATCTCCGACTCCCACACCTGGAACCTCGTCTACCTCCAGCTCCTCCTGGAGGAGCACGGGTACCGCGTGGTCAACCTCGGCCCGTGCGTCCCCGAGGACCTGCTCATCGCCGAGGCCCTCGCGCACCGCCCCGCGCTCATCGTGGTCAGCAGCGTCAACGGCCACGGCTACCACGACGGCATGCGGACCGTCACCCGGCTGCGCGAACACCCCGGCCTCACCGCGGTGCCCGCCGTCATCGGCGGCAAGCTCGGCATCGCCGGGCCCGCGGGCACCGAGGAGGTTGCCGCGCTGCGCGCCGCCGGGTACGACGCGGTGTTCGACGACAGCGCCGAGGGCGTCGCCGCCTTCCGGCGGATGCTCGGCGCGCTGCCGCAGCGGGCCCTGGTGTGACCGGCGGCGGGTTCGGCGCGTTCGTGCGCCGGGCTCACGACGCCGGCCACCTGGTGGTGCAGCCCCGGATGGGGATGAGCAGCCCGCGGCGGATGCGTTCCGGGCTGCTCGCCACCCGGAACGCGCGGGCGACCACCGTCGGCACGATCACCCTGGACAGCTACACCCGGGTCGGCGACCTGGAGTCGGCGCGCCTGGCCGTCCTGGAGGACGTGGCCCTCAACGGCTACCCGATCGTGAGCCACGACGCGGCCACCACCGCAGGCGTCCTCGACGGGATCCACGGCCCCGGCTTCCCGGTCCAGGTCCGGCACGGCTCCGCCGCGCCCCGGGACATCTTCCGGGCACTGACCGCCGTCGGACTCGACGCCTCCGAGGGCGGCCCGGTCTCCTACTGCCTGCCCTACGGCCGGGTGCCGCTGCGCGCGTCCGTCGCCCACTGGGCGGACGCCTGCGAACTGCTCGCCGCCCGCCGGGAGTCGGGCGGCGAACCGCACCTGGAGACCTTCGGCGGCTGTGTCCTCGGCCAGTTGTGCCCGCCGAGCCTGCTCGTCGCCGTCAGCGTGCTGGAGGCGCTGTTCTTCCACCGGCACGGCATCCGCAGCATTTCCGTCAGTTACGCCCAGCAGACCCATCCCGGCCAGGACGCCGAAGCGGTGGCCGCACTGCGCCGCCTGTGCGCGCACCACCTGCCGGACGCCGAATGGCACGTCGTCGTCTACGCCTACATGGGCCTGTATCCGGAAACGGAACAGGGCGCCTACCGACTGCTCGGGAAAGCGGCCGAACTCGCCGTCACCAGCGGCTCGGAACGGCTCATCGTGAAAACCGTCGCGGAATCCCGCCGCATTCCCACCGTGGCGGAGAACGTGGCCGCCCTGGAATACGCGGCCGAGGTCGCCGCCCGCACCCCGCGCGCCCCGGTCGACGCCACCGGCACCCAGACCTACGCCGAGGCGTCCGCCCTGGTGAACGCCGTCCTGGAGCTGGACGACGACCTCGGCGGCGCCCTGCTGACGGCGTTCGCCGAGGGACTGCTCGACGTGCCCTACTGCCTGCATCCGGACAACGCCGGATTCAGCCGCAGTCACATCGCCGCGGACGGCCGGCTGGCCTGGACCGACATCGGCAGGATGCCGCTGAACGGCATCGCCGACGTACGCCCGGCCCACGCCGTCACCGCTGCGGAACTGCTCGATTCCCTGTCCTACGTACGCCGTTCGTTCGACGGACACGACCCCCGGAACACCCGGGCCGTCGAATCCGCCCACCCCTAGGGGTGGTTAAGGGTGTGGCCTTTCGGAGGCCGTCACTACGGTGTGGAAAAAGGTGAGGAAAACCGGTGTCGGCCGAAAGTGGAGATGCGTGGATGAACGGGCCCGGATCCGACTCAGCTCTGGCACGACGGCTCGCCACGGCCGTCCCCTCCCGGCACCGCGCGCTGGTGACCGACCTGGTGCGCACGGCCGTGGCCGAGGCGATCGAGACGGCCCGGCCGGGCACGCCGGCCCCGCTCGATCCGGCCGCGCCCCTCGCCGCGCAGGGACTCGACTCGCTGGCCGCGGTCGACCTGCACCGGCGGCTGACCGCGCTGACCGGCCTCGACCTGCCGGTCGGCCTCGCCTACGACTGCCCGACCGTCCAGGACCTCGCGGCCCGGCTGCTCGCCGAGGTCCACGGCACCCCGGACGCCCCCGCCGAGCCGGCCGGTGACCCGGACCCCGGCGAACCGGTCGCCGTCGTCGGCATGGGCTGCCGCTTCCCCGGCGGCATCGCCTCGCCCGCCGACCTGTGGCGGCTGCTCACCGAGGGGGGCGAGGTGCTGACCGGCTTCCCCCGCGACCGCGGCTGGGACCTGGACGCCCTCTACCACGAGGACCCCGAGGTGCCCGGCAGCACGTACGTGCGCAGCGGCGGATTCCTCGACACCGCCACCGAGTTCGACGCCGACTTCTTCGGGATCAGCCCCCGCGAGGCGCTCGGCATGGACCCGCAGCAGCGGCTCGTGCTGGAGACCTCCTGGCAGGCCCTGGAGGACGCCGGCATCGACCCCACGGCGCTGCGCGGCACCCCGGCCGGCATGTTCCTCGGCGCCGAGATCCAGGAGTACGGCCCGCGCCTGCACGACGCCCCGGACGGCCTGGACGCCTATCTCCTCGCCGGGAACGCCAACAGCGTCATATCCGGCCGCGTCGCCTACGTGCTGGGCACCGAGGGGCCCGCGGTCACCGTGGACACCGCCTGCTCCGCCGCCCTGGTCGCCGTCCACCTGGCGTGCCGCTCGCTCAGGCAGGGCGAGTCCTCGCTCGCGCTCGCCGGCGGCGTGGCCGTCATGGGCGGCCCCGGGGTGTTCACCGCCTTCAGCCGGCAGCGCGGCCTCGCCCCCGACGGACGCTGCAAGGCGTTCTCCGCCACCGCCGACGGCACCGGATTCGCCGAGGGCGTCGGCGTGCTCGTCCTGGAACGGCTCTCCGACGCCCGCCGCAACGGCCACCGGGTGCTGGCCCTGGTGCGCGGCTCGGCCGTCAACCAGGACGGCGCCTCCAACGGCCTGACCGCGCCCAGCGGCACCGCCCAGCAGCGGCTGATCCGCCGGGCGCTCGCCGACGCCGGCCTCACCGCCGCCGACGTCGACGTGGTCGAGGCGCACGGCACCGGCACCCGGCTCGGCGACCCCATCGAGGCCACCGCGCTGCTCGCCACCTACGGCCAGGACCGGCCCGCCGGCGCGCCGCTGCTGCTCGGCTCCGTCAAGTCCAACCTCGGGCACACCCAGGCCGCCGCCGGTGCCGCCGGCCTGATCAAGACCGTCCTCGCCATGGAGCACGGACAGGTACCGGCCACCCTCCACGTCGACGCGCCCACCCCGCACGTCGACTGGTCCTCCGGGGCCGTGGAACTCGTCACCGCGCCGCGCGCCTGGCCCGACACCGGCCGGGCCCGGCGGGCCGGGGTGTCCTCGTTCGGCGTCAGCGGCACCAACGCGCACGTCATCCTCGAACAACCCGGGCCCGAGCCCGAGCCCGAGCTCCGGGCGCCCGGCCCGGACACGCGTCCCGCCCCGCCCGCCGGGACGCCGCTGCCGTTCGTCCTGTCCGCCCGGGGCGAGGCCGCCCTGCGCGCCCGCGCCGCCGACCTGCTGCCGCTGGCGGACGAGGCCGGTCTCGCGGACCTCGCCCACTCGCTGGCCACCACCCGGGCCGCGCTGCCCGACCGGGCCGTCCTCGTCGCCGCCGACCGCGCCGAACTGCGCGCCGCCCTCGACGCCCTGGCCTCCGGGACCACCCCGCCCACCCCGCGCGCCGACGGCGAACTCGGCTTCCTGTTCACCGGGCAGGGCAGCCAGCGCCCCGGCATGGGCCGCGAACTCGCCGACGCCCACCCGGTGTTCGCCGACGCCCTGGACGACGTCTGCGCCCACTTCGACCTCCAGCTCGACCGCCCGCTGAAGGAGATCCTCTTCGCCGGCCCCGGCACCCCGGAGGCGGAGCTGCTGCACCGCACCGAGTACGCGCAGCCCGCGCTGTTCGCCGTGGAGGTGGCCCTGTACCGGCTGCTGGAGAGCTGGGGCCTCGCCCCGGACCAGCTCGCCGGGCACTCCGTCGGGGAGATCGCCGCCGCCCACGTCGCCGGCGTCCTCACCCTCCAGGACGCCACGATCCTGGTCGCCGCGCGTGGCCGGCTGATGCAGGCCCTGCCCGAGGGCGGCGCCATGGTCGCCGTACGCGCCGCCGCGGACGAGGTGGCGCCCCTGCTCACCGCCCGCACCGGCATCGCCGCCGTCAACGGGCCCGCCGCCGTCGTCGTCTCCGGCGACGCGGCCGACGTGGAGCTGATCACCGCCGAACTCGCCGCCCGCGGCCACGACACCAAGCGGCTGCGGGTCAGCCACGCCTTCCACTCGCCGCTGATGGACCCGATGCTGGCCGAGTTCCGCCGGATCGCGCACGTCCTGGATTACGCCGAACCGAGGCTGCCGATCGTCTCCACCGTCACCGGCGGCCCCGTCACCGCCGAACTGCGCGACCCCGAGTACTGGGTGGAGCACGTCCGCGCACAGGTCCGCTTCCACGACGCCGTCCGCTCCCTCGCCGACGCCGGGGTGCGCACCTTCCTGGAGGTCGGCCCGGACGCCGTGCTCTCCGCCATGGGCCCCGACTGCGCCGGCACACCCGGCACCGCGTTCCTGCCGGTGCTGCGGCGCGAGCGGTCCGAGCCGCGCGAGGCTCTCGCCGCGCTGGCCGCCGTCCACGCCCGGGGCGTCCCCGTCGACTGGCGGCGGCACTTCGCCGGCCTCGGCGGGCGCCGGATCGACCTGCCCGGCTACCCCTTCCAGCGGCGCCGGTTCTGGCTGGAGCAGCGCACCGGCACCGACGCCACCGGCCTCGGCCAGCTCCCCGCCGGCCACCCGCTGCTGGCGGCCGTGGTCGCCGTCGGCGCCGAGGGCGTCGTCCTCACCGGCCGTCTGTCCACCCGCGCGCAGCCCTGGCTCGCCGACCACGTCATCGCCGGCCGGGTGCTCCTGCCCGGCACCGCCTTCGTCGAACTCGCCCTGCGCGCGGGCGAGCACGCCGGCGCCGGCACCCTGGAGGAGCTGACCCTCGGCGCCCCGCTCGTGCTGCGCGCCGAGGAGGACATCGCCGTACAGGTCGCCGTCGGCGAACCCGACGCCACCGGCCGGCGCACCGTCACCGTGCACAGCCGCGCGGACCGGGCCGCGCCCTGGACGCAGCACGCCACGGGCGTCCTCACCGCCGCCGCCCCGCCCGAGCCCGTGCCCCTCACCGAGTGGCCGCCGCGCGACGCCCGGCCGCTGGACACCACCGGCGTGTACGCCGATCTCGCCGGACAGGGCTACGACTACGGGCCCGCCTTCCAGGGGCTGCGCGCCGCCTGGCGGCACGGCGACGACGTCTACGCCGAGGTCGCCCTGCCCGAGGACGCGGCCGCCGACGCCGGCGCGTTCGGCCTGCACCCGGCACTGCTCGACGCCGCGCTGCACGCCGCCGACCTCGGCACCCCGCCGCGTCCGGAGGTGCTGGTGCCGTTCGCCTTCACCGGTGTCACCCTGCACGCCACCGGCGCCACCGCCCTGCGCGTACGGATCACCCGCCGGGGCGGCGACACGATCGCCGTGCACCTCGCCGACCCCGCCGGCGCCCCGGTGGCCGCCGTCGAGGCCCTGACCTCCCGACCCGTACCGGACCAGGACGTCCTGTACGCGGTGGACTGGCGGCCGTACCCCCGGCCCGCGACCACCGGGCCCCTGCGGACCGCCGTCCTCACGGACGCCGCCGAGCCGCTGGGGGACGGACCCGCCCCGGACGCCCTCGTGTACCGCGTCCCCGGCCCGGCGGACGCCGACGCCGGCGAGGCGCGCGCCCACGTCCGCCACGTCCTCGGCCTGCTGCGCACCTGGCAGGGCGACGCACGCCTCGCCGGGACCCGGCTGGTCCTCGTCACCCCGCCCGGCAGCCCCGCCCACGCGGCCGTCCGCGGCCTGGTCCGCTCGGCCCAGGCCGAGAACCCCGGCCGCTACGTCCTGGTCGAGCACGAGACGCTGCCCTCCGAGACCGACCTGCGCCGCGTCCTCGCCACCGGCGAACCCGAACTCTCCCTGGCCGACGGCGGGTTCAGCGTGCCCCGGCTGACCGTGCGGCCGCCGGGCGAGGAGACGGCGGCCGACTGGGGCACCGTCCTCGTCACCGGCGGCACCGGCGGCCTCGGCGCGCTCCTCGCCCGCCACCTGGTGGCCGCCCACGGGGTACGCCGCCTGGTGCTCGCCGGCCGCCGCGGCACCGCGCCCGACCTGCACGCCGAACTCACCGCACTGGGCGCCGAGGTGACCGTCGCCGCCTGCGACACGGGCGACCGCGAGGCACTGCGCCGCCTGCTGGAGCGGCACCCGGTGGACTCCGTCGTGCACGCGGCGGGCACCGTCCGCGACGGCGTCGTGGACACCCTCACCGACGCGATGGTCGACGAGGTCTTCCACGCCAAGGCCCTGGGCGCCTGGCACCTGCACGAACTGACCCGGGACCGCCGGCTCGCCCGCTTCGTGCTGTTCTCCTCCCTCGCCGCCGTCCTCGACGGAGCCGGGCAGGGCAACTACGCCGCCGCCAACGCCTACCTGGACGCCCTCGCCGCCCACCGCGCCGCCCTCGGCCTGCCCGCCACCTCCCTCGGCTGGAGCCTGTGGGCCACCGACACCGGCATGGGCGCCGCCCTGGACGACGCCGCCCGCGAACGCATCGCCGCCTACGGCGTGCCCGGACTGTCCGCCGCCCGCTCCCTGGAACTGTTCGACGCCGCCGTCCGCTCCGGCGCCCCCCACCTGCTGCCGGTGGAGATCGACACCGCCGCCGTCCGCCGCCGCCCCGACGGCGTGCCCCCGCTGCTGACCGGCCTCGTCCGCCCGGCCGTCCGCCGGGCCGCGGCGGGCACCGCCCCCGCGCCGGTCACCGACGGACGGCTCGCCGAGCTGCCCGCCGCCGACCGCGACCGCGCCCTGCTCCACCTCGTGCGCACCGAGGTCGCGGCCGTGCTGCGGCACGACGGCCCGTCCGCCGTGGACCCCGGCCGGGCCTTCACCGACCTCGGCTTCGACTCGCTCGCCGCCGTCGAGCTGCGCAACCGGCTGAACACCGCCACCGGGCTGCGGCTGCCCGCCACCCTCGTCTTCGACCACCCCACCTCCCGCGCCCTGGCCGCCCACATCCGCGACACCCTCTTCGGCACCGGCCCCGACCGGACCCCCGCCGCCCCCGCCCGCACCGCCTTGGACGACGACCCGATCGCCATCGTCGGCATGAGCTGCCGCTACCCCGGCGAGGTCCGTTCCCCGGAGGACCTGTGGCGGCTCGTCGCCGACGGCGTCGACGCGGTCGGCGGCTTCCCGGCGGACCGCGGCTGGGACACCGAGGCGCTGTACGACCCCGAGCCGGGCACCCCCGGCCGCACCTACACCCGCGAGGGCGCCTTCCTGTACGACGCGGCCGGGTTCGACGCCGGCTTCTTCGGCATCGGCCCCCGCGAGGCCACCGCCATGGACCCCCAGCAGCGGCTCCTGCTGGAGGTGTCCTGGGAGGCCCTGGAGCGCTCCGCCATCGACCCGCACCGGCTGCGCGGCTCCCGCACCGGTGTGTTCGCGGGCGTCATGTACCACGACTACGGCACCTGGCTCGCCGAGGTCCCCGAGGACCTCGCCGCCTACCTCGGCAACGGCAGCCTCGGCAGCGTCGTCTCCGGCCGGGTCGCCTACGCCCTCGGCCTGGAGGGGCCGGCCGTCACCGTCGACACCGCATGCTCCTCCTCGCTGGTCACCCTGCACCTGGCGGCCCAGGCGCTGCGGCAGGGCGAGTGCGACCTCGCCCTGGTCGGCGGCGTCACCGTCATGTCGACACCTGACACCTTCGTGGACTTCGCCCGGCAGCGCGGACTGGCCGCCGACGGCCGCTGCAAGTCCTTCGCCGCCGCGGCCGACGGCACCGGCTGGGGCGAGGGCGCCGGCATGCTCGTCGTGGAACGCCTCTCCGACGCCCGCCGCAACGGCCACCGGGTCCTCGCCCTGGTGCGCGGCTCCGCCGTCAACTCCGACGGCGCCTCCAACGGCCTGACCGCCCCCAACGGCCCCTCCCAGCAGCGCGTCATCCGCGCCGCGCTGGCCTCCGCCGGGCTCACCCCGGCCGACGTGGACGCCGTCGAGGCGCACGGCACGGGGACGACGCTGGGCGACCCGATCGAGGCGCAGGCGCTGCTGGCCACCTACGGCCAGGACCGCGAGGAGCCGCTGTGGCTGGGCTCGGTCAAGTCCAACATGGGGCACA
The DNA here is from genome assembly GCF_055583025.1 of Streptomyces sp. NPDC104831. Classification (NCBI taxonomy): domain Bacteria; kingdom Bacillati; phylum Actinomycetota; class Actinomycetes; order Kitasatosporales; family Streptomycetaceae; genus Streptomyces; species Streptomyces sp. NPDC104831. The sequence continues at coordinate 88,730 of NZ_JBVJOT010000020.1, forward strand.
CCCAGGCCGCGGCCGGGGTCGCCGGGATCATCAAGATGGTCATGGCGATGCGCCACGGCGTGCTGCCCAGGACCCTGCACGTCGACGCGCCGTCGCACCAGGTCGACTGGAGTGCCGGCGCCGTGGAACTGCTCACCGAGCGGCGCCCGTGGCCCGAGACCGGCCGGCCCCGCCGGGCGGGCGTCTCCTCCTTCGGGATCAGCGGCACCAACGCCCACGTGATCCTGGAGGAGTTCCCCGCACCCGAGCCCGCCGAACCGGACCCCGCCACCGCCCCGCCGGTCCTTGCCCTCCCCGTCTCCGCCCGCTCACCCGAGGCCCTGCGCGGCCAGGCCCGGCGGCTGCTGGACCTGACCGGCACCGCCCCCGCCGACCTCGGCCTGGCCCTCGCCACCACCCGCGCCACCCACCCGCACCGCGCCGTCCTCCTCGCCACCGACGCCGACCGGACGGCCACCGCCCTGGACGCCCTCGCCCACGGCACCGAGGCCCCCGGACTGCTGGTGACCGGCACCGCGACCGACGGCGACCTGGCCTACCTGTTCTCCGGCCAGGGCGCCCAGCGCCCCGGCATGGGGCGCGACTGGTACGACGCCTTCCCCGTCTACGCCGAACACTTCGACCGCGTCGCCGCGCTCTTCGACAAGCACCTCGAACGGCCCCTCGCCGAGGTCGTCCTCGGCGACGATCCCGCGGCCCTGGAGCAGACCGCCTACACCCAGGCCGCCCTGTTCACCACCCAAGTGGCCCTCTACCGGCTGCTGGAGTCCTTCGGACTGCGCCCGGACCGGCTCGCCGGGCACTCCGTCGGCGAGTTCGCCGCCGCGCACGTCGCCGGCGTGTGGTCGCTGCCGGACGCCGTCACCGCCGTCGCCGCCCGCGGCCGGCTCATGCAGGCGCTGCCCGCGGGCGGCGCGATGGTCGCCGTCCAGGCGTCCGAGGAGGAGGTCGCCGCGCTGGTGGACGGCGAGCGGTGCGCGATCGCCGCCGTCAACGGCCCTGCGGCCGTGGTCGTCTCCGGCGACGAGGACGCCGTCACCGAGGTCGCCGCACACTTCGCCGGCGCCCGCCGGCTGCGCGTCTCGCACGCCTTCCACTCGCCCCGCATGGCCCCCATGCTGGCCGCCTTCCGGGACGTCATGGCCGCTCTGCCGGCCGCCGAACCGGCCATACCGATCGTCTCCACCCTCACCGGCGCCCCGGCCACCGCCGCCGATCTCGGCTCCGCCGACTACTGGGCACGGCACGTGCGGGAGACCGTCCGCTTCGCCGACGCGGTCGCCACGCTGGCCGCGCAGGGCACCGGCACCTTCCTCGAACTCGGCGCCGCCCCCGTGCTCACCGCCCTCGGCCCCGACTGCCTGCCGGACGCCGAGGACACCGCCTTCGTCCCCGCCGCCCGCAAGGACACCGCCGAGCTGCCCGGCCTGCTCGCCGCCCTGGCCGCCGTCCACACCCGGGGCCACGACGTCGACTGGGCCGTGCTGTACGGGACGTACGCGGGGCGCCCGGTCGACCTGCCCACCTACGCCTTCGCCCACCAGCGGTACTGGCTGCCCGTGCCCGCCGTCACCGCCGGCGACGCCGCCGGGCACGGGCTCGCCGCCGCCGGGCACCCGCTGGTCAGCGCCCGCCTGGACCTGCCCGGCGACGCCGGGGTGCTGCTCACCGGCCGGATCTCCACCGCCACCCACCCGGTCCTCGCCGACCACGCCGTGCTGGGCACGGTCCTGGTGCCCGGCGCCGCACTGGTCGACCTCGCCCTGCACGCCGGACGCCTGACCGGCCGTCCCGTCCTGGACGAGCTGACCCTGCACGCCCCGCTGGCGCTGCCCGGCGACACCGCCGTCCGCCTCCAGGTCGCCGCCCGCGCCGACGGCACCGTGGAGATCCACTCCCGCGCCGAGCACGCCCCTGCCGACGAGGGCTGGACCCACCACGCCAGCGGCACCCTCACCGACTCCGCACCCGCCCCCGCGCCCGCGGCCGGCGCCTGGCCGCCGCCCGGGGCCACCCCGCTCGACGTCGGCGGCCTCTACCCGCGCCTGCACACCGAGGGCTACGACTACGGCCCCGTCTTCCAGGGCGTCCGGGCCGCCTGGCGGGACGGCGACACCCTCCTCGCCGACCTGGAACTGCCCGCACGGGCGGGCCAGGACGCCGCCCGGCACGTCCTGCACCCCGCGCTGCTGGACTCCGCCCTGCACGTCACCTCCCTGCTCGACGGCGAACCGGCGCCCGACGGGCCGTCCGACGGCGTCGCCCTGCCCTTCGCCTGGACCGGGGTCACCGTGCACGCCCAGGCGTCCCTGACCGCCCGGGTCCGCGTCACCCGCCACACCGACGGCACCCGCATCGAGCTGGCGGACACCGACGGCCGGCCCCTGGCCACCGTCGCCTCCTACGTCACCCGGCCGGTCACCGCCGACCGGCTCACCCGGCGCCGCCGCCACCTCTACGCCGTCGCCGAGACACCCCTGCCCGAGGCCGCCGGGCGCCCCGACCGCCGGAGCTGGGCGGTCCTCGGCGACGACGACCTCGGCCTCGGCGCCCCCCTCCACCCCGGCCTGGAGGCGCTCGGCACCCCGGTGCCGGACGTGGTGATCCTGCCCGTCACGGCTCCCCGCGCGGACGACGTGCCCGCGGCCGTGCGCGGCGCGCTCGGCCGCACCCTGGAGGTCCTGCGGTCCTGGACGGCCGACGACCGGTACGCCGGCTCGGTGCTCGTGGTCCTCACCGGCGGCTCACTCGCCGACGCGGCGGTGCACGGACTGGTGCGGGCCGCACAGGCCGAGGACCCCGGCCGGATCCTCCTCGTCGGGCGGGCCGCCCCCGGCGCACCCGTGCCCGACCGGGCCGCGCTGGCCGCCCTCCTCGACTCCGGGGAGCCCGAGGTCCGCTGGCGGGACGGCACCGCCCACGCGCCCCGCCTGGTCCGCGCCGACGACACCGAGACCGCGGACCGCCCGTGGGGCACCGTCCTCGTCACCGGCGGCACCGGCGGACTCGGCGCCCTCGTCGCCCGCCACCTGGCCGCCCGGCACGGCGTCACCCGCCTGGTGCTGACCAGCCGCCGCGGCCCCGACGCGCCCGGCGCCGCCGCACTGCGCGCCGACCTCGCGGACCTCGGCGCCGAGGCCGACCTCGTCGCCTGCGACGTCGCCGACCGCGCCGCGCTCGCCGCCCTGCTCACCGCGCACCCCGTGGACAGCGTCGTGCACACCGCCGGCGTCCTGGACGACGCCCTGATCGGCTCGCTGACCCCGGCGCGGCTGGACACCGTCCTGCGGCCCAAGGCGGACGCCGCCTGGCACCTGCACGACCTGACCCGGGACAGGGAACTGGCCCACTTCGTGCTGTTCTCCTCGGCCGCCGGCACCCTCGACGCCTCCGGGCAGGGCAACTACGCCGCCGCCAACGCCTTCCTCGACGCCCTGGCCGCCCACCGCGCCGCCCTCGGCCTGCCCGCCACCTCCCTCGCCTGGGGCCTGTGGTCCGGCGGCGGCATGGGCGCCGCGCTCGGCACGGCCGACGTCCAGCGCATCGAACGCACCGGCATCGGCGCGCTCGACCCGGACGAGGCACTGGACCTGTTCGACGCCGCCGTGGCCGCGGGCACCCCCGCCCTGGTCCCGGTACGGCTGGACACCGCCGCCCTGCGCCGCCGCGCCGACGACGTCCCGGCCGTGCTGCGGACCCTGGCCGGCGCCACCGCCCGCCCGGACCGCGCCGACCACGCCCGCACCCTCGGCGAACGGCTGGCCGCCCTGCCCGCCGCCGACCACGAGCACACCGTGCTGGAGGCGGTCCGCACCGAAGTGGCCGCCGTCCTCGGCCACCCCGGGCCCGCCGCCGTGGAACCCCGCCGCGCCTTCACCGAACTCGGCTTCGACTCGCTCGCCGCCGTGGAACTGCGCAACCGCCTGGGCGCGGCCAGCGGACTGCGGCTGCCCTCCACCCTCATCTTCGACTACGCCACCCCGGCCGCCCTCGCCGGCCACCTCCTCCAGCGGCTGCGGCCGGAGCCCGAGCCGGCCGCGCCCGGCGACGACGACGAGGTGCGCGCCCTGATCTCCCGCATCCCCGTCGCCCGCCTCCGCGCCGCCGGACTGCTGGACAGCCTGCTGAAGCTGTCCGAGCCCGCCGCGGACCCCGCCCCCGCCGAACCGGCCAGGGACATCAGGACCATGGCCGTGGCCGACCTGGTGCGCGCCGCCCTCGACCGCACCGCCCCCCAGTGACCCACCCCCGGTGCCGGACGACGCGCCGCGTCCGGCACCGGGCCACCCGCACCGGCGCACCCGCCACCGCGTCACCAGCGCCGCCGAGCCAGCAGGGAGCGACACCGACCGTGGACACATCCGTCGAGCAGATCGTCGAGGCGCTGCGCGAGTCATTGCTCGAGAACGAGCGGCTGCGCGTGCAGAACGAACGGATCACCGAGGCGGCGCACGAGCCCGTCGCGATCGTCGCCATGAGCTGCCGCTACCCCGGCGGCGTACAGACCCCCGAACAGCTGTGGCAGCTGGTCGACACCGGCACGGACGCCGTCGGCGACTTCCCCGACGACCGCGGCTGGGACGTCGAGGGCATCTACGACCCCGACCCCGACACCCCCGGCCGCACCCATGTCCGCGAGGGCGGATTCCTGTACGACGCGGCCCGGTTCGACCCCGGCTTCTTCGGCATCAGCCCCCGCGAGGCCCTCGCCATGGACCCGCAGCAGCGGCTGCTGCTGGAGACCGCCTGGGAGGCCTTCGAGCGCGCCGGCATCGACCCGCACACCCTCAAGGGCAGCCGCACCGGCATCTACGCGGGCGTCATGTACCACGACTACGGCAGCTGGCTCACCGACGTCCCCGAGGGCGTCGAGGGCTACCTCGGCAACGGCAACCTCGGCAGCGTCGCCTCCGGCCGCGTCTCCTACCTCCTCGGCCTGGAGGGGCCCGCCGTCACCGTCGACACCGCCTGCTCCTCCTCCCTGGTCGCCCTGCACCTCGCCGTCCAGGCCCTGCGCACCGGCGAGTGCACCCTCGCCCTGGCCGGCGGCGTGACCGTCATGTCCACCCCGGACACCTTCGTCGACTTCTCCCGTCAGCGCGGCCTCGCCCTCGACGGCCGCTGCAAGTCCTTCGCCGACGGCGCCGACGGCACCGGCTGGGGCGAGGGCGCCGGCCTGCTCCTGCTGGAGCGGCTCTCCGACGCCCGCCGCAACGGCCACCGGGTGCTGGCCGTCGTCCGCGGCTCGGCCGTCAACCAGGACGGCGCCTCCAACGGCCTGACCGCCCCCAACGGCCCCTCCCAGCAGCGCGTCATCCGCGCCGCCCTCGCGGGCGCCCGCCTCGAACCCCACCAGGTGCACGCCGTCGAGGCGCACGGCACCGGCACCCCGCTCGGCGACCCCATCGAGGCGCAGGCGCTGCTCGCCACCTACGGCCAGGACCGGGCCGAGCCGCTGTGGCTGGGCTCGGTCAAGTCGAACATCGGGCACACCCAGGCCGCCGCCGGGGTCGCCGGCGTCATCAAGATGGTCATGGCGATGCGCCACGGCCGGCTCCCCAGGACCCTGCACGCCGAACACCCCACCACCCAGGTCGACTGGGACGCGGGCGCCGTCGAACTGCTCCGCGAGGCCCGGGACTGGCCCGACGACGGCGAGCCCCGCCGCGCCGCCGTCTCCTCCTTCGGCATCAGCGGCACCAACGCACACGTCATCATCGAGGCCGCCCCCGAGACCGAACCCCGCGCCGCGGACCCCGCCTGGAACGGCCCGCTCCCGCTGGTGCTGTCCGGCAACGGCCCCCGCGGCCTGGCCGCCCAGGCCCGCCGCCTCCTCGACCACCTCGCCACCGGCGCCGACCCCGTCCCCGACATCGCCCACACCCTCGCCACCGGGCGCGCCGCGCTGGACGAGCGGGCCGTCGTCACCGCGGCCCACCCGGCCGCCCTCACCGCCGGGCTGACCGCCCTCGCCGAGGGCGACGACACCGCGCCGAACGTGGTGCGCGGCCGGCCGGCGGGGGAGTCCCGCGTCGCCTTCGTCTTCCCCGGGCAGGGCTCCCAGTGGGCCGGCATGGCCGCCGACCTCCTCGACACCTCACCGGTGTTCGCCGCGCGCATGGCCGACTGCGCCGCCGCCCTCGCCCCCGTCACCGACTGGGACCTCCTCGAGACCGTACGGGCCCGGCAGCCGCTGGACCGCGTGGACGTCGTCCAGCCCGTGCTGTGGGCGATCATGGTGTCCCTCGCCGAGGTGTGGCGCGCCCACGGGATCCGGCCGGCCGCCGTCGTCGGCCACTCCCAGGGCGAGATCGCCGCCGCCTGCGTGGCCGGCGCGCTCTCCCTCGCCGACGGCGCCCGCGTGGTGGCCCTGCGCAGCCGGGCCATCGCCCGGGAACTGTCCGGCCGCGGCGGCATGATGTCGGTGGCCCTGCCCGAGGCCCGGGTCCGCGACCTCCTCGCGCCCTACGCCGGCCGGGTCTCGGTGGCCGCCGTCAACGGCGCCTCCTCCGTGGTGCTGTCCGGCGACGCCGACGCCCTCGACGCGCTCCGCGCGGCCGTCGTGGCCGGCGGCGACCGCGCCAAGCGGCTCCCCGTGGACTACGCCTCGCACTCCGCGCACGTCGAGTCGATCCGGGAGCGACTCCTCGCCGACCTGGCGGGCATCCGGCCCCGGCCCGCCGAGGTGCCGTTCTACTCCACCGTCACCGGCACCCGCCTCGACACCACCGGCCTGGACGCCGGCTACTGGTACACCAACCTCCGGCAGACCGTGCTGTTCGCACCGGCCACCCGCACCCTGCTCGACGCCGGGTACGGCGTGTTCGTCGAGTGCAGCCCGCACCCCGTGCTGCTGCACAGTGTCGAGGAGACCGCCGACACCGCCGGCGCCACCGTCACCGGCCTCGGCTCCCTGCGCCGCGACGACGGCGGCGCCGAGCGCCTGCTGACCGCCCTCGGCGAGGCATTCGTCGCCGGCCTCCCGGTGGACTGGGCACCCGTCTTCGACGGTCTGCCGGTGCGCACCGCCGACCTGCCCACCTACGCCTTCCAGCGCGAGCGGTACTGGCTGGGCCGGTCCGCCGGCGGCGGCGACGTCACCGCCGCCGGACTCCAGACCACCGGCCACCCCCTGCTCGGCGCCGCCGTCCCGGTCGCCGAGGGCGGCACCGTGTTCACCGGCCGGCTCGCCACCGCCACCACACCCTGGCTGGCCGACCACGCCGTGTCCGGCACCCCCCTGCTGCCCGGCACCGCCCTGGTCGAACTGGCCCTCGGCGCCGGCCACCGGCTCGGCTGCGGGCACCTGGCCGAACTCACCCTCCAGGCACCGCTGACCCTGCCCGAGCGGGGCGCCGTCCAGCTCCAGCTGCACGTGGCCGCCGCCGACGACACCGGACACCGCGCGCTGACCGTCCACTCCCGCCCCGAGGGCGACGACGACACCGCCTGGACGCGGCACGCCACCGGCCTGCTCGCCCCCCGGGCCGCCGCCCCCGCCTTCGACCTCACGGCCTGGCCGCCGCCGGGCGCGCGGCCCGTACCGGCCGAGGACGCCTACGACCGCCTGGCCGCCCTCGGCTACGACTACGGGCCCGCCTTCCAGGGGCTGCGCGCCGTGTGGCGGCGCGGCGACGAGACGTTCGCCGAGGTCGAACTCCCCGGCGAGGCGGACGGGTTCGCCCTGCACCCGGCCCTGTTCGACGCCGCGCTGCACGCCGACGGCCTCACCGCCGACGGCCGGGACGGCACCCGGCTGCCGTTCTCCTGGACCGGGGTCTCGCTGTACGCGGCCGGGGCCACCGCCCTGCGGGTCCGCCTGCACGGCACCGGGGACGCGCTCGCCCTCCAGCTCGCCGACCCCACGGGCGCCCCGGTCGCCGAGGCCGAGTCCCTGGTCTCCCGGCCCGTCGACCCGGCCGCGCTCACCTCCGCCGCCCGCGCCGACGCCCTGTACCGGCTGGACTGGCCGGCCCTGCCGGTACCCGAGGCACCCACGCCCGGGTACACGGTCCTGGACGAACGGGGCCCGGCCGCGCTGGAGACCGTCCCGGCGTGGGTGGTGCTGCCCGCCGGCGGCGACGGCCCGGGCACCGGCACACACCGGGCGGCCGAGCGCGTGCTGAGCGCCGTACAGGACTGGCTGGCCGACGAACGCACCGCCGACGCCCGGCTGCTGGTCCTCACCCGGGGCGCCGTGGCGGCGGGCCGGGAGGACGTCACCGACCTGACGGGCGCCGCGGTGTGGGGCCTGGTCCGGGCGGCCCAGGGGGAGCACCCCGGGCGGTTCGTGCTCGTGGACTCCTTCGCCGATGTCGCCGATGTCGCCGGCGCCGCCGTGGCCGCCGCCGCGGCGAGCGGTGAACCCCAGCTCGCCCTGCGCGACGGCGCCGTGCGCGTGCCCCGGCTCGCCCGGGCCACCCCGCGGGGCCAGGCACCGGCCCTCGACCCGGACGGCACCGTGCTGATCACCGGCGGTACCGGTGTGCTCGGCGCCCTGGTCGCCCGGCACCTGGTCGCCGAGCACGGCGTCCGCCACCTGGTGCTGGCCGGCCGCAGCGGCACCGCCGCCGAGGACTTCGCCGGCCTGGACGCCGAGGTCACCGTGGCCCGCTGCGACGCCGCCGACCGGGACCAACTGGCCGGGCTGCTCGCCGGGATACCACCGCACCGCCCGCTGACCGCCGTCTTCCACCTCGCCGGCGTCCTGGACGACGGCCTGGTGACCGACCAGACGGCCGAGCGCCTGGCCGCCGTGCTGCGGCCCAAGGCGGACGCCGCCTGGCACCTGCACGAGCTGACCCGCGACCTCGGCCTCGCCGCCTTCGTACTGTTCTCCTCCGCCGCGGGCACGGTCGACGGCGCGGGCCAGTCCGGCTACGCCGCCGCCAACGCCTTCCTCGACGCGCTGGCCGCCCACCGCACCCACCACGGCCTGCCCGCGCACTCGCTGGCCTGGGGCTTCTGGGAGCAGCGCACCGGCCTGACCGCGCACCTCACCGACGCCGACGTGGCCCGCATGGCCCGCGCGGGCGTCCGCCCGCTGTCCACCGAGGAGGGGCTGCGCCTGCTCGACGCGGCCCTGGGCGCCGCCGAGCCGCTGCTGCTCCCGGTCGGCCTGGACACGGCCGCGCTGCGCCGGGCCACGGACGTCCCGGCGGTGCTGCGCGGCCTGGTGCCCGCCCGCGTCCGCCGCACGGCGGCCACCCGCGCGGACTCCGCCCCGCTCGCCGACCGGCTCGCCGCCCTCGGCCCCGCCGAGCGCGACGCGGCCCTCCTGGAACTGGTCCGCACCCAGGTCGCCGCCGTGCTCGGCCACGGCAGCGACATGACGCTGGATCCGCGCCGCTCCTTCCGCGAGTCCGGGTTCGACTCGCTGACGGCGGTGGAACTGCGCAACCGGCTGGGCGCCGCGGTGGGCCTGCGCCTGCCCGCCACCCTGGTCTTCGACTACCCGGACGCGGGCGCGCTCGTCGCCCACCTCAGGACGGAACTGTTCGGCGAGGACGACGGGTCCGCCGCCGACGTCACCGTGCGGGAGGCGGACGAGCCGGTCGCCATCGTCGCCATGGCCTGCCGCTACCCCGGCGGCGTCGCCACCCCCGAGGAGCTGTGGCGGCTGCTGGCCGACGGCGGCGACGGCATCGGCGCCTTCCCCGCCGACCGCGGCTGGGACCTGGACGGCCTGTACGACCCGGAGCCCGGCAAGGCCGGCCACTCCGTCACCCGGTCCGGCGGATTCCTGTACGACGCCGCCGACTTCGACCCCGACTTCTTCGGCATCGGCCCGCGCGAGGCCCTGGCCATGGACCCGCAGCAGCGGCTGCTGCTGGAGACGTCCTGGGAGGCGCTGGAGCGGGCCGGCATCGACCCGCACTCCGTGCGCGGCAGCCGTACCGGCGTGTTCGCGGGCGTCATGTACCACGACTACGGCAGCCGGCTGCGCCGCGTCCCCGAGGCCGTGCGCGACCACCTCGGCAACGGCAGCCTCGGCAGCGTGGCCTCCGGCCGGGTCGCCTACGCCCTCGGCCTGGAGGGCCCGACGCTCACGGTCGACACGGCCTGCTCGTCGTCCCTGGTGGCGCTGCACCTGGCCGCGCAGGCGCTGCGGCAGGGCGAGTGCACGCTGGCGCTGGCGGGCGGGGTGTCCGTGATGTCGACCGTCGACACGTTCGTGGACTTCAGCAGGCAGCGCAACCTGGCGGCCGACGGCCACGCCAAGTCCTTCGCCGACGCGGCGGACGGCACGGCCCTGTCCGAGGGCGCCGGCATGCTGGTGCTGGAGCGGCTCTCCGACGCCCGCCGCAACGGTCATCCGGTGCTGGCCGTCGTCCGGGGCTCCGCCGTCAACCAGGACGGCGCCTCCAACGGCCTCACCGCCCCCAACGGCCCCTCCCAGCAGCGGGTGATCCGGCAGGCGCTGGCCGCCGCGCACCTCACCCCGGCCGACGTGGACGCCGTCGAGGCGCATGGCACGGGGACGACGCTGGGCGACCCGATCGAGGCGCAGGCGCTGCTGGCCACCTACGGCCAGGACCGGGCCGAGCCGCTGTGGCTGGGCTCGGTCAAGTCGAACATCGGGCACACCCAGGCCGCGGCCGGGGTCGCCGGGATCATCAAGATGGTCATGGCGATGCGCCACGGCGTGCTGCCCAGGACCCTGCACGTGGACAAGCCGTCGTCCCAGGTCGACTGGGAGGCGGGGAACGTACGGCTGCTGACCGAGGAACGCCCGTGGCCGGCCACGGACCGGCCGCGCCGGGCGGCGGTGTCCTCCTTCGGCATCAGCGGCACCAACGTCCACACCATCATCGAGGAGGCACCCGCCGAGGAGCCCGCACCGGACCCGGCCCCGGTCCCGCTGCTGCCGCTCGTCGTCTCCGGGGCCACCCCCGAGGCGCTGGCCGCCCAGGCCGCCCGGCTGCGCGCGGTCGCCGGCCGGCCGCTGCCCGACCTCGCCCGCTCCCTGGCCACGGGCCGCGCCGCCCTCACCCACCGGGCCGCCGTCGTCGCCCGCGACGAGGACGAACTCCTCGCCGCGCTCACCGCGCTGGCCGACGGCACCGGCTCCGACGCCGTGGTCCGCGGCCGGCCCGAAGGCGGCAAGACGGCCGTCCTCTTCACCGGCCAGGGCGCCCAGCGCCCGGGCATGGGCCGGGGCCTGTACGCCGCCCACCCCGCCTTCCGGGACGCGCTCGACGAGGTCTGCCGGGCACTCGACGCCCATCTCGACCGCCCGCTGCGGGAGGTGATGTGGGCCGAGCCCGGCACCGAGGACGCCGGCCTGCTCGACCACACCCTCTACACCCAGAGCGCCCTGTTCGCCGTGGAGACCGCCGCGTACCGGCTGCTGGAGTCCCACGGCGTACGCCCGGACCGGCTGGCCGGCCACTCCATCGGCGAACTGACGGCCGCGCACGTCGCCGGGGTGTGGGACCTCGCGGACGCCGCCCGGCTGGTCGCCGCGCGCGGCCGGCTGATGCAGGCGCTGCCCGCCGGGGGCGCGATGCTCGCCCTCGACGCCACCGAGGCCGAGGTGCTGCCCCACCTCGGCCCCGAGGTGTCCGTCGCCGCCGTCAACGGGCCCCGCGCCGTCGTCGTCTCCGGCACCGAGGCCGCCGTGGCCGCGGTCGCCGCCGCCTTCCCCGGCCGCCGCACCCGGCGGCTGCGGGTCAGCCACGCCTTCCACTCGCCGCTGATGGACCCGATGCTCGCGGAGTTCGAGAAGACGGCCCGGGAGCTGCGGTACGCGCCGCCCGCGATCCCCCTCGTCTCCAACCTGACCGGAGCGCTCGCCGGCGAGGACGAGGTGTGCGACCCCGGGTACTGGGTGCGGCACGTCCGCGAGACGGTCCGCTTCGGCGACGGCGTCCGCGCGCTGGAGGCCGACGGGGTGCGCACCTTCCTCGAACTCGGACCCGACGCCGTCCTGACGGCCCTGGGCGCGCACGCCGTCGCCGACGCCGGACGGTCGGCGTTCGTCCCGGCGCTGCGCCGCGACCGGGACGAGGAGCGGACCTTCGCGGCCCTGCTCGGCACCGCCCACGTGCGCGGGGTCCCCGTCGACTGGCGGCGGGTGTTCGCCGGCACCGGCGCCCGCCGCACCGACCTGCCCACCTACGCCTTCCAGCGGCGGCGGCTGTGGCTGGACGACGAGCCCGGCACGGTCGCCGACGCGGGCGGCCTCGGCCAGGCCCCGACCGGGCACCCGATGCTCGGCGCGGCCCTGGACCTCGCCGACGACGACCGGGTCACCCTCACCGGCCGCCTCTCCCTGGCCACCCACCCCTGGCTCGGCGACCACGCCGTGGCCGGTGTCGTCCTCGTGCCGGGCAGCGCCCTCGTCGAACTGGCCGTCCAGGCCGGCGACCGCACCGGCTGCCCGCACCTCGCGGAACTCACCCTGGAACGCCCGCTGGTGCTGCCCGGGAACGGCGCCGTCCACCTCCAGGTGACCGCCGCCGCCCCCGGCGCCGACGGGCACCGGACGCTCACCGTGCACGCCCGCCCGGAGGGCACGGACGGTACGTGGACCCGGCACGCCACCGGCGTCCTCGCCCCCCGCACCGCACCGGAACCGGCCGCCCTGACCGACTGGCCGCCCGCCGGCGCCGTACCCGTGGACGTCACCGGTACCTACGACCACCTGGCCGCGCAGGGCTACGCCTACGGCCCGCTGTTCCGCTGCCTGCGCGGCGCGTGGCGGCTCGGCGCGGAGGTCTGGGCCGAACTCGCCCTGCCCGAGCCCGCCGCGGCCGACGGCTTCGCCCTGCACCCGGCGCTGCTCGACTCCACCCTGCACGCCATCGACCTGCTCGACGGCCAGGACCCGACCGTGCTCACCCTGCCCTTCTCCTGGGAGGGCGTCACCCTGCACGCGACCGGTGCCACGGCGGTGCGGCTGCGGCTGACCCCGCACGGCACCGACCACATGACCCTGCGCCTGTACGACGGCACGGGCGCGCCCGTGGCCGAGGTGACCGCGCTGCGCATCCGCCAGGTGACCGCCGACCAGCTGAACGCGGCCGCGCCCGAGCCCGGCGACCTGTTCGGGCTGCGGTGGACCGAGCTGCCGGTCCCCGCGGGCGGCCCGGCGCCCGCACCGCGCACCCTCACCGCGGATCCCGCCCCCGGCGCCGAACCGCCCGTGGTGGCCCGCGAGACCGCCGTACGCGTCCTCGCCGCGCTGCGACGGCACCTCGCCGACGCACCCGACGGCGTGCCGCTGGTGGTGCTGACCCGGTCCGCCGTCGCCGTCCACGCCGACGACGTGCCCGACCCGGCGCAGGCCGTGATCTGGGGCCTGGTGCGGTCGGCCGCGGTCGAGCACCCGGGCCGCCTCGTCCTCGTCGACACCGACGGCGAGGACGCCTCGGCCGGCGCCCTCCCGGCCGCCGTGGCCACCGGCGCCCCCGAACTCGCCCTGCGCGCCGGCACGGCGTACGCCCCGGAGCTGACCCGCGTCACCGCCCCGGACCCGGAGACCACCGGCCGGGCGACCGATCCGGACCCGGAGCGAGTCGTTCTGGACCCGGAGGGGACCGTTCTGGTCACCGGTGGCACCGGGAGCCTCGGGCGGCTGCTGGCCCGGCACCTGGTGACCCGGCACGGCGTCCGGCACCTGCTGCTGGCAGGCCGGGGCGGGCGGCTGCCCGAGCCCGGCGCCCTGGACGACCTGGCCGCCCTGGGCGCGAGCGTGACCGTCGCCGCCTGCGACGTCACCGACCGGGCCGCGCTCGCCGGCCTGCTGGCGTCCGTGCCCCCCGCGCACCCGCTGACCGCCGTCGTGCACGCCGCGGGGGTCCTGGACGACGGCCTGGTCACCGACCTCACCGCCGAACGGCTGGAGGCGGTCATGCGCCCCAAGGCCGACGCCGCCTGGCACCTGCACGAGCTGACCCGCGACCTCGGCCTCGCCGCGTTCGTGCTGTTCTCGTCCGCCGCCGGCACCCTGGGCGCGGCGGGCCAGGCCAACTACGCGGCGGGGAACGCCTTCCTGGACGCCCTGGCCGTCCGGCGGCGCGCCGAGGGGCTGCCCGCCCTCTCGCTGGGCTGGGGACTGTGGGACACGGGGGAGGGGATGGCGGCCGGGCTCGGCGAGACCGAGCTGCGCCGGCTGGCCCGCGACGGCATCCTGCCGCTGCCCGCCGACCGCGCCCTGGCCCTGTTCGACCGTGCGCTGACCGCCGGGCGGGCACCGGCCGCCGACCGGGCCCTGCTGCTGCCGGTGCGCGTGCGGGTCACCGAGGACGCCCCCGCCCTGGTACGCAACCTCGCCCCCGCCGCCGCACGGCGCCCCGCCCGCCCGGCGGCCGTCCTCGCGCCCGCGACCGCCGAGCCGCTGCCGGAGCGGCTGGCCCGCCTCGGCGCCGCCGACGCGCTGGAGCTGCTGGTGGAGACGGTGTGCGGGCATGTCGCCGACGTCCTCGGCCATGCCTCCGGCAGCGCCGTCGACCCCCAGCGCCCCCTGGGCGACCTGGGCGTGGACTCGCTGGCCGCGCTGGAACTGCGCAACCGGCTCGGCGCGGACACCGGCCTGCGCCTGTCCACCACGCTCACCTTCGACTACCCGACCTCCGACGCCCTCGCCCGGCACCTGTTCACGGAGCTGGGCGGCGACCGTGCCGCCGGGCCGGCCGTCGACGTCGAGGCGGAAGTGGTGCGGCTGGAGGAGGTGCTGGGGAGCGCGCTGGACTCGTCCGCACTGGACGAGGAGCAGCGCGCCCGGGTGGCGGCCCGGCTGCGCACCCTCAGCGCGCGCTGGGACGGCACCGGCGAGTGGCGCGAGGGCGGCACCGGGGCCGTCGGCGGGACGGGGCTGGAGACGGCCACCGCCGACGAGCTGTTCGGCATCCTGGACGACGAACTCGGCAGCTTCAGCTGACCGGGTGGCGCGCGGCACGCGGCCCCGCCGGTGACCTCCCGGTGGGGCCGCGCGCCGCGCCTCCCGCGCGGCGGGGCGGGAGTCGCTCAGCCCGCCGACGTGTGGGTGTCGGCCCAGCGGTCCGACAGTTTGGGGATGCGGTGCTCCAGCATTTTCGACGGCAGCTCCGCCCGGCTGGCCACCTGGAGCTTGCGGTAGACCCGGGTGAGGTGCTGCTCCACCGTGCTGATCGTGACATGCAGCCGGGCGCTGATCTCCCGGTTGGTGTAGCCGAGCGCGGCCAGCCCGGCGACCCGGCACTCGGCGTCGCTGAGGATGGCCGGGCCGTCCTCGGACTCGGCGGCCTCGGGCCGTACCGGGTCCTCCAGCAGGTGCGCGTCGACCGGCGACTCGATCCGGCAGGCCTCGGCCTCCCGGGCGGCCCGCCGGGCCACCAGCCGGGCCCGGGCGTACTCGCCGAGCTCGTAGTGCGCGGCGGACAGGTCGGCGTAGGCCTGTGCCAGCGCGTAGCGGTCGCCGCACGTCTTGAGCAGGTCGATCGTCTCGCGCAGCAGGGAGGCCCGGCGGTGCGGCTTGCTGGTCGCGGCCAGCAGCCGCAGTGCCATGGCCCGGGCCCGGGAGCTGTGCCC
The DNA here is from genome assembly GCF_055583025.1 of Streptomyces sp. NPDC104831. Taxonomy (NCBI): domain Bacteria; kingdom Bacillati; phylum Actinomycetota; class Actinomycetes; order Kitasatosporales; family Streptomycetaceae; genus Streptomyces; species Streptomyces sp. NPDC104831. The sequence continues at coordinate 104,243 of NZ_JBVJOT010000020.1, forward strand.
GCCCGGCAGCCGCAACTGCTCCTCCGCCCACTCGCGGGCGGTGCGGGCCTTGCCTATCCGCAGATTGGCCAGCGCCAGGTCGGACCGCCAGGGGATGCCCTTCTGCAGGCTGGGATTGCCCTCGCGGAGCAGCCGGCCGCAGGTCTCGAAGTCGCCCAGGGCCGCGAACGGCCGGTCGGTGGCGAGGTAGTGGTGGCCGCGGGCGCGCAGGTACTGGATGCCGAACACGGTGCGGAACATGGGTTCCGGCACATCGCGCTTGAGCAGTTCCCCGGCCTCGGCGTGGGAGCCGGTGGCGGTGTGCGCGGAGATGGCCGTCGACAGCGGCAGGCCGATCAGCACCCCCCAGCTCTGCGCGCCCAGGGTGCCGAGCGCGTCGAGCGCGCCCCGCGACGCGGTGGTCACGTCGCCCCGGAGCAGGGCGATCTCGGCCCGGATGGAGCCGAGCAGGGCCTGCCAGGTCGTCGCCCCCCGCTCCACGGCGCACTCCAGCAGCCCGTCGCAGGCCGCGGCGGCGATCGCGGGCCGGTCCGCGTGGGCGATCGCCAGCAGCGACATCGCGACCAGTTCGAGGTTGAGATGGTCCAGCTGGTGTCCTTGCAGGGCTTGGGCGACGGCCGCCGCGGACTCGTCGGTGGCCTCGCCGCCGACCAGCGCCGCCACCCGCGCGGCCAGTCCGCCGCCGTCGGCGCGCACCGGGCGGGGGCGCGGGGCGGGGCCGGCGGCCGGGGCGCCCTTGCCGGGCAGCGCCACGCCGTAGAACCACTGCCGTACGAACTCCACCTCGGCGACGGTCTGCGCGTCGGCGGGCGACTGGGCGTGCACGAGCGTGGTGACGGCCTTGGCGGCCAGTTCGGTGTCGCCCCGCCACAGCAGGTACCGCAGGACGGTGGCGGTGTCCCGCATGCTCAGCCCGCCGTCCAGCGCGACCTCGCGCAGCGGCTCCAGGTGGGGGCCGGCCGCCGCCGGGTTGGTACGCCACTGGGCGCGGGCCAGGGCCACCGACAGGGCGTGGCGTTCCCGTTCGTCGGCGCAGACGCGCAGGACCATGCCGAGGTAGTCGGTGCAGCGCTCCACGTCGTCGGCGGCCAGCGCCTGCTCCGCGGCGGTGCGCAGCACTCCCGCGCCCCAGCCCGCCGGGACCTGGCCGGCGGCGTGCAGATGCCGCGCCACCTCGACGGCGGGGGCGCCGGAACGATACAGCAGCTGGGCGATCCGGCCGTGCAGTTCGGTGCGGGCGGTGGTGTCCATGTCCTCCAGGACGGCCGCGGCGGCGGTGGGGTGCCGGAAGGCGTGACCGTCCAGCAGGCCGGAGGAGTTGAGGACGGCGACGGCCTCCTGGGCGCCGGCGGGCGTGGTGCCGGCCAGCTCCGCGACGGAGACGGTCTGCGCGAGGGTGCCGAGCGCGGCCAGGGCCCGGGCCACCCGGACCCCGCCCGCCCCGCCGCGGTGCAGCAGGGAGAGCACGGCCTGGCGGTAGGCGGCGCCGGCCACGGGCGGGCCGATCTCGGGGCCGAGGCCGGCGCTGTCGTCCAGCAGGGCGTGGATGAGGAAGGGGCTGCCGGCGGTGGCCCGGTGGTAGGCGCCGCACACGAGGTCCGGCAGGGCCCGGCCGGCCTGGGCGGCGAGGAGTTCGCCGACGCCCGCCTCGGACAGCGGGGCCAGCCGCACCCGTTGGTGCGGCTGGCGCAGCAGCTCGGTGTGCGCGTCCGAGCGGGCCGCGCCGAAGTGCCCGGAGGTGGCGCACACCACGAGCACCCGCCGGGAGCGGCTGCGGCGCAGCAGATGGATGACCGTCGTCAGCGACTCGGGGTCCATGGCGTGGGCGTCGTCCAGGGCGATGACCAGGGGACGTTCGCCGGGGACGAGGCTCAGCAGCGCCTCGGTCCCCTCGGCCGCCCGGAGCGCGGGCGGCGCGGACGGGGCGCGGGGTCCGGGTTCCCGGGGACGGCCGTCGCGCGCCGCGGGGCGCGGGGCCGAGGAAGCGTGGTGCGCCAAGGCGTACTCCGCCTCGGCGTTGCCGAGTAATTGCCCGACCAGGCTCATCGGCTGCTGCCGTTCCGCCGCGCAGGCCGTGCCGGCCAGGACCCGCGCGTCGGCGCTGTGCAGCGTGGCCAGGAATTCGTGCATCAACTGGGTCTTGCCGGATCCCGGGCCCCCCGTGATGATCACGAGGCGGCCGTTTCCCCGCGCACAGTCGGTGAATGCCTCGGCCAGGGACCGGAGTTCTCTCGAACGGCCGAAGATGTGCATGGTGCCTCTCCCCCATGGATTCTTTATGCCGAACCGGATCGTGCTCCGCTTTCCGCGTGATGGGCGATGGCGGGATGTCACGCGACGGTGCGTGGAGAGTTCACAAGGGCGGCGGCGGCGCGACAAAGGCGGCGCGCCGAACCGGCCCGGTCCCTGGCGGAGGGCTGCTGACCGGCGGCGCGGTGGGCGTGTGCCCGCCGATGCGGTCCCTGACTGCATCGCGAGGGGCGTTGCATCCTCTGGTCTCCCGTATGTGCCGCGTACTGTCGACACCCCGAATCGATTCCGGCCAATAAATGGCCGGAATCGATTCGGGGTGTCCGCGGCTTTGCTAGTCGAATCCTGAATTAAAGATTAGAAACACATAGCAGACCGAAACGCTATCTGTCCAGGTCAACGTTGTCAACTGTCGTCATGTATCGGTCAGTTGTGGTTCTCCGGGCCTCCTGCCTACTGGCCGGACGGTCCGTCGAGGCATCGTTTTACGGGCCGTTTATTTACCGGATGGTTAATGAAAGGATCCGGGCAGGGTCAATCGTGAGATCGGTCACGTGAAAGGCGGTGTGGCTGCCCGATCGGGCACCGCCCCTGCCCGGAGGCCGGTCAGGGCAGGATCGAGTCGATGTACCCGCCGTCCACGCGCAGGGCCCCGCCGGTCGTGGCCGACGCCTGCTCGGAGCTGAGGTAGACGACCATGTGGGCGATCTCCTCGGGCTCGATCAGCCGCTGGAGCAGGGACTGCGGACGGTGCCTGCGCATGAACTCGCGCTGCGCCTCGTCCCAGGGCAGCTCCCGGTCGACCAGCTCGTATACGAAGTCCTCGACGCCTCCGGTGTGGGTGGGGCCCGCGATGACCGAGTTCACCGTGACGCCCGTGCCCGCGGCCTTCTTGGCGAAGCCCCGGCCCACCGCCAGCAGGGCGGTCTTGGACATTCCGTAGTGGATCATCTCCGCGGGGACGACCACCGCCGAGTCGCTCGCCACGTACTGCACCCGGCCCCAGCCCCGCTCGGTCATGCCCGGCAGATACAGCCGGGTCAGCCGTACGGCGGCCAGGACGTTCACCTCGAAGTAGCGCCGCCACTCCGCGTCGCTGATCTCCAGCGGGTCGGCGGCGCCGAAGATGCCGAGGTTGTTCACGAGGATGTCCACCCGGGGCAGCAGCTCCGCCACCCGGGCCGCGCCCTCGTCCCCGGTGACGTCGGCGGCCACCGGCACCGCCTCGGCGCCGGGCACCTTGCTCGTCAGCGCCTGCACGCTCTCGGCCACCCGCCGCTCGTCGCGGCCGTTGACCCCCACCCGGGCCCCGGCCCGGGCGAGCGCGACGGCGATGGCGGCACCGATGCCCTGTGTCGAGCCGGTGACCAGTGCGGTACGTCCTGTCAGATCGATTCGCATGAGGGAACGAGTTCCCCCCGGCCCGCGGCCGTACCGTGCCCCGCGCGGGTCACGGCGCGGGCCCGCCTCCCGCGCCGGGCGTCGAGAACCCGGTCGCCGCCACGGTGCCGACCGGCGGCCGTAAGGGATCCGTCAAAGCCATGGGCCCTGCCGTAAGAGAGGCGTCAACAACGGCCGGAACCGGTCACGCAGGCGGTTTCCTCGTACACGTCCGTTTCCACCGAACCTCACTCCAGGAGTCCGCGATGGCCGATCTGGCCTTCGTCCTCACCGTGCTCGCCGGTTTCGCGCTGGTGGCTCTCGTCGCCAAGGGGGTGACGAGGCTGTGACCGCGGAGAACGTCGTCGGCCTGCTCGTGGCCGCCGCCCTGCTGGGCTACCTCGTCCTCGCCCTGATCTTCCCGGAGAGGTTCTGAGCACGCACATGGGTCCCGTACTGGCAGGCGTGCTCCAGCTGCTCGCCCTCATCGGCGCGCTGGCGCTCGTCCACATCCCGCTCGGCACCTACATGGCCCGGGTCTACACCTCACGGCGCCACCTGCGGGCGGAGCGGTGGATCTACCGGGCCATCGGCGCCGACCCCGACGCCGAGATGACCTGGCCCGCGTATCTGCGCGGTGTGCTGGCCTTCTCCCTGGCCGGTGTCCTCTTCCTCTACCTGCTCCAGCGGCTCCAGGGCGTCCTGCCCGGCTCGCTCGGCTTCGCCTCGGTGAACCCCGCGCAGTCGTTCAACACGGCCGTCTCCTTCGTGACCAACACCAACTGGCAGTCGTACGCCGGCGAGCAGACCATGGGCCACCTCGTGCAGACCGCCGGTCTGGCCGTGCAGAACTTCGTGTCGGCCGCCGTGGGCATGGCCGTGGCCGTGGCACTGGTGCGCGGTTTCACCCGGTCCCGCTCCGGTGGACTGGGCAACTTCTGGGCCGACCTGGTACGCGGCACGCTGCGCGTCCTGGTGCCCCTCGCCGCGCTCGCCGCCGTGGTGCTGGTCGCCTCGGGCGTGCTGCAGAACTTCTCCGGCATCCACGAGGTCGGGCAGTTCACGGGCGGCTCGCAGCAGTGGGGCGGCGGCGCCTACGCCTCGCAGGAGGCCATCAAGGAACTGGGCACCAACGGCGGCGGTGTCGCGAACGCGAACAGCGCCCACCCCTTCGAGAACCCGACCCCGTTCACGAACCTGCTGGAGATCTTCCTCATCCTGGTGATCCCCTTCTCGCTGACCCGCACCTTCGGCGAGCTGGTCGGCAGCGTGCGGCAGGGCTACGCGATCCTCGGCACGATGGCGGCCGTCTGGCTGGGCTTCGTCGCGCTGATGATGTGGACCGAGTTCGCCCACCACGGCCCGGCGCTCCAGGCCGCGGGCGGGGCGATGGAGGGCAAGGAGGTCCGCTTCGGCGTCGGCGGCTCCTCGGTCTTCGCGGTGACGACCACGCTCACGTCGACCGGTGCGGTGGACTCCTTCCACTCCTCCTTCACCGGCCTGGGCGGCGGCATCACCCTGCTCGGCATGATGCTGGGCGAGATCGCGCCCGGCGGCGTCGGCTCCGGCCTGTACGGCATGCTGATCATGGCGGTGATCGCGGTGTTCATCGCCGGCCTGATGGTCGGCCGCACCCCCGAGTACCTGGGCAAGAAGATCGGCGCCCGGGAGATGAAGCTCGCCGCGTGCTACATCCTCGTCACCCCGGCGCTCGTCCTGGTCCTCACCGCCGCCTCCCTGGCCCTGCCGACCCCGCCGCACTCGATGCTCAACCCGGGCGCGCACGGCTTCTCCGAGGTGCTGTACGCGTTCACCTCGGCGTCGAACAACAACGGCTCGGCCTTCGCTGGCCTGAACGCGAACACCGACTGGTTCAACACCACGACCGGGCTCGCCATGCTGCTCGGCCGCTTCCTGCCGATGGTGTTCGTGCTGGCACTCGCCGGCTCGCTGGCCGGACAGCGGCCCGTCCCGGCCACGGCGGGCACCCTGCGCACCGAGAAGCCGCTGTTCACCGGCCTGCTGGTCGGCGCGATCCTGATCATCACCGGTCTCACCTACTTCCCGGCCCTCGCTCTGGGGCCGCTCGCGGAAGGGCTCGCGTGATGACCACCCGTACAGAGAAGTCAGAGGACTCCATGTCCACAGCCGCACACACCCGGGCGCCGCACAGCGATGTCCGCACCGGGCACAAGCCCGCCGAGGGCCGTGTCGGAGCGGGCCTCTTCGACCCCAAGGCGCTGGTCAAGTCGCTGCCGGACGCGTTCCGCAAGCTGGACCCGCGGGTGATGGTCAAGTCTCCCGTGATGTTCGTGGTGTGGATCGGCTCGGTGCTGACCACCGTGTTCTCCTTCACGGACCCGACCGACTGGTTCGGCTGGACCATCAGCGCCTGGCTGTGGCTGACCGTGCTCTTCGCCAATCTGGCGGAGGCGGTCGCCGAGGGCCGGGGCAAGGCCCAGGCCGACACGCTGCGCAAGGCGAAGACCGACACCGTCGCCCGTCGGCTGCGCGCCGACGGCGGCGAGGAGCAGGTGCCGGGCACCGCGCTGACGATAGGTGACCGGGTGGTCTGTGAGGCCGGGGACGTCATTCCCGGCGACGGGGACGTCGTCGAGGGTGTCGCGTCCGTGGACGAGTCGGCCGTCACCGGCGAGTCCGCGCCGGTCATCCGCGAGTCCGGCGGCGACCGCAGCGCCGTCACGGGCGGTACGAAGGTGCTGTCGGACCGGATCGTCATCAAGATCACGACCAGGCCCGGCGAGACCTTCATCGACCGGATGATCAACCTGGTCGAGGGCGCGGCCCGGCAGAAGACGCCGAACGAGATCGCCCTGAACATCCTGCTGGCCTCGCTGACGATCGTCTTCCTGCTCGCGGTGGCGACCCTGCCGCCGTTCGCCTCCTACGCCGGCACGCACCTGACGATGGTGGTGCTGGTCGCCCTGCTGGTCTGCCTCATCCCGACCACCATCGGCGCCCTGCTGTCCGCGATCGGCATCGCCGGCATGGACCGCCTGGTCCAGCGCAACGTGCTCGCGATGTCCGGGCGTGCGGTCGAGGCGGCCGGTGACGTCTCGACGCTGCTGCTGGACAAGACCGGCACCATCACCCTCGGCAACCGGCGGGCCGCGGAGTTCGTGCCGGTACGCGGTACCGCGGAGGCGGAGGTCGCGGACGCCGCCCAGCTGTCGTCGCTGGCCGACGAGACCCCCGAGGGCCGCTCCGTCGTCGTCCTGGCGAAGGAGAAGTACGGACTGCGCGAACGACACCAAGGCGAACTCGTCGGTGCCGAGTGGATCGAGTTCACCGCTCAGACCCGTATGTCCGGCGTGGACGTCGACGGGCGCAGGATCCGCAAGGGCGCCACCGCCTCGGTCATCGCCTGGGTGGAGGAGCGGGGCGGCACCGTCGCCGAGGACGCCGACGCCACCGCCGGCCGGATCTCGGAAGCGGGCGGCACACCCCTGCTCGTCGCCGTGCAGGACGCAGACGGCGCCCGGGTGCTCGGCGTCATCCACCTCAAGGACGTCGTCAAGGAGGGCATGCGCGAGCGGTTCGGGGAACTGCGCCACATGGGCATCAGGACGGTCATGATCACGGGCGACAACCCGCTGACCGCCAAGGCCATCGCCGAGGAGGCGGGCGTGGACGACTTCCTCGCCGAGGCCACCCCCGAGGACAAGATGGCCCTCATCAAACGGGAGCAGGCCGGCGGCAGGCTGGTCGCGATGACCGGCGACGGCACCAACGACGCGCCCGCCCTCGCCCAGGCGGACGTCGGCGTGGCCATGAACACCGGCACGTCGGCCGCCAAGGAGGCCGGCAACATGGTCGACCTCGACTCCGACCCGACGAAGCTGATCGAGATCGTGGAGATCGGCAAGCAGTTGCTGATCACCCGGGGCGCGCTGACGACGTTCTCCATCGCCAACGACGTGGCGAAGTACTTCGCGATCATCCCGGCGCTGTTCGCGGCGGTCCACCCGGGCCTGGACAAGCTGAACATCATGCACCTGTCCTCGCCGGACTCCGCGATTCTCTCCGCGGTCGTCTTCAACGCGCTGATCATCATCGCGCTGGTCCCGCTGTCCCTGAAGGGCGTGCGGTACCGGCCCATGAGCGCCGACAAGATGCTGCGGCGCAACCTCGGCATCTACGGCCTCGGCGGCCTGGTCGCCCCCTTCGTCGGCATCAAGCTCATCGACCTGCTCATCTCCCTCATTCCCGGAATCGGCTGATCGCCATGAACAACTCCGTAACGAACACGGCCCGGTTGCTCGGGGCGGGCCTGCGCGCCCTCCTCGTGCTGACCCTGGTGACCGGTGTCGTCTACCCGCTGGTGATCACCGGCATCGCCCAGGGGCTGTTCCACGACAAGGCGAACGGCTCGGAGATCAAGGCGGACGGCAAGGTCGTCGGCTCCTCCCTCATCGGGCAGCAGGGTCACGACCTGCGGTACTTCCAGCCCCGCCCGGCACGCGGACTGGCCGGGAACTCGGTCAACACCCGATACCGGCTGCTGGTGTCCGGCGCGACCAACCTCGCCGCCGACAGCAAGGAGCTGCTCCGCCAGGTCCGGGACGCCAAGGCCGAGATCGTCCGGGACAACTCGGTGCCCGGTCACCCGGTCGTCTCCGCCGACGTTCCCGCCGACGCCGTCACCTCCTCCGGCTCCGGCCTGGACCCGGACATCTCCCCGGCCTACGCCGCGCTCCAGGTGCGCCGGGTCGCCGCCAGGAACCACCTGCCCGTCACCGCGGTGCGCGGGCTGGTCGAGGACCACACCGAGGGACGCACCCTGGGCTTCATCGGCGAACCCCGCGTGAACGTCCTGGAGCTCAACATCGCGCTCGGGGACCTCGTGGCCAGGCGGCGATGACGGTCTTACGCGACGCGCCCGGGGGCCGGTGCCACCGGCCCCCGAGCCGTGAAGAGGAAAGGCGTGCGCCCATGACCCGGGTCCTCGTCGTGGAGGACGACCCGCAGCTCGTACGGGCCCTCGTGATCAATCTCCAGGCCCGCGGCTACGGTGTCGACGCGGCCCCCGACGGAGCCACCGCGCTCGGCCTCGCGGCCGCCCGCCGGCCCGTCACCGGATCGGATCCGTCCGCGGATCGACGGCCCAGTGGTTGGCCCGGAGCATCCGCCCCGCGAACTCCACCTCGACCTCCGCCCGGAACCGGAACCCGACGGACCGGCAGATGCCGTTCGACGCCCCGTTGGTGACCGCCGGGAAGGCGTGCACCACGCCCCACCGCCCCTGCTCCCGGGCCTTCTCCAGGAGGGCGCGGACGGCGCGCTTGCCCAGGCCGCGGCCCTGGAACTCCGGCAGCACCATCCACCCGATCTCGGAGACCGGCCCGCCGCCGGGGTCGTGCGACCAGAGGGTCACCTGGCCCGCCACCACCTCCGGCCGGCCCGGGTCGGGAACGATCATCTTGATCCACGCCTGGTCGTCCGCCGCCTCCCGGACATCCCGCTCCACCTTCTCCGCGATCCCCTCGCGCGGCAGCGGGCCGCCGAGGTCGGCCATCATGGCGGGGTCGCAGCGCATCCGGACGTAGGCGTCGACATCGCCCGGCGACACATCGCGCAGTTCCACGGGTCTCCTCCGTTTTCCCAGGATCCTCGCACGGGCGGCTCCGGGTGGGTCAAGGACTGGTGAGGAGGACGAGCCGGCCGGTGGCCCGGGTCATCGCGACGTAGCGGTCCACCGCCCCCTGGACGCCGGTGCCGAAGCGGTCCGGGTCGACGAGGACGACCAGGTCGAATTCGAGCCCCTTCGTCAGCTCGGGAGGCAGGGAGCGGACCCGGGGGGCCGCCGGGAAGGCGGGGTCGCCGATGACACAGGCGGTCCCGTCGGCGTGCGTGGCGAGCCAGGTGTCCACGACCGAGCGCAGCTCCGCGACGGAGCCGTGGCCGACGGGGACACCGCTGCGGCGCACGGACACCGGCACGTTGGCGTCGGGCAGCACGGCCCGGATCACCGGCTCGGCCCGGGCCATGACCTCCTCCGGCGTCCGGTAGTTCACGCTCAGCGACGCCGGCCGGACCCGGTCGAACCCGACCCGTTCGAGCCGCTCGTTCCAGGACTCCGTGAACCCGTGCCGGGCCTGCGCCCGGTCCCCGACGATCGTGAAACTCCGGGACGGGCACCGCAGCAGCAGCATCTGCCACTCCGCGTCGGTCAGCTCCTGCGCCTCGTCCACGACGATGTGCGCGAACGGCCCGGCGAGCACGTCGGGATCGGCGGCGGGCAGCTCGCCCTCGTCCACCAGGCTCACCTTCGCGTCCTCCCCGCGCAACATCGCCACCAGGCCCTCGCCGTCGTCCCCGTCGGCCCCGGACGTCGCCACCGCCTGGACGAGGTTGTCGACGACCCGCTCCATGCGCTCCCGCTGCGCCGCGAGGAGCGCCGCGTTCCGCCGCGCGCGCCGCGCCGCCTCCGGGTCGCCGAGCCGCTGCCGCGCCGCGTCCAGCAGCGGCAGGTCCGACACGGTCCAGGCCTGCGCGTCCGCACGCTGCAACCGCCGGACCTCGTCCGGGCCGAGCCAGGGGGCGCACAGCCGCAAGTAGGCGGGCACCGTCCACAGGTCGCCGACGAGGTCGGCCGCCTCCAGCTGCGGCCACGCCCGGTCGAGGGCCGTCAGCAGCTCCCGGTTCGTCCGCAGCGACCTGCGCAGCAGCTCGGACGGGGCGTCGCCGTCGTGCTTGTCCTCCAGGATCGTCAGCAGTTCCGCCAGCACCTGCTCGCGGGCCTCGTTGTGGGGCGTGCCGGGTTCCGCCGCGTCGAACGCCGCGGCCCAGTCGTCCGCGGTCAGCCGGATGTCGGACCAGGGGGTGGTGACCGTCATGTCCTCGGTGGGCGGTTCCTCGTAGAACCTGACGGCGGTCTCGATCGCCCGCACCATCCGCGCGGACGACTTCAGCCGGGCCACCTCCCGATCGGCCTCGGGCACCGCCCGGGCCCCCTCGGCGACGAGGTCCCGCAGGGTGCAGGTCTGCACGCCCTCCTCGCCGAGGCCGGGCAGGACGTCGGCGACGTAGGACAGGTACGGCCGGTGCGGGCCGACGAAGAGCACCCCGCCCCGGCGGTGCCCGAGCCGGGGATCGGCGTACAGCAGGTAGGCGGAGCGGTGCAGGGCCACGACCGTCTTGCCGGTGCCCGGGCCGCCGTCCACGACGAGCGCGCCGCGCGAAGGCGCCCGGATGATGGCGTCCTGGTCGGCCTGGATGGTGCCGAGCACGTCCCGCATCCGCGCCGAACGGCTGCCGCCCAGACCGGCGATGAACGCGGACTGGTCGTCCAGCGCGGCGTGCCCCACCAGGCCGTCGGCGGTGAACACCTCGTCCCAGTAGTCGCCGATGCGGCCGTTCGTCCAGCGGTACCGGCGGCGGCTCACCAAGCCCATCGGGTGGGCGTGGGTGGCCCCGAAGAACGGCTCGGCGGCGGGGGAGCGCCAGTCGACCAGCAGCCGCCGGCCCGTGCTGTCGGTGAGGCCGAGCCGTCCGACGTACACGGGCTCGGGGTCGTCCGCGGTGACCATGCGCCCGAGGCACAGGTCCAGTCCGAAGCGGCGCAGCGTGCGCAGCCGGGCGGTCAGCCGGTGGATCTCCGCGTCCCGGTCCATCGCCTGCCGGCCGGTGCCGCCGGGCGCCCGGCGTTCGGCGTCGAGCCGCCCGGTCAGTTCGGCGATCGACTGCTCCAGGCACTCCGCGATCGCCGCGAAGTGCCGCTCGTCGTCGCCGATCAGCGCGGGGTCGGCCTTCGCGGACAGCCGGTCGGGAAGGTCGAACGCGCTGGTGGTCAGGTGGGATGTCACGTATCTCTCTCCGATGAGGGCCGCGTTCTCGGCCGCGTAGTGGTCGTGTCGGTGGTTCCGGGCCGGTCGCGCCCGGACGGCGGACGGGCCGGGCGGCCTGCCTGCCGGTTTCCCGGTGTCTGGCGCCGGCCGGTCGGGCGTGCGCCGTCCGGGCCGGTGCGCACGGCGGTCGGCAGGGTGGCACGCCTGCCGGTCCGGGGGGGGGGGGGGGGGGGGGGGGGGGGGAAGGGGGGGGGGGGGGGGGGGGGGGGGGGGGGGGTCGGCGTC
>NZ_JBVJOT010000020.1:115971-135109 GCF_055583025.1 Streptomyces sp. NPDC104831
TACGCCCCCCCCCCCCCCCCCCCCCCCCCCCCCCCCCCCCCCCCCCCCCCCCCCCCCCCCCCCCCCCCCCCCCCCCCCCCCCCGGTCCCCGGTCAGCGGGAAGCAGCGGCGTCCAGCAGCAGCCGCGCGGCCACCGATGCCCCGTCGGAGCGGACCCGGCCCGCCGCGGCTCTCGCCCGCGCGCGGGTCCCGGGAGCGAGCGCCGTCCGGAGCGCGGCCGACAGCGACGCCACGGTGGGGGCGGGGCCGTCGTGGGCCGCGCCGATGCCCAGGCCCGCCACCCGCCCGGCCCAGTACGGCTGGTCCGCCACCTGGGGGACCACCACCTGGGCCGCCCCGGCCCGGGCGGCCGTCGTCGTCGTACCCGCGCCACCATGGTGCACCACGGCGGCCACCCGGCCGAACAGCGCCTGCTGGTTGACCTCCCCGACCACGAAGCAGTCGTCCCCGCCGCGGGGGGACAGGTCGGCCCAGCCGCGGGCCACGATCACGCGGCGGCCCTGCGCCCGGACCGCCTCGACGGCGATCCGGGCCATGTCCGCCGTCGCGTGCAGCGGCATGCTGCCGAAGCCCACGTACACCGGCGGCGTCCCGGCGTCGAGGAACGCCGTCAGGGCGGCCGGGAGCGGCCGGGTGTCGGGCAGGATCCACGCGCCGGTCTGCACGACGTCGAGGTCCGGTGTGTCGTGCCACGGGTCCAGGAACGGGTCGCTCGCCAGCCACGGCCGCTCGCCCAGGACGTAGGCGCGGACGTCGTCCACCGGTGGCAGGCCGAGGGACGCCCGGCCCGTGTCGAGCGCCGTCCGGAACAGCGCGTCGATGTTCCGTGCGTCCAGCTCCCACAGCGCCCGGTTGTCGGTCACCTCCGGCGGGAGCGGGCGGCCCGGGTACGCGAGCGGCCGGCGGTGCGGCGCGGGCAGGGTGAGCTGCTGGAAGGTGACGGACACCGAGCGGATCCCCAGCTTCTCGGCCACCGACAGCGCACCCGCGGCGGCGGGCAGCGCACCGGTCGCCACCAGCACGTCGCACCCCTCTGCCGCCTCGGCGACCGGGCCGAGCTGGCCGGCTATCAGCGCGGCCGCGCGCTCGGGCAGCGACGAGGGCGACGGCGCCGCCCTCGTCAGCGCGCGGGCCGACGGGCCTACCGGCACCAGCGGCACCCCCACGTCGGCCAGCCGGCGCGCGAAGTCCTCGTCCGGGGGCGCGCACACCCGCACCCGGGCACCGTGCTCACGCAACCGGACCGCGAGCCCCGCCAGCGGTTCCACGTCCCCGCGCGACCCAAAGGTCGACAACACCACACGCACTTCGCAGAACTCCCATTCCGGCGGCTTCCTGGCTCAGGCCGTTGATTCTGCGGTACGACGGGGGCCTTGCCGCAAGGCCCCCCGTGCGCTATAAGTTAAGAGTGGCAAGGAGCGTCTGACCTCCTTGCCTTCGTCATTTCCCCCTCGGCGACCGTACGCCTGCTGCGTCCGCGGCACCGAACCCGGAATCCGAGGCCCGCCGGGGAGAGCGCCGCGGGACGGGCCGCGGCCACGTGCGACCGGTTCGGGAAGAGGGCGGCGCCGCAGGGGGCGGCTCAGGAGGCGGGCGGCCCGATCTCCCCCGCGAAGACGATGACTTGATCGATCAGGTTGCGCCGCAGATGGACGACGTCCGTCCCCGCCAGGCGGGGGCCTCCGCCCGGCAGGGTGAAGACCCACTGGTAGCGGGCCCACTCGTCGGGCATGTCCACCGCCGAGCAGCGCACCATCGTGCCGGCCCCCGCCGGATGGCGCCGGATGTCCAGCACGAACCGCTCGACCGCCTCGATCCCCTCACTGCGGCCCAGCGGCCCCCAGAAGACCACGTCCGAGGTCAGGGCCTGGGAAAGCAGTTCCGTCACATAGGTGTCGTCCGAGGCGTTGAACGCGGAGATGAACGTGTCGATCGCGGACCGCGCTGTCTCTTCCTGCATGCACCAGTAATACCAGCCGCCGCACCGCAGGCGTCCGTCCCGCGAGCCGGTTCGCGCGGTCCCGGTACGGCGCCGCGGTGCGGGCAGGCCGGCGGCCCCACGCCTCGCTCGACGAACGGCATGAAGGCCCCCCACGCGCGGAACCGGCCCCGGGCCGTGCCGCTCGACCCGCGTCCGCGGGACGGCCGCGGCGACCGGGCCCCCGAAGTCCCCGGCGTGCGGCGCGTCGTGAGCGGCGCCGGCGACGTCGCCCCGCCCCTCGGCGAGACGCCGGTTCCGTGTCCGCCCCGGTCCGGCGCGGGATAGCGTGCTCCCCATGTCCGGAAGAGCACCGCGGCGCCCCGCCCGCCCCCAACGTCCCCCGGCCGCACGCGACTACGACCTGCCACGCTGGCGGGACCGGGGCAGTCTCGGCCGCGGCAAGCCCTTCGTGCGCAAGGCGACCGAGGTGCACGGCGACCGGGAGGCCGTCGTCAAGCACACCGCCGACCCGCCCGGCGCGCGCCTCAGCCGGGCCCGGCGGATCCGCCTCCAGCGCTTCCACCAGGAGGCGCTGTACATGCGCCGGATGAACGGCACCCCCGGGATCCTCCCCGTCTGGGACATCGACGACGAGCACGGCGACCGGCCCCTCTGGTACGCCATGCCCCACGCCCGCCCGCTGGCCGACGCCCTCGACGAGAACTCCACCCTCCTCGACGTCGTCGCCCACGTCACGGACCTCGCCGGGACCCTGGCCGCCCTCGCCGAGCAGGGCACCTACCACCGCGACATCAAGCCCGACAACCTCTTCTGGTACGACGGCGCGGCGGTTCTCGGCGACTTCGGGATCGCCGCCATCGCCCGGACGCCCGCCGGACTGACCCGGCAGGGAGAAGGGCTCGGCCCCGCCAACTTCCTCGCCCCCGAGATGCGCCGGGCCACCGGCCCCGGGGCCGGGGAGCGGGCCGATGTCTACTCCCTCGCCAAGACGCTGTTCGTCCTCGCCCACCCCCGCCGCGGCCCCTACCCGCCGTTCGGCACGCACCGCGTGGACGCCGAGGAGTTCAGCCTGTGGTCGCTCGGCGGCGGCAACGCCACCCTGGCCCTCGGCCACGTCTTGGAGGCGGCCACCCAGCACATGGTCCGCGACCGGCTGACCATGGCCGACTTCCACGCCGAACTGCGCGCCTGGCTCGACCGCCACCGCGGTGACGCCGCCCGCTTCACCCCCTTCGGCGCCCGCTCCTTCCACCGGGGCTGGGGCGACCCCTCCCTGTGGGACCGCCACCACCGCGACGAGGAGGCCACCCGGGCGATGATGCTGCCCTGCATCCGCCGCCTCGCCGAGGCCCTGACCGGCGACAAGGGCGCCTGGACCGAGGGCGTCGACCACGCGGGCGGCGACAGCACCCTCGGCGAGTACGACTGGCAGCCCAACAGCGAGGAGGGCTTCGTACCGGAGGGGGCCCTGTGGCTGGCCACGCACGCGCACGACGGCCGGCGCGTCGTCCTGGAGGCCGTCCTCGACCACGACGTCTGCTTCCTCGCCGAGGTCCAGCGCGGCGGACCCCCGTGGACCCTGGAGCGGCAGTGGGGGCACACCCCCTGGCACCGGCCGCGCCTGCCCCGCACCCACGACCGGCTCCGGGAGCTGACCGACGAGGTCGTCGAGTGGATCGCGCACTCCGCCCCGGACGCCCCCGCCGCCCCGGACGTCACCGAACCGGACCGGCCGGTCGCCGACGGTCACCCGGTCCCGGTCACAGGCCCATGACGTCGAACAGCAGGGACGGATCCGGCTCCGCCACCCGGTCCAGGGTCTGCTCGGCCCAGATGACCTTGCCCCGCGCGGCGTAACGGGTCCCCCACAGGTCGGCGAACTGGGAGACGAGGAACAGCCCCCGGCCCCCCTCGTCCGTGCTGGCCGCGCGCCGCAGTCGCGGCGAGGTGTTGCTGCCGTCCGACACCTCGCAGACCAGGGTCCGGCCCAGCAGCAGCCGGACCCGCACGGGCGGGGCGCCGTAACGGATCGCGTTGGTGAGCAGCTCGCTGAGGATCAGTTCGGTGGCGAACGCCGTTTCCTCCAGCCCCCAGTCGGCCAGCCGCCGGCTCACCTCGCCGCGCACCCGGGGCACGGCCGTCACGTCGAACGGCACGTCCCAGCTCGCCACGCGGGAGGGATCGAGCAGCCGGGTCCGGGCGACCAGCAGGGCCACGTCGTCGCTGGGGTGCTCGGGCAGCATCCGCTCCACCAGGACGCGGCAGGTCTCCTCCGGTGTCCGGTCCGCGTGGGCGACGGCCGAGGACAGCGTCGCCAGGCCCTCGTCGACGTCCCGGCCCCGGCTCTCGATCAGGCCGTCGGTGAACAGGACCAGACGACTGCCCTCGGGCAGCTCCAGCTCGCCCGCCTCGAAGGGGTGCCCGCCGACCCCCAGGGGCGGCGACAGGGGCAGGTCCGGGAAGGTCACCCGGCCCTCGGGATCCACCACCGCGGGCGCCAGATGCCCCGCGCGGGACACGGCGCACCGCCCGCACACCGGGTCGTAGACGGCGTAGAGGCAGGTGGCGCCGGTGAGCGGCACGTGGTCGTCGTCGGCGGTCGCGGTCTGCGAGTCCAGCCGGGTCACCATCTCGTCCAGGTGGCCGAGCAGCTCGTCCGGGGCGAGGTCCAGCGACGAGAAGTTCAGCACGGCCGTGCGCAGCCGTCCCATGGTGACCGCCGCCCGCATCCCGTGCCCCACGATGTCCCCGACGACGAGCGCCACCCGGAATCCCGGCAGCGGGATGACGTCGAACCAGTCGCCGCCCACACCCGACCGGGCCGGCAGATACCGCGAGGCGATCTCCAGCACGTCCTGCTCCGGCAGGCCCACCGGCAGCAGGCTGCGCTGCAGCGTCACCGCCATGGTGTGCTCGCGGGCGTACCGGCGGGCGTTGTCGATGGCCACGGCGGCCCGGGCCACCAGCTCCTCGGCCACCGCGACGTCCTCCTCGTCGAACCGGGGCGAGCCCGCGCCCCGCCAGAAGTCGGCCATGCCGAGGACCACCCCGCGGGCCCGCAGCGGCACCGTGATCAGCGAGTGGATGCCGTAGTCCAGCACCCGCTCGGCGCCGCCGGCGTCCCGCGCCCGCCAGTCCTGGGCACGGTGCAGATCCGGCACGAGGACGGCCTTGCCCCGGCGCAGCGCCGCCGCCATCGGGGTGTCCGCCATCACGAACCGGATCACCTCGCCCACCGGCTGCAACGGATGACCGGGATGCGCGCCGCGCAGCGCCGTGCGGCGCATCTCGCGCACCGCGCTCGTGGGTTCCTCGCCGCGCAGCACGGAGTCCAGCAGCTCCACGGTGACGAAGTCGGCCATGCGCGGCACCGCCACCTCCGACAGCTCCTCGGCCGTGCGCCGCACATCGAGCGTGGTGCCGATCCGCATGCCCGCCTCGTACAGGAACGACAGCCGGCCCCGCGCCAGCTCGGCCTCTCCCGAGAGGGCCCGCAGATCCGTGGTGTCACGGAACGTGGCCACGAGGCCCGGCGCACCGCCGTACGGGGCGGTGGGCCGGATGTTCACCGCCAGCAGCCGGTCCCCGGACCGGACGACCTCGTCGGACACGGCCTCGCCCGCCTCCAGCAGCCTGGTCGGCCCCGGACCCAGCCGCAGCTCCCGCACCGGCCGCCGGTCGGCGTCCGCCGGCAGGTCCAGCAGCCGGCGCGCCTCGTCGTTGGCGAGCAGCACGCGCCCGTCGCCGCCGAGGATCAGCACTCCCTCGCGCACGGCGTGCAGGACGGCGTCGTGATGCTCGTACATCCGGGTCATCTCGGCCGGGCCGAGCCCATGGGTCTGCCGCAGCAGCCGGCGGCTGACCAGGGCCGCCCCGCCGGTCGCCAGGACCAGCGCCCCCGCCGCCGCGCCGAGCAGCGCCGGCAGCTCCCGGACGAGGACGTCGCCCACGTTGGCGTACTCGATGCCCGCGGTGACGACGCCGGCCACGCGCCTGCTCGGGTCCGTCACCGGGACGACGGCGCGCACGGCGTCGGCCGGCCGGCCGTGGAAGGTCTCGGTGAACGTCTCGCCCAGCAGGGCCCGCCCGACCCCCTGGGCCTTCGTGCCGATCAGGTCGGGCCGGCGGTCGGTGAGCCGGACCCCGTGCTTGTCCAGCACGGTGACGAAGTCGACCCCGGCCCCCTTGCGCACCTGCTCCGCCTCCGGCTGCAGCCGGGCCGTCGGATCCGGCGCGCGCAGCGCGTCCGCCGTGCCGGGGGCGTGTGCGAAGGCCTCGGCCACGGCCAGCGACCGGTCCCTGGCGCTGCGCTTGGCGTCGTACAGACCCTGCACCACCAGGGCGGTGGCGCCCACCGCGACCAGCAGCAGCATGATCAGCGCATGGAACAGGAAGACCTGGGCGGCGAGCGTGCGGACGCTCAGGGACGGCGGGATCCGGCGCCCGCGAAACGGCCCCGGCACGCGTCGGCGGGGCGGATCGTGGGCCCGCCGGGTGCCGGGCGGCGGCGCCGCTTTCGCCCTCGGACGGCGGAAACGTCCGCTCATCTCCCTTTTCTAGCACTGGAACTCGGTGACCGGCGACCGCTGTGCGGCCGGTCGCGCACCACCGGCGTCCCGGGCGTCGGCCGGGTGGGGGAGGGGCTGCGCCGGCCGGCCCCGCTCCGGACGGATGACGGCCGTTGCGGGCGCCGCCCCGCCGGCGGGCCGGGCCGCGTACCGGGCGTGACGGGAACATGCCGCTGAGCGGAGCAATCCCCGGCGTGCCGCGCGCGGGCGCACCAGGCTGGGGACCTTGTCGTCGTGAGGTCCTGTGATCAGGAGTCCGTGTGCGGAGACCACGTATGCCGAAGCCTGGACCCACCGGTCGGGAGCCGGAGGACGGCGCGGGTGCGCGGACGCGGTTGCCGCAGTCTCCCGCGTGGCTGCGGTGGCTCCCGGTCCTGTTCGTCGCCGCCATCCTGCTGCTGGAGCCCGCGACCCCCGTCCAGTGGCCGGTGAGCTTCGTGCTGATCGCCCTGCCGCTCGTGACCGCGTTCGCCTACGGCCCCGCGGTCGTCGCCGGTGCCACCGCGTTCGCCGTCCTCCTGGAAGGCGTCCTGGCCGGCACCCCCTGTTGCGCCGGCCGGCCCGTCGGCTACCTCTGGGACCGCTACTACGTGGCCTCCTACGTCTGTACCGCGCTGGTGGGCGTCCTCGGCACCATCCTGGCCGCGCACCGCACCCGCCGCGAGCGCACCCTGGCCGATGTGCGCTTCGTGGCCGACATCGCACAGCGGGTGCTGCTCCGGCCGGTCCCGCACCGGATCGGCGACCTGCTGCTGGACAGCCTCTATCTGTCCGCCACCGCGGAGGCGCGCATCGGCGGCGACCTCTACGAGGCCGTCCCCACCCGGTACGGGGTCCGGCTGCTCATCGGCGACGTACGGGGCAAGGGACTGCTCGCGGTGGAGACCGCCGCCGCCCTGCTCGGCGCGTTCCGCGAGGCCGCGCACGACGAAGCGGCGCTGCCCGCCCTGGCCGACCGGGTGGAGACCAGCATGAACCGCAGGGCGGCGCTGCTGGGCGGGAACGAGGTCGGCGAACGGTTCGTCACCGCCGTCTTCGTGGAGATCCCCTCGTCGGCGCCGGTGCTCCGCGTCGTCAACTGCGGCCACCCGCCGCCCGTCCGCATCCGCGCGGGCGAGGTCCGCGAACTGGACAGCGGACGGTCGGCCCCGCCGCTCAACCTCGGCATGCTGGCCGGGGAGCCGTACCACGTCGACGAGTACTCCTTCCGCCCCGGCGACGAGCTGCTGCTCTACACGGACGGCGTCACGGAGACCCGCGATCCGTCCGGCTCCTTCTACCCCCTCCTCCAGCGCCTCGGCTCCTGGCGCGCCCTCCCGCCCCGGGGCCTGCTGGAGCGGCTCCACCACGATCTGCTGGCCTACAGCGGCGACCGCCTCCAGGACGACATCGCGGCACTCGCGGTCTGCCTCCCCGCCGACGGCCTCGCGTCCGTGCCGCCGCCGTCGTCCGTCGGCTGAGTGCCCGCCCGGCACACACATGACGTGTGCGGCACTCACATAAGCTGGGCGCGCGCGATGCGCGACGGAACGCCCTCAACGAGTAGAGGTCACACCTTGCGTGCCATACAGTTCGACCGCTTCGGTGGACCCGAAGTGCTGTCCCTCGTCGACCTGCCGGAGCCGGAACCCGGCCCGGACCAGGTGCTGATCACCGTGGAGGCCGCGGGCATCAACTTCGCGGACACCCACCAGGCCGACGGTTCGTACCTGAGCGCGGACCAGCTGCCCTTCGTGCCGGGCAGCGAGGTCGTCGGACGCACACCGGACGGCCGGCGCGTCCTCGCCCGGGTCCGGCGCGGGTACGCCGAACTCGCCGTGGCCGACCGGACCGCGGTGTTCGACATCCCCGAGGACCTCCCCGCCGCCCACGCCCTGTCCACGCTGATGCAGGGCCTGACCGCCTGGCACCTGCTGCGCAGTGCCGCCCGGGTACGGCCGGGCGAGCGGGTCGTGGTGCACTCCGCCGCGGGCGGGGTGGGCAGCGTCGCGGTGCAGCTGGCCCGCCTCTGGGGAGCGGGCGAGGTGTGGGCGACGGCCTCGACCAAGGCCAAGGCGGACCTGGTGACGGGCCTGGGCGCCGCCGGGGTGGTCGAGTACCCGCTGCCCGAACCGGCCGACGTGATCCTCGACGGCGTCGGCGGCCCGCTGTTCGACCGGGCACTGGGCTCGCTCGCGGACTTCGGCCGCATCGTCACCTACGGCAACGCCTCCCGCGAGGCGTTCACCCCGCTCGACGACGCGCGGCTGCGCGCCCTGAACGCCGCGGTCGTCGGATTCTGGCTGCGCCCCACCCTGGCCCGCCCCGGGGCCTTCGCGGAGCCGGTGCGGGAGATGCTGGACATGATGGCGCGGGGGGTCCTGCGCCCCGTGGCCGGCGAGGAGTACCCGCTGGCCGACGCGGCCCGCGCCCACACCGACCTCCTGGCCCGCCGCACCACGGGAAAGATCCTGCTGCGCCCCTGACACCCGCCACCGCGCCCCCTACACCTCCCGCGCCGGCCCGTCACCTTCCGGCCGGGAGGTGTTCCGCTAGGACAGCGGGCGGGTCGTCACGGTGCTGGAGAAGACGAGCCGGTCGCCCTGGTGGGCGTCGATCACGGTCCGGCCGTGCCCGTCGGGGCCCTCCGCGGGGTCGGTGACGTCGCGTGCCGTGATGTGGCAGGGCTGGTCGAACTCGACGTAGCGCGTGAACGTGGTGTCGAACTCGACGGGCACCACGGGCCGGGACGCCACCGCCTGCGCGGCCTGGCCCGCCGCCTCCAGCAGCACCATCCCGGGTATGTGATCGTGCGGGTGGTCGAAGAGGACCTGGTGCGAGGTGTCGACGCGCAGCCGCCAGCGCCGCGGTTCGGCCGTGGGGGAGAGCACCACGTCACGTTCCCGGGCGCGGCCCACCAGGGGTGCCGGTACGGGCGGGGTGAGGGGGAGTGCGCGGGCGAAGGCGTCCTTGGCGTCGGCGTACGGGCCGCGCAGCCGGTCGTAGATGGCCGGGGGATGGGTGCTGTAGCGCAGGGTGGCCGTGCCCAGGGCGGCGCCGGCGCGCGTCGCCTCCACCCGGGAGACCAGGTGCGCACTGCCCAGCCGGCGCCGGGTCACCTCCGTGTGGGTGATGACCAGTTCGACCTCGGCGGGCTCCGGGCCCACCTCCAGTGCCGTCGGGACGACGGCGGAGCGTATGTGCTCCCACCCGAGCCGATGACTGAGGGGTATGTCGTGCACGGTGTGCGTCAGGAGTGCCAGCGCCTGCCGCAGGCTCTCCGTGGCGAGCAGCGGGGTGTACCGCCCCCCTTCCACGTAGAAGCGGTGGTCGATCGGCCAACGAGCGGTCACCACCTGGCAGTTGTCCGTCAACGGGCGCCAGCCGGTGACCAGTGCCTCGTCGTGGACGGATTTGCGCACGAGCGCGCTGTGCGCACCGAGCGGATCGTCGTGTGTGGCCGTCATGACCGGCGCTCCCCCTGATATTTCTCTGTCCCGGACCTTGGTACCCAGGTGTCATGTCTCTTGTAAGGTAAAGAATAGTATTCACTTTTTTCTAGTGGTGAACGGGCGATTGCACATGACAGGTCGAGTGGTGAAACAGGAGAGAGCGGCGCGGACCCGAGCCGCTCTCATCCGGGCGGCGGCCGAGACGTTCGCGGAGTACGGCTTCGCGGGCACGACCGTCTCGCGGATCGCCGAGCGGGCCGAACTGACCCTGGGGGCCATGTACTTCCACTTCAAGTCCAAGGAGGAACTGGCGCGCCTGATCGTCACCGGCCAACCGGAACTGGTGGTCCCGCCGTTCGACTCGCAGGGGCTGCAGCACGCCGTCGACGTGACGCTGACCTGGGCCTACCAACTGCTCGACGACCCGGTGCTCCAGGCCGGCGCGCGCCTGGTGATGGACCAGGAACACTTCCTCGACCCGAGTGTGAACTCCCACCAGCAGTGGGCGGGCATCCTGCTGCACGACTTCGAGCAGGCCCGGCGCCGCCGCGAGCTGCGGGCCGACGTGGACACCGAGGCCTACGCCACACTGGTCGTCAGCTGCTGCACCGGAGCCCAGATCCACGCCCAGCTGGAGACGTCGCACCGGGATCTGCCCGCGCGCGTCGAGGAGATGTGGCGATGTCTGCTGCCCGCGCTCGCCGTACCCAGCGTGGCCAAGACGCTGCGCTTCGGCGAGGAGCGGGCCAGAGCGGCCTCATCCTGAGGGAGGGGAGCGGGAGACGGCGGGCGCTGCGGACACGCGGCGCCTCTTTTTCGTTGTCCGGCTACGGTGTGGGGACGAAGATCGGCAACGCACCGAAGGGAACGATGGGGTGGACTCCGGACTCGGCCTGTTCGCGGGCAGAACCGTCATGGTCACAGGAGCGTCCAGCGGCATAGGCGAGGCCGCCGCCCGGCTCTTCGCCGAACAGGGCGCGGCGGTGGTGCTCATGGCGCGGCGGGCGGACCGGCTGCGCGGCCTGGCCGGGGAGATCGAGGCCGGCGGGGGCCGGGCGCTGGTGACGGCGGGGGACGTGACCCGGGCGGCGGACGTCGAACGGTCCGTGGCCGCCGCGGTCGACACGTTCGGCCGGCTGGACGCGGCCTTCAACAACGCCGGTTGGGGTTCCATGGGCACCCCGCTGCACGAGACGGACGACGCCGTCTACGAGCAGATCATGGACGTGAACGTACGCGGTGTGTGGAACTGCCTGAAGCACCAGCTCCCGGTGATGCTGGACCAGGGCGCCGGCGCGATCGTCAACACCTCCAGTACGGCGGGGCTGTTCGCGACCGGGGCCGTCGCCCCCTACGTCGCGGCCAAGCACGCGGTGCTGGGCCTGACCAGGGCGGCCGCCGCCGAGTACGGCGGGCGCGGTATCCGCGTCAACGCCCTCGTGGTCGGCAGCACCCGCACCGAGCTGATGGAGGAGGCCCTCGCACGGGTCCCCGGCCTGGAGCGGGCCGCCACCGCCCGGGCCGTCCAGCACCGCCTCGCCGAACCGGTCGAGGTGGCCCGGGCGGCGGTGTGGCTGTGCAGCGACCAGGCCTCGTTCGTCACGGGGGCCGCGATGCCCGTCGACGGGGGATGCAGCGCCGTCTGAACGGCGCGGCCGGCCAGGGGGAGCCCTTCCGGGGGGAGCCCGGTGCCGCGGACCTGTCCGGCCGGCTCCCGTCGGCAAAAAACAAAATCAATACTATTATTGATGTGGGTGGCACCGAGAGTGACCTGAGTCGGGAGGGCAACGACATGGAGCTGAGGATGCTCGGGGAAGTGGCCGTGAGCGTGGGGACCTTGCCCGTCTGTCCGGCCGAGGTGCCGACCAGGCAGGTGCTCGCGCTCCTCACGGCGGCGGCCGACGGTGTCGTACCGGCGTACGCCCTCGCCGACGAACTGTGGCCGCAGGCACTGCCGGACGGCGCCCAGGACGCCCTGGAACACCACATCGGACGCCTGCGCGCGGTCGTGAACGCGGCCCTGCAGGCGGCGGGCAGCGAGCGGGCGGCCGAGGACGTCCTCGCCTCCGTGCCCGGTGGTTACCGGCTCGACACCGGCGGCGGCTCCAGCGACCTCAGGGCGTTCAAGCGGCTGACCGGAGCCGGATACCGGGCCATGGAGGCGGGAGACCTGCACCTCGCCGGCCGGCGGCTGCGCGAGGCGCTCGCCCTGTGGAGCGGCGCCCCGCTCTCCGGTGTTCCGCACGGCCCCCAACTCCGCGCCCACGCCACCCGGCTGACCTGCTCCTGGCAGCGCGCCGTGGACCGGTGGATCGACGCGGAGCTCCGGCTCGGGCGCTGGCGGGAGCTGTGCGCGGACCTGGCGCAGGCACTCACCCGCTACTGCCCCGCGACGCCCCTGTACGCGCAGCTGAAGGCGGACCTGGACCACCGGGGCCAGGACCGCGACGTCATCCGGGACTACCTGCGCAGGCGCCGTGAGGGACGCACCGCGCCCGGCCGGTCCCTGCCGGGCCGGATCCCCGCACAGCAGGGGGCCGCCCGGCGGACGCACTGCGCGGACCTCGAACTCAGCACGTTGCCCCGCATCCCCCTCGGCGACCTGCAAAGCGCCTGACGCCCGGTGGGCGGAGGCGTCCCCGCGCGCGGGTCCGGGTGCGCGCGGGGACGCCCGGGCGGCGCGCCCGGCCCACGCCCCGCGCGCCCCTCGCCGTCTCCGCCGCCTCACCGGGATCTCCGGCGCCCGGCCGCATCCGTGCCCGTCACACCGGGTGTGCTCCTCGACGTGCCGTACCGTCCCCGGCCCATTCGGCTCCCGCACCGTCGACCGCCCCGGGGCGCAGCCGGCACCGGCGGCCCGGCACCCGCCCGCCGCGTCCCCGCCGGGCACCGCCCCGGTGGCCGGCCTCACCGAACGGCCGTGGTTGACTCCTCGATCGCCGTCCGTCTAAGTTCTGTTCGCAAACGCGAAAGGCCAGGCCGGCGGGGGTAAAGGCGATGACCGACGCAGCAGACAGAGACCATCCGGACCTGCTCACCGTGCTCCGGCTGCTGGCCGAAGAGGTACCGTCCCACCGTTTCGAGGAGTTGCTGCTGCGGGCGGAGCGGACCTGCACGCCCGAGGAGCGGGACCGGATGGAGCAGGCGGTCCGGCTGGCCCATGTCGTGCACGCCTCGCAGCACCGGCGCCGGCAGCGGGAGGACGGACTCGCCGAACTCGTCGACACCGCCCGCGACATGACCCAGCCGCACGACCTGGGCGAGCTGATGCGGGTGATCAGCCGCCGGGTCAAGCGGATCATCAAGGCGGACATGGCGTGCATCGGTCTGTGCGAGGACGACGGCACCTTGAGCCTGCACGCCGTCGAGGGCGCCACCACCGGACTGTGGGCCGAGATGCGCCTCGCCATGGGCTCGGGACAGCAGGCCGTGACGACCGGGGCGCCGATCTGGACGGCCGACTATCTGCACGACGACCGGTTCGAGCACTGCCCGCGGGCCGACGAGATGGTCCGCGCGGAAGGCATCACCTCGCTGCTCGCCGTGCCGCTCGTGCACGGCGACAGCACCCTCGGCGTCCTGTTCTGCGCGACCCGCACCGTACGCCACCTCACCCCGGACGAGATCGGCCTGGCGTGCTCGCTGGCCGCGCTGGGCGCCGTGGCCCTCAAGCGCGCGGAACGGCTCCAGGACGCCAGCGTCGAGGTCAGCGAACTCGAATCCGACGGCTTCCGTACCCGGACCACACTGGCCCGGCTGCAACAACTCGCCGATGTCAACGGCCACTTGATGGGACTGCTGCTGTCCGGAGCGGACCTCGACATCCTGGCGCAGGCCGCCGCCGACGCGCTGGACGGCACCGTGCAACTGCGGAATCCCGCAGGCCGCGTCATCACCGCCACCGCGCCCCTGCCCGACCTCGACGACAACGCGGTCACCGAGGTGTCCTGGGACGCCCACGCACAGCGCACCCCCCTGCTGTACGGCGAGGACACCTGGGTGGCCCCCGTGGCGGCGGGCGCGGAGAACCTGGGCTTCGCCGTCCTGCGCCCCGCCACCCCGCTGGTCGGCGAGGACGAACGGCTGCTGCACCTGATCACCGCCGTCTTCGCGCTCCACCTGCTCCTCCAGCACGGCACGGCCGCGGCGGAAGGCCCCGTCCACGACGAACTGTTCGACGAGCTGATCGCCCTGTCCGCCGGCGGGTCACGCCGGGCACACCGCCTGGAACAGCGCCTCGGCAGGGCCGGCCTGGACCCGGCGGCACCCCATGTGCTGCTCGCCGTCCGCATCGAGGGCGGCTCGCACGGGCGCGCGATGATGTGGGCCTCCTCCTACGCCTACCGGCAGGGCGGCCTCAAGACCGCCCGGGACGGCAACATCGTGCTGCTGCTGCCCGGCACCGACGCCTCGGACACCGCGCGCTCGGTCGCCGGCGAGCTGTCCGCGGTGCTGGGCCATCCGGTGACGGTGGGCGCCTCCGGACCCGGCCGCGGTCCCATGGAGGCGGGCCGGCTCCACCAGGAGGCGGTGCGCTGCCTGGAGGCGCTGACCACCCTCGACGCCATCGGCAGCGCCGCGGCGCTCGACGACCTCGGCTTCGTGGGACTCCTGCTGTCCGACGGCCACGACGTGGGCGGTTTCATCGACAATTCCATCGGGCCGGTCCTCGCCTACGACCGGGACAACGACACCGAGCTGGTGAAGACGCTGGAGGCGTACTTCGCCACGGGCGCCAGCCCGAGCAGGGCCGCCGACCGGCTCCACATCCACGCCAACACCGTCGCGCGCCGGCTGGACCGGGTCGGCACGCTCCTCGGCCCGCGGTGGCAGGAGCCCGGCCGGACCCTCGACATCCAGCTCGCCCTGCGGATCCACCGGATGCGGGCCCTGCTGCGCCCGCACGGCGCGGGCGTCCCGGACGCCTGAGGCAGCAGTCTGGTCCCGCCGGCCCTCCGGGGGCCACGGCGGGCCGGCAGATGTGTCAGGTCGGACGGCACCACCGCCCGGAGGTGACGTATTCCCCCGCGCCGACGCGGGCACGGCCGCGTCGATCACTAGCGTGACGTGGATGGACACACACATACACGTGGGTACCGGCCGGGACGCGTACGACGTGCGGGTGGGCCACGGCCTGCTGCGCGAACTCGCCGGCACCGCGGCCGACGGCGGGGCGGTCTCGCGGGTGGCCGTCCTGCACCCGCCCCGGCTGCGCGAGAAGGCCGCCGTCGCGGCGGACCTGTTCGCCGGGCGGGGCCTCGAACCGACACTGATCGAGCTGCCGGACGGCGAACAGGCCAAGACCGCCGGCACCGCCGCCCGCTGCTGGCGCATCCTCGGACAGCACGGCTTCACCCGCACCGACGTGATCGTGGGCATCGGCGGCGGCGCCACCACCGACCTGGCCGGCTTCACGGCCGCCACCTGGCTGCGCGGGGTGCCCTGGATCGCCGTACCGACCACCCTGCTCGGCATGGTCGACGCGGCGGTCGGCGGGAAGACCGGCATCAACACCGGCGAGGGCAAGAACCTGGTGGGCGCCTTCCACCCGCCGGCCGCCGTCCTGTGCGACCTCGACGCGCTCATCACCCTGCCGGCCGCCGACTACACGGCGGGCCTCGCCGAGGTCGTCAAGGCCGGCTTCATCCGGGACACCACGATCCTGGACCTGATCGAGGCGGACCCGGAGGGCGCGCGCGGCCCGCACGGCCCGCACACCCGGGAACTCGTCGAACGCGCGATCCGGGTCAAGGCCGAGGCCGTCACCCGCGACCTGCGCGAACAGGGCCCGCGCGAAGCCCTCAACTACGGCCACACGCTGGGCCACGCGATCGAGAAATGCGAGGGCTTCACCTGGCGGCACGGCGAGGCGGTGTCCGTGGGCATGGTGTTCGCCGCCGAACTCGGCCGCCTCGCCGGCCTGTCGGACGACGCCGTGGCGCACCGCCACCGGACCGTGCTCGGCGCGCTCGGCCTGCCCCTGCACCACCGCGGCGGCCGGTGGCCCGAACTGCTGGACGCCATGCGGGTGGACAAGAAGACCCGCGGGAACACCCTGCGCTTCATCGTCCTCGACGGCATCGGGCGCACCCGGGTCCTCGCGGACCCCGCACCGGACCACCTCGCAACCGCCTGGGCGCGGGTGTCCGGCTGACCGGACCGCACACCACGAACGAAAGGACGTCATGCAGTTCGGGATCTTCTCCGTGGGCGATGTCACCCCGGACCCGGCGACCGGCCGGGCCGTCGGCGAGCACGAGCGGATCAAGGCGATGGTCACCATCGCGCTCAAGGCGGAAGAGGTCGGCTTCGACGTCTTCGCCACCGGGGAACACCACAACCCGCCGTTCGTACCGTCCTCGCCGACGACCCTCCTCGGCCATGTCGCGGCGCGGACGAAGCGCCTGATCCTGTCCACCTCGACCACCCTCGTCACCACCAACGACCCGGTGAAGATCGCCGAGGACTACGCCATGCTCCAGCACCTGGCGGACGGGCGCGTGGACGTGATGCTCGGCCGGGGCAACACCGGCCCCGTCTATCCCTGGTTCGGGCAGGACATCCGGCAGGGGATCCCCCTCGCCGCCGAGAACTACGCGCTGCTGCACCGGCTGTGGCGGGAGACGGACGTCGACTGGGAGGGCCGGTTCCGCACGCCGTTGCGCGGCTTCACCTCCACCCCCCGCCCCCTGCACGGGGTCCCGCCCTTCGTCTGGCACGGTTCCATCCGCTCGCCGGAGATCGCCGAGCAGGCCGCCGTCCACGGGGACGGCTTCTTCGCCAACCACATCTTCTGGCCCGCGGCCCACACCAGGAAGATGGTCGCGCTCTACCGCAGGCGGTTCGCCCACCACGGTCACGGCACACCCGAACAGGCCATCGTCGGACTGGGCGGGCAGACCTTCGTCCGGCCCCGCTCCCAGGACGCGGTCCGGGAGTTCCGGCCCTACTTCGACCACTCTCCCGTCATGGGCGGCGGTGTCTCCCTGGAGGACTACATGGCGGCCACCCCGCTGAGCGTCGGATCGCCCCAGGAGGTCATCGACAAGACGCTGGCCTTCCGCGAGTACTGCGGCGACTACCAGCGCCAGCTGTTCAACGTGGACGCCAATGGGCTGCCCCTGAAGACGGTGCTGGAGCAGCTCGACATCCTGGGCGAGCAGGTCCTGCCCGTGCTGCGCGAGGAGTTCGCGCGCCTGCGCGCACCGGGCACGCCAAAGGCCCCGGAGCACCCGGCGGTGCGGCGCGCGAGGGCCGTGGCACCCTGACGAAGCCACCACCCCCCGCGCGGTCCGGCCGGCACCCCCGGGGGCGCCGGCCGGTCAGGCCCCGATCAGCCGGTCGGCCCGCCGCGGCCCGTACCCGGCGGCCCGCAGGGCGAGCGCCGTGTGGGCCACCGACGCGAGTGTCATGTGACGGTGCCAGCCGCGGAACGAACGCCCCGCGAAGTCGCGCAGCCCCGCCTGCTCACCGACGAGGTCGCGGTCCCGCTCCACCCGCCCGGCCAGCTTCGCGGTCCGCACCAGCGACGCGGCCGGCACCCGGGGCAGGGAGGTGAGCCAGAGGGCGGACGGCGGCCGTCCCGGGTCGGCCCACTCGCCCAGCAGGAACAGCCGCCGGGGCGCACCGCCGACGGCCCCCGGCAGCGCCACCGGGACCTTCGCCGCCCAGGAGGCGCGGGCGAGGTGCGGCTCGGCCGGGTCCTGCCAGGCGGCGGGCACCCGCATCCCCTTGAGCAGGTCCAGGATCCGCCGCGCGGGCAGCGGCCCCGCCCGGTGCCCGGGCAGCGCCGGATCGGCGACGGACAGCGGGCAGGACGGGCTGATCCGGGTGAGGAAGGGCACCCCGCCCGCGGCCAGCCGGCGGGCCGCGGCGGCCACGTCGCAGCGGCGCAGGTCCAGGACGGCCGGCCGGCGGGGGATGTCCCACAGCCGTGCCATCTCCAGGGCCACGGTCACGGCGCTCTCCTCCGCGCTCTCCGGCGCCGTCCGCTCGGGCACCTCCGCCCGGGCCCGCCGCTCGGGGTCGTTGACCCAGCTCTCGGGCAGCACCAGCCGCCAGTCGACGGGGGCGCTCACGGCCGGCGCGGCCAGCCAGGCGCCGATCACCTGCTGGCCCCGGACGACCTGCCCCAGATGCGGGGCGAACTGCTCGTCCACGCCCACCGAGTACTTGCCGGCCTTCGGTATGTGCATGGGCTGTATCACCCATGCCTGCGGCGCGATGGCGTCTTCCAGGTAGCCGGCCAGCGCACCGCGCAGCGGCCGCCAGTCCCAGGTCGAGCTGGCGATGAAGTGGTGCAGGCTCTGTTCCAGGCCGGGACGGCCGAGATGGGCGGCGATGTTGCGGATGGACTTGCGGCCCCGCGTGGTCAGCAGCCCACGCAGGTACTGCTCGGCTTGGCGCCGCTGGTCCTTGCGGCCCAGGAGGGAGAACAAGGCGGCACACAGCTCCGCGACGATCTCGTCGGGCGCCTCGCCACCGGGAGCGACGCAGCGTTGGCGGGGCACGGACAGCGCGTGGGGGGCGTCGAGTTTCCTGAGGACAGACGTGTTCACGATGCTCCAGCCGGGTCGGGAAGCTCTTTTCGGCTACATGAGCACCATGACCGGCGCGACCCCGGCGGGACGAGGTGCTCCTGCCACCCGAATATGCCGGGTCGTGCGTGGAGGACCACCCGTGCGCGACCGGTGGGCATCGGCCATATCCGCACGATTGACGGCCCGTTGACAGGGCATGGCGTCCTCCGCCCGGCGGGTGTGGCGGGACCACCGCCTGCCCGGGCGGGTGTGGGGGCCGCGCCCCACACCCGCCCGCCCACCTCAGCGTACGGTCAGGCGGCCGAGGTAGGACCGGGCGTTGCGGCGGGTCTCGGTGACGCTGTCCCCGCCGAACTTCTCCGCCACCGCGTCCGCCAGCACCAGCGCGACCATGGCCTCGGCCACGATCCCGGCGGCCGGCACCGCGCACACGTCGGAGCGCTGGTGGTGGGCCTGCGCGGCCTCGCCCGTGACGACGTCCACCGTCCTCAGCGCCCGGGGCACGGTCGCGATCGGCTTCATCGCCGCCCGCACCCGCAGCAGCTCACCCGTGGTGAGACCGCCCTCGGTGCCGCCGGAGCGGCCCGTGACCCGCTTGATGCCCTCACCCGTGGTGACGATCTCGTCGTGGGCCTGCGAGCCGGGCACCCGGGCCAG
>NZ_JBVJOT010000021.1:0-8455 GCF_055583025.1 Streptomyces sp. NPDC104831
TTTCCCTAGCGGGGAGAAGCCCCCCTTTGTCTCCCCCGGTCGGGTGCACCCCCCCCCCCCCCCCCCAGGCCGGCCAGGTGCCCTCCACCAGCCAGGCGATCACCCGCATCCGCCGCACCTCCCGCCGCCGCGCGCCTTCGCGGCGGCGCCCGCGCACCCTACAGAATCCGCAACGACCCCCACAGTGCCACCACCGCGACCGCGAGGGACGACGGC
The DNA here is from genome assembly GCF_055583025.1 of Streptomyces sp. NPDC104831. Taxonomy (NCBI): domain Bacteria; kingdom Bacillati; phylum Actinomycetota; class Actinomycetes; order Kitasatosporales; family Streptomycetaceae; genus Streptomyces; species Streptomyces sp. NPDC104831. The sequence continues at coordinate 217 of NZ_JBVJOT010000021.1, forward strand.
ACGGCGAGCAGACCCAGCCGGGTGAACTCCCCGAGGTCCACCTCGTGCTCGTGCTGGTGCACGATCCGCCGCCACAGCAGCGTGGCCAGCGACCCGGCGTAGGTGAGGTTCGGGCCGATGTTCACCCCGAGCAGCACCGCGAGGACCGCGCCCGGCCCGGCCGGGGCCGCCAGCGGCAGCAGGACCAGCACCGCGGGCAGGTTGTTGATCAGATTGGCGAGCAGCGCGGCCAGCGCGGCGGTGCCGAGCAGCGCGACGAGCCCGGTGCCGCCCGGCAGCACCTGCCCCAGCACGTCCGCGAGCCCGTTGTCGACCACCGCCCGCACCACCACGCCGAGCGCCAGCACGAACGCCAGGAAGGCGGGGGCAGCCGCCCGTACGACCGTCAGCGGGGTCGCCCGGCGCCGCGCCAGCGCCCGCCCGGCCAGCACCAGCGCACCTCCGGCCGCCACCCAGGCCGGTTCCACGCCGAACACCGACGCCACCAGGAATCCGGCCAGCGTGCAGCCCACCGTCACCAGCGCGAACAGCGGCAGCCGCGGCGCGGCGCCGGCGTCCTGGTCCGCCGGGGCCGCCGCGGCGAGGTCGCGGGCGAAGAACCGCCGGAACACCAGGTACTCGACGCCGATCGCGGCCAGCCACGGCAGCGCCATCAGCGCCGCGAACCGGGTGAAGCTCAGCCCGCTCGCCGCGAACGCCAGCAGGTTCGTCAGATTGGACACCGGCAGCAGCAGCGACGCGGTGTTCGACAGGTGGGTGCAGGCGTACACATGCGGTTTGGGCCGTACGCCGGTACGCGCGGCCGTGGCGAACACCACCGGGGTGAGCAGCACGATCGTCGCGTCCAGGCTGAGCACGGCGGTGATGGCCGAGGCCAGCGCGAACACGGCGGTCAGCAGCCGCACCGGCCGGCCGGCCGCCCAGCGGGCCGTCCACGCGCCGCACGCCTGGAACAGCCCGTCCACGTCGCAGAAGTGGGCGATCACCAGCACCGCCGCGAGGAAGCCGACCACCGGGCCGAGCCGCTCGGCCTCGGCCCGGGCGTGCGCGAGGGGGAGGACGCCGGTGGCCACCGCGATCCCGGCGGCGGGCACGGCCATGACCGCCTCCGGCCATCCGAAGGGCCGTACGACGGCCCAGGCGAGCACGGCGACCAGCAAGGCGGCGGACAGGGCCGCGGCGAGCGGGGTGTTCAGGGCGGGTCCTTCCGGAAGTGATCACGGGGTTGCCCGCCCATGAAAACAGACCGCCGCTCCGGGACCGGTCAGGGGCTCGGTGGAGGAGTGGTCAAGGCTCGGCCCAGGACCCCGGTCAGGGCCCCGTGCCCGGGCCGAGGAGCGTCAGACGGGCGGCCGAGGCGGTGCCGGAGACCGGCACCGGGCCGCCGGGCCAGGACACCCGCAGCGGATCGCGTTCGTCCGGCGGGGTGACCAGCAGCACGGCCGGGGTGGCCGCCTTCGCGCCGCTGACCTGCGGGTTGGAGAAGGTCAGCCCGGCCCAGGCGCTCTGCCCGGGCCGGACCGTGACGGTGACCGGGGTGCCCGGCGCCCGCCTGGGGTCGGAGCCGAGCCGGCCGCCCGAACCGTTCAGGAAGGCCGCGCCCGGATAACCGCGCAGGGTGCAGGTGCGACCGGACCTGTTCGTGAGGACCACCGGGAAGTTCTCCTGGCCCGCGCCCGGGTCGCCCCGGCCCACCGAGGCCCGCAGCTCGGACGTGTGACAGCGGGAACCGCCCGCGGCGGTCGCGGGCGCGGCGGTCGTGCGGCCGCCCGAGGACGCCGCCGTCCTCGGCGGGGCCGGCGGGAGGGAGGAGACGGGGGCCGAGGAGGTGGCCGGGGCCGACGCCGAGGGGGTGGGCGTCGGCCGCGCGGGGGCGGCCGTACCGGAGGACCTGGCCGGGGGATCGCTGCGGGCGGTCTCGCCGTCGCCGCAGCCGGCCAGCAGGCCGAGCACGGCGGCCGTGCCCACGAGCAGGGCCCCGCGCCGCGCGGGCCGGGGGGTGTGCACCATGTCGCTCACACTCCTGAAGGATCGTGGCACGCGGCCGTGGCGCGTGCCTGGGGCGCCGGGTGCGCCGTTCTCCCCGTCCGATGCGCGGACCGCCGGAAAAGTTCGGGGCACGCGGGTTCTTTTCCCCGTTTCGCCCCTCCGCAGGCGCCGTTCAGGCCACCCGCAGCGAACGCAGTACGCCGTCGGCCGCATCGCCGTCACCCCGTCGGCGTATCTGCACGTACACCTGCGGGCGAGCGGCGCCGCCCGCCGGGGAAAGCACGCACTCGGTGACCGAGCCGCCGTCCGGGCAGCGGCCGAAGGACCGGACCAGGCCGCGCCAGTGGGCGTCGGCGAAGGTGCGCGAACCCGTGGAGCGGCAGCCGGGGTGGGTGAGCGCCGCCACCGCGGCGGCGAGGCGGCCGCGGCCGCCGACGCCGACGAACACGCCGTCCACGGGCGCGGTCAGGTCGGTCCAGCGGGACAGGTCGTCGGCCACCACCAGGCCCGGCTCGCGCCCCGCCGCCAGCCCGAGCACCCGCGGATCCCAGCCGGAATCGCGCAGTTCGCGGCCCCAGCCGGCGGGCACCGTGAGCGTCACCCGCCCGCCGGCGTCCGTGATCCGCACCCGCTGCGGCCCGCCGCCGTCCCGGTGCTGCGCCACGGTCACCGTGACCGCGGCGGCGCCGGCGGCGAGCACCGCGGCGATGGCCAGAGCCACCGGGCCGAGCCGGGCGCGCGGCCCGGCGGCCCGGCGGGCGGACGGCGCCGGGGGCCGCTCGGCCAGCCGGTCCAGCTCCCGCGCGAACGCCAGCGCGCCCGGCCAGCGCCGCGCCCGGTCCGGTTCCAGCGCGCGCAGCAGCGCCCGCGCCACGTCCTCGCCCAGCTCCGGCCGCAGCCGCCGGGGCGGCACCACCTTCCCCGGCGGGCCCGGCACGCTCCCGGTGAGCAGTTCGTAGCCGACCGCGCCCAGGCTGTAGACGTCCGCCCGCTCGTCGATGCCCGCGCCGGGCTCGGCCTGCTCGGGCGGCCGGTACCCCGCCGAACCCGCCGCGAGCGTCAGCACCGAGGCCTGCGCGAGGCTCTTGGCCAGGCCCAGGTCGGCCAGCAGCACCCGCCGCGAGCCGTCCGGGGCGGTGTGCAGCAGCACATTGGCCGGTTTGATGTCACGGTGCACGATGCCCGCCTCGTGCAGCTCGGCGGCGGCGCGCGCGGCCTCGGCGGTCAGCGCCAGCGCCTCGGGCACCGGCAGCGCACCACCCGCCGCCAGCTCGGCGAGGGTCCCGCCACCGGCGTACTCCATCACGAAGTAGGGCCGCCCGTCCGGGAGTTCCCCGATGTCGTAGACCTGCACCACCCGGCCGGAACCCGCCCGGCGCAGCAACCGGGCCTCGGCCAGGAAGCGTTCCCTGACGTCGAGCCGGTGCGCCCAGTTCTCCGCGAGGACCTTCACCGCGACCGGAGCCTGCAGCCCGGGGTCGTGGCCGAGCCACACCAGGGCGAACGCGCCGCTGCCCAGCGGCCGTTCGAGACGGTACCGGCCGATCCGCTCCGGGGGCTGCATACGGCTATCATGCCTGGCCCGAGGAAGACGTGAAGGGGGCCGCCGTGCCGGACCGGACGCCGACCGAGGAACTGGCCCGGCGCGCCGCCGCCGGTGACGGCGCGGCGCTGGAGCTGCTGCTGAGCGAGATCCGGCCCGAGACCGTGCGCCGCTGCGGGCGGTTCCTGCCGTGCCGGGAGGACGCCGAGGAGGCCGCCCAGGACGTCCTGCTCCAGGTGGCCCGGCACATCACGGGCTTCGAGGGCCGCAGCCGCTTCGGCACCTGGCTGTACACCGTCGTCGCCAACTGCTGCCGGCAGAAGTACCGCGAGCTGAGGCGCCGGGCCGCCGAACAGCCCGCCGCGATCGAGCCCGCCCACGCCGTCGACCCGCGCACCACCAGCGTCATCGCCGGCTCCCGGGTGGACCTGCTGGAGGCCCTGGACCGGCTGGAGCGGGAGCATCCGCAGCTGGTCGCGCCGCTGGTCTACCGGGACATCTGCCAACTGGACTACGCCGAGGCCGCCGAACGCGCCGGCATCCCGCTCGGCACCCTCAAGTCGCGCCTGCACGAGGCCCGCAGACGGGTACGCCCCTGGCTGACGGCGTCCTGAACCCGGCGGTCGCGCCGTCCCGTCCGGGCGGGTACGCCGTACGGGTTCGGCCCGGGCCCGCTACCGGTCCTGCTCGAACAGCGGCAGTTCGGCCCAGATCGTCTTGCCGTCCGAGGTGTGGCGGCTGCCCCAGCGCTGGGTGAGCTGGGCCACCAGGAGCAGGCCCCGGCCGCCCTCGTCGAAGACCTTGGCCCGGCGCAGGTGCGGGGCGGTGTGGCTGGCGTCGAAGACCTCGCAGGTCAGCGTGGTGGCGTCGTGGATGAGCCGGAGCCGGATCGGGTGGGAGCCGTACCGGATGGCGTTGGTCACCAGCTCGCTGACCACCAGCTCGGTCGTGAACGACGCCTCGCTCAGCGACCAGTCGGCCAGCTGCTCCACGACCTGCTTGCGGATCGGCGCGACCAGCGCCGGGTCGGCCGGGATGTCCCAGGTCGCCACCTGCGAGGCGGGCAGACCCTGGGTGCGGGCGAGCAGCAGCGCCACGTCGTCGGGGGCGCCGCCGTAGGGGAGGAGGGCGTGCAGCACGCGATCGCAGGTCTCCTCAAGTGAGCCGGCGTACGCCCCGAGCGCCGCGTGCAGCAGCTCCCGGCTGGCCTCCGGGTCCCGTTCCCGGGACCACACCAGGCCGTCCGTGTACAGCGCGAGGACCGTGCCCTCGGGCAGCTCCACCTCGGCGGACTCGAAGGGCAGCCCGCCCAGGCCCAGCGGGGGACCGGCGGGCAGCTCCAGTGCCCGGGGGGTGCCGCCCGGCTCCAGGACCACGGGCGGCGGGTGCCCGGCGCGGGCCAGGGAACAGCGCCGGGACACCGGGTCGTAGACGGCGTACAGGCAGGTCGCGCCGAGTTCGCCGGGGCTGCCCGCCTCGCCGGCGCTCGCGGCCCCGGACTCGTCCGAGAGCCGCAGCACCAGGTCGTCCAGGTGGGTCAGCAGCTCGTCCGGGGTCAGGTCGATGTCCGCGAGGGTGCGCACGGCGGTGCGCAGCCGGCCCATGGTGGCCGAGGCCTGGATGCCGTGCCCGACCACGTCCCCGACGACCATGGCGACCCGCATCCCGGAGAGCGGGATCACGTCGAACCAGTCCCCGCCGACCCCGGCGCGGGCGGCCGGCAGATACCGGGAGCACGCCTCCAGCGCCGCCGTGCGCGGCAGCGAGCGGGGCAGCAGGCTGCGCTGGAGGGCGAGCGCCGTCTCCCGCTCGCGCGAGTAGCGGCGCGCGTTGTCGATGCAGACGGCGGCCCGCGCGGTGATCTCCTCGGCCAGCAGCACGTCGTCCGGGGTGAACGCGTCCGGCCGCCGGTGCCGGCACAGCACCGCGACCCCGAGCGTCAGCCCGCGGGCCTGGATCGGCACCGACATCGAGGAGTGGACGCCGAACTCCCGCGCCCGTTCGCCGCGCTCGCCGTGCCAGGTCAGCCACCGGTCCATGGCGGCGTCCGGCAGCGAGGCGACGATGGTGCGGCCCGCGGCCAGCGCGTCCGCCTGCGGGGACGACACCGGGAACCGCTCCGTCCGCCCGGGGCCGACCACCGCCTCCGGGACGCCGGGCAGCACCGACTGGTGGGCGACGCGGCGCAGCCGCACCGGCGCGGTGACGCGGGCCGGGGGCTCGCCGTGGCTCTCCTGCGGGTCGAGCAGGTCGATGGTGACGAAGTCGGCGAGCGCCGGCACGCACACGTCCGCCAGCTCCTGGGCGGTACAGGTGACGTCCAGGGTGGTCCCGACACGCACGCTGGCCTCGTTGACGAGCTGGAGCCGCTGCCGGGCGCGCTGGTTGTCGGTGATGTCGTGCGCGGCCATGGACACGCCCCGCACCCGGCCCGCGCGGTCGCGCACCGGAGCCATCCGGGCCAGCCAGGCGTGCGCCCGGTCCTCCCCGCCGGTGCGCAGGAAGGTCTGCACGTCCAGCGGCCGGCCCGAGGTCAGCACCCTGAGCAGGCCGCGCTCCAGCTCCTCGCTCTGCGGCTTGCCGCCCAGCTCCGCGAGCCGCAGCCCCCGTACCCGCTCCTCGGGGAGCCCGACGACGGCGGCCATCGCCTCGTTCATCCGGCGCAGCCGCAGCCGGTCGTCGTACACGGCGATCGCGCAGGGTGACTGGATCAGGCCCGCCTCGGCGAGCGGGTCCTCGTCGACGGGCGGCTGCGCGCCGGCGAGCGGGGTGACCACGAGCCAGTCGCCCGGGCGCCCGTCGTGCGGTGGGCGGCGGTGGGCGAGCAGCCACACGGAGACGGTACGGCCGTCGTGGTGACGCAGCGCGACGGTACCCTCCCAGCGCGGGCCGTCGGGGGCGGCCGGGGCGGGGGCGCCGGCCAGCAGTTCGGCGGCGGGGCGGCCCAGGACGGCGTCCGCCGGGTGGCCGAGCAGGCGGACGGCGCCCTCGTTCCATTCCCGCAGCGTGCCGTCGTCGCCGACGACAGCCCGTGCCGTGCCCGTGTCGTCGAACGGATAGACCCGGCTCATCGTCGCCGCTCCAAGCGCACACTCTCGGTGAACAGATGGCACCACCCGTGTACCAGCGTAGTGCGTGATGCGCTCGCGTGAGGGGCGGCGCCGGGGCCCCAGGGCCGACCGGTCGAACACGCCCGGGGCCCGGTCACCGGCGATCACCGCCCGCGCGGACGGTCTGCGCCCGTCCACCGTCCGCCTCGGCACCACCCCGGCCCGCCCGGCCGTGACCACCGCACCCGCCGTCCTCCGTCCCGACCCCCGTCGCCGCCCGGCCACCCGCACGCGGACGCGAGCTCCTCCGGCCGCCCGGACACCCCGCCCGCCGCGATGCCGGACGGCGATCCGGCCACCGGCCGGTCCAACGCCTTCGCCGAGCAGGCCACCGCGCTGCTGCCCGCGTGCGACGGGGCCCGGGAGAAGGACCGGGTGTCGGTCGACCACGGACGCACCCGGACCTTCGACCGGGTGGCCGTGTCCTTCACGGTCGACGCGGGTCACAGCCTGCCCGCGCGGGCCGAGGCCGCGGTGCGGGACGGGCACGCCCGGGTCCCGGCGACCGGGACGAGGGCGGAGTGGGCCACCGCCTCCGACACCCCCACCGTCATCACCTTCGGCCCGGTCCGGGGTTCCCGCCTGCGCCTGACCCTCACCAGCGCCCGCCCGGGCCGTCCCGAGGGCGCGGTGCGCATCGGCGGATGGGAGACGTGAGGGGGCGGGCAGAGCGGGCGGTACCGTGACGTAGCCCGCCCCACCTGGGGATATTTACGCGTGAGTACCCGCGCGGTACCGTGAGGGCATGCCAGCTCTCAACGTGGAGTTCAGCGAACGGGAACTAGAGGACCTGCGCCAGATCGCCAAGGAGCGCGGTACGTCGATGAAGGCCCTGGTCCGAGAGGCCGCCGCCGCCGACATCGCCCGGCACCGGGCCCTCCAGGAAGGCGCGGAGGCCTTCCGCCGCTTCTTCGCCGGCCACGCCGAGGAGTTCGCCGCGGCCTTCCCCGACGACGAGCGCCCCGGCCGGGGCGAGGCCGCCTGAGCGATGCCCTCCGTCATCCACATCGACGTTCCCTGGCTGCTCCAGCGGCACGAGGAGGTCCTGCCCGACCAGCCCGCCGTGGACGACTTCTCGGCGCTGGTCGCGGCCGTCGCCCGGCACCGGGTGGACCCGCCCCGGCTCGGCGTCGACTCCGACGCCGCCTGGCGGGCCGCCGCGCTGCTGCACACCCTCGCCGTGCTCAAGCCGCTGCCGGCCGCCAACGCCCGCTTCGCCTGCGCCACCGCCGTGGCCTACATGTTCGTCAGCGGCGCCGGCATCGATCCGCCCTACGGCGCCCTCGTCGACCTCGCCCGGGATCTGATCTCCGGCAAGACCGACGTCTACGGCGCCGCCGACCGGCTGCGCGCCTGGCAGATCTGACCCGCCCCGGCCGGCGGAGGAAGCCGCCGGAGCCACCGGCCGGGACGGGCCTCCCGGGGAGGACCGGGACGTCAGTCCACTACCGGACCGCCCCCTTCGGGAGCGTGCGCGGCCGGCCGGTGCGTGCGCCCGCTTCACACGGGGCGGGGGGGGGGGGGGGGGGGGGGGGGGGGGGGGGGGGGGGGTGGGCGGGGGCGGTGGCGCCTTTCCCCCCTCCCCCCTCCCTCCCCT
>NZ_JBVJOT010000021.1:8465-73958 GCF_055583025.1 Streptomyces sp. NPDC104831
TGGGCGGCAGGGCTACCCAAGGGAACCCGGCAAAGCGTACACCGACCCCCCCTCTCCCCCCCCCCCCCCCCCCCCCCCCCCCGGCCCTGGCTTCCTTTCAACGGTCGACTCCTGCGGGCGCCTTGTTGCTGGTGTGGAAGGTGTGCGAGGGTTCCCCCTCGGTGAATTTCCGCTCGCACCACGCGCCGGAGGAATCCGCCCCGTGCCCACCCCCCGCCCCCCTCGTCCCTCCCGCCCGCCGTCCGGCGCCGCTTCCGGGGAGCCCGACGAACTCCTCGCCGGGCCGCTGCGGGCCGGCTCCGGCTCCGAGGCCTCCCGGTCCGCCGCCCTGCTGATGGCCCGGCACTGGCAGCCCGCGCACGAGTACGCGGTCATCTGCCTGGCCGGTTCCGGTCCCCTCGCCCACATGGTCACGGCCGCCGCCTGCCACCAGGTCCTCGCCCGGCTGGCCCGCGGCGAAAGCGCCGACGCGCTGCGGCCACGCCTGCTGGTGGCGGTCCGGGACACGGTCGTGAACTGGTCCGGAGCGGACCGGATCACCGCCGTACTGCCCGGGCTCGCGAAACCGGCCGGCGGGCGCGGCATGCGCGCCGCGCGCACCCCGGCGGTACCGGAGAACCGCGTTCTTGCCGAGAGCGCGTTCCACGGCCTCTCCCGGCCGGAACAGGCACTGCTGTGGCACACCGAGGTCGAGGCCGAGCCGCCCGCCGTGCCCGCCGCACTGCTCGGCATCGACGCCGGCAGCGCGGCGGCCGCGCTCGAACGGGCCCGGGAGAGATTCCGCGAGGGCCTGGTGCGCGCCCACCGGGAACGCGCGCCCGGCCGCGAATGCCGCTACCACAACCGCCTCCTCGACGTCCCGATACGCCGGGGCGGCGCGCTGCTGCCCGAGGTCCGGGAGCATCTGGCCGGCTGCGCCCACTGCCGGCACGCGGCCGACCAGCTCGGCCACGTCGAGCACGGCCTCGGCGTGCTGCTCGCCGAGGCCGTGCTCGGCTGGGGTGCCCGCCGCTACCTCGGCTCGCGCCCCGGCCGCCGCCCCGGGCCCGCCCGCGCGGGCGGCGGCCCACGGCGCCTTGCCGGACGCCGGCGCGGCGGCAGGCCGGGCCGCTTCCCCTTCCGGACGGCCGCGCGCCGCCTGCCGGGAGCCGCCGCCCGCTCGTCCCGGACACTGCCGGCCGCACTCGCGGTGGTCTCGGCCGGGCTGCTGGCCACGGTCCTGGCGGTCTCCCCGTGGCCGGACGGCGGCGGCGCCGGCGGCACCGGCCCGGTGGTCTCCACCGGCGGCCCCTCGCCGTCCGCCTCCGCCCCCGCGGGTCTGCCCATCGCCGCCCGGCCGGGGCGGCTGCGCAACGGCACCGGCCTGTGCCTGGACATCGAGGGCCCGCCGCGCGCCGGGGCGGGGGCCGTCCTCGCCGTGTGCTCCGCCGCGGCCACCCAGCGGTGGACCTACGGCACCGACGGGGTGCTGCGCAGCGCGGCCGGCGCCGGCCTGTGCCTGGACTCGCACGCCGACGCGGGCGTGGTGCTCCTCGGCGACTGCGTCGGCGCCGGCGCGGAACGCGGCGCCGACGTGCGCTACGACCTCGGCGCGGGGGGCGAGCTGACGCCCCGCTGGGACCGCGCGCTCGCGCTCGCCGCAGGTGCCGGGCGGCCGGGCTCCGACGTCGTCGTCAAGGTGCGGGACGGCTCCGCCGGACAGCGCTGGACCTGAACCGTCCCCGTGGTGATCACTTCGTGAACACAGGGAGTCATGAAGGGACTCCGGGCGGGCGGAGCCGGAATGTTTCAGGACGATTAACGACGCGCTGATTTTCGGCCATCCGGCCGCTTCTCGAACGGGGGAACCGCTCTGTTACGGGGTCCCGTCGTTCGGTTTCCGTGACTTCACGCCACTGATTCAACACGAAAGGTTACCGAAACCCGTGGGTTCGATGTGAGTTTCGGCGGTGGACTCGGCAGAGTGGCGCACGCCGCTCCGGCACCCGACCGGTCTGGAGCCGGCACCCCGTCTGTTCGAGCGGAAGGATGCACACAATGCGGAACACCGCGCGCTGGGCAGCGGCCTTCGGCCTCACGGCCGCCGCCGTTTGCGGACCCCTGACCGGGGCCGCCGTCGCTGCACCGGGCGCCGCCCCGTCGTCGCTCTACGCCCCCTCGGCGCTGGTGCTCACCACCGGCCACGGCAACGACGTGGCCACGGCCACTCCGGAGCGCGCCGTCACCCTGAGCTGCGCCCCGACGCCCACCGGGACCCACCCGGCCCCCGCCGAGGCCTGCGCCGAACTGCGCGGCCTGAACGGCGACCTCTACGCCCTCAAGGACGCCGACGGCGTGATGTGCACCAAGGTGTACGACCCCGTCGTGGTCACGGTCCAGGGCGTCTGGCAGGGCCAGCGCGTCTCCTACGAGCGCACTTTCGGCAACGCGTGCGCGAGGGATGCCGTCGGCGGCAGCCTCTTCGCGTTCTAGACCGGGATCGCACGGTACCCCGTGGAACGCCGGATCAGGCCCGCAACTGGGGAGTGCGGCCCCTGGAGCGGGGAACCAGCGATCTCGCACCGGGGCAGGCGGGCGGAGTGGGGCCGCCCGCCGGCTCCGGGCACACAGCCGCTCCCCGGCCGGTCCGTGGGGGGCCGTCCGGGGAGCGGCGAAAAACATGCGGTTTCAACCAGGGCTGTGCGCCCTGCGCCGGTGGCTCGTGTCGCACCAGGGGTAGCGGCGACTGCGCCGGCAGGTACACAGAGCGACGCGGAACCGGTCCGAGCGGACCGTGGTCCCGTCCTCCAGCTCGACTTCCACGGGCCCTTCCACCAGGAGGGGCCCGCGCCGTTGCAGGGTGATCCGCCGGGCGGCCCCGGCCGGGTCGCGCGGCGGATCACCCGCCGCTTCGTACGGCGTGTCGTCCGCCGGTCCGCACGGCGCGCTGTCAGCGGGGTCGTTCGGCACGGATGACCACCAGCTCTTCCTTGTCCTCGGCCGGCGCGAGCAGCCCGCGTCGGCGCAGCCAGTCCTCCCGGGCGCGCAGCACCGGGCCGAAGGGGACGCGGCGGCGCCGGACCACCTCGGCCGTCAGGCCCGCCGCTCCCAGGAGCTCCAGGGTGTGTTCGGGGCCGCTCAGCGCCGAGTGCACGATCAGCAGCACCCCTCCCGGCCCCAGCAGCGCCGGGGCGTCCCGGCAGATCCGGTCCAGCAGCAGTCGGCCGTCGTGCCCCGCGTCCCAGGCCCGGGACCGGCCGCGCGGCCCGCGCCCCGTCTCGGGCGCCGGCACATAGGGCGGGTTCGCCAGGATGAGGTCGAAGGTGCGGCCCCGGACCGGTGCGAAGAGGTTGCCGCGCCGGATGCGCACCGGCAGCCGGCTCAGCCAGGCGTTCAGCCGGGCCGTCCACACCGCCTGCCGGGACACGTCCACCGCGGTCACCCGGGCGCCCTGCCGGGCCGCCGCCAGTGCCAGCGCCCCGCTTCCGGTCCCCACGTCCAGCACGCGCGTACCCGGGGGCGGGGCCTCGTCGCGCAGGGCCTCCACCAGCAATTCCGTGTCGTCCTGAGGGGCGTACACACCCGGAAGCAGCAAAAGGTTCACCTCACTCGAATGCCCCGCGAATCATGATATATGGGCCGCCTGTCGCTCCGCCTTCCGGTGTTCCGTCGTCCCCAGGGGCACCCGCAGGCACGACCGCCCCGCCCGCCAGTCGGCCAGCACCCGCCGGGCCAGCCGGTCCTCCAGGTACTCGGTCGCGTCGATCCCGAACGCGATGTCCGGCGCCAGCTCCGGCTCCTCGGCGAGCAGCCCGCCGATCACCTCGTGCCGGACCACCTGCTCGTGCACCGCGTCCGCCTCCACGTGCTCGTCGTAGAAGAACTCCGCGGCCGGACCGGCCCCCGTGCGGCGCATCGCCCCGGCGAGCCGGCGCGAGCCGGGCGAGGAGGTGATCTCCACCTCGGCGAAATGGCCCACCAGCGCGCCGCGCAGCGCGCGGTGCAGGCCGAACAGCGACATCAGGTTGACCACGGCCAGCATCTCGGCCGGGGCCGCGTCCAGATGGCGGCCGTAGGCGGTGTCCAGGTCCAGGTCCGTCATCAGGTCGGCGAACAGCCGCGCGTGCACCCGGTCGGCCCGGCCGCCGCCGAACTCGTCGAACTCCACCGCGGCCATCGCCGCCTTCGCCCGGCCCCACAGCCGCGGCAGCACCCAGGCGTGCGGGTCGGCCTCCTTCAGGTGGTACAGCGAGCGCAGCGCCGCGTACTCCCGCAGGTGCCACAACTCGCCCTCCCGTTCGAGGAAGCCGGAGATCCCCGCGCCTTCGGCCGGCTCGGCCAGGAGGGCGCCGAGCGCGTCGTCCAGGCTGTCGTGGACCGGGGTGTCGGCGCGCAGCGCGGCCAGGAAGCGCTGCTCCAGCGCGGCCCGCACGGCCAGCAGCCCCGGGTCCCACTCCCGCTCCGCCGGCACCCCGGCGAAGCCGCGGTAGTGCAGCTCGTAGCACACGTACAGCGCGAGCTGGAGGTCGTCGCCGTACGGGTCCCCCGCCCCGGCGTCGGCGGGGCGGGGGAGCGGGCCCGTACCGCGCAGGTACGCGGTCAGCGCGGCGGTGAGCGGGCCTCGGGGGCTGGGCAGCCGGGGTTCTCGCTGGTGGTGACTCATGGGACACGTGTACCCGCGCCGCCGTCGATCAACTGTGCCGGCTGGGCACCGGGCGGTTGCCGGGCCCGCGCTCCGGTCCGCCGCCCTTCGAAGGGGCGCCCGGCGCACCGGACCGAGCGCCTCGGGGCGCGGCCGCGGGGACGGCCCGCCCGGGCGGCTCGGGCGGGCTCCCCGGGGCGGACCGGCCGGCCGGCTCAGTCGCCCTCCGCCTGCTCCTGCGCCCCGGTGTTCGGGGTGATGGCGTCCCCGGCCTCGCCCGAGGTCTTGTCCCCGTCGCGCTTCCCGGCCTCCTCGACCTCCCGGAGCACTTCCTCCACGGCCGTCTCCGGCCGGTCCTCGTGGTCGCCACGGCCGTTCCCACCCGACATGACCTCTCCTTCCACCGATGGGGTGATCTCCCCTGCGGGTTACCCGGCGGCGCCGTCCCAAGCGTCCGGCCGCGCCCACCGGCCGCGGCCCCGGACAGCCCCCGCCCGGACGTGGGGGACGGGTCCCGCCGTGCGCGGTGTTTCAGTGTGTGGCGCCCTGGATACACCCCGAGGGTTCGGCCCCGACAGTTCGCGAGCCCGCACGCCGTCGCAGTGAGGTCGTCACATGTCCCATGCCCCGTCTCCCGCAGGACCGTCGAACGGCACCCGGCCCGCCCCGGCCCCGGCCCCCCAGGAGCGCGCCGCCCCGCCGCCCGGCGGCCGGGGCGGCACCGCCCTGGTGACCGGCGCGTCCTCGGGCATCGGCGCGGCCGTGGCCCGCCGGCTGGCCGCCGAGGGCGGCTGGCGGCTGGCGCTCAACGGCCGCGACATCACCCGACTGGAGCAGGTGGCCGGCCAGTCCGGCGCGGTCGCGCTGCCCGGCGACCTCGCCCGGCCCGGCGCCGGCCGCCACCTCACCGACCTCGCCCTGGACCACCTCGGACGGGTCGACCTGCTGGTGGCGGGCGCGGGTGTCGGCTGGGCCGGGGACTTCACCGGCATGCCCGCCGCGCGCATCGACGAGATCGTGGGCGTCGACCTGCTGGCCACCGTCCGCCTGGTGCGCGCCCTGCTGCCCCACATGGTCACCGCCGGCACGGGCCGCGTCGTGCTCATCGGGTCCATGGCCGGCAGCGTGGGCGTGCGCGGCGAGGCCGTCTACTCCGCCGCCAAGGCCGCCCTCGGCACCTTCGCCGACTCCCTGCGCTACGAGCTGCGCGGCACCGGGGTGGGCGTCAGCCACGTCATCCCCGGCGTGGTCGACACGCCGTTCTTCGACCGGCGGGGCAACCCCTACACCCGGTCCTGGCCCCGGCCCGTGCCCGCCGAGCGGGTGGCGGACGCGGTCTGCGCCGCCGTGCGGCACGGCAGGGACGAGGTGTACGTCCCCGGCTGGCTACGGCTGCCCGCCCTGGTGCGCGGTGCCGCGCCCGGACTCTACCGGCGGCTCGCCGCCCGCTTCGGGTGAGCGGCCATGACCGCGGTCACGGTGCTGCTCGCCCTGCTCGCGGCCCTGGCCAACGCCTCCGCCTCGGTGCTCCAGCGGCGGGCCGCCGTCGAGGAGACGGACCAGGGCGACGGGCAGGAGTCCATCCTGCGCCGGATCCCGCAGCTGCTGCGGCGCCGCGTCTGGCTGGCGGGTGCCGCGCTGCTGCTGCTGTCCGGTCTGCTCCAGGCCGGGGCGCTGGCCACGGGCAGCCTGTCCCTGGTGCAGCCCCTGCTCGCCGCCGAGCTGCTGTTCACCCTGGCCGTGGGCAGTGTCGTCTTCCGGCGCCGCCCCGACGCCCGGACCTGGCTGGCGTTCGTGGCCCTCGCCGGCGGGCTGGCCCTGTTCCTGCTGGCCGCCGCCCCGACCGCCGGGCAGGAGACCGCGCGCCCGGGCGCCTGGCTGCTGGGCGGGGGCGGGGTGCTCGGCGCGGTCGCCCTGCTCTGGCTGGCCGCGCGCCCGGTCCGCGGCGCGTCCCGGGCCACGCTGCTCGGCCTCGCCTCGGCGCTGTGCTTCGCCACCACGGCCGCGCTGCTGAAGGAGGCCGTGGGCCGGCTGGAGCACGGGCCCGGCGCGATGTTCGGACACTGGTCGCCGTACGCCACGGGGGCCGCCGGACTCGTCGCCTTCGTGCTGCTGCAGGGCGCGCTCGCCGCCGGGCCGCTGACGGCCTCCCAGCCCGCGCTCACCCTCGGCGACGCGCTCGGCAGCGTCGTCCTCGGCTGGGTGCTGTTCGCCGAGACGATCCAGCTGGGGCTGCGGGTGCTGCCGGAGGCGGTCGGCGTGGCCCTGATCGGCGCGGGCAGCATCGGTCTCGCCCGCGCCCCGTCCGTCGGCGGCCGGTGGGACGAGGACGGTCCGGCGCCGTCACCCGGTTCCGCCGCCGCTCTTCCGCGCACACCGAGGAGGTAGGTCACCGATGTCCCCCGTCTCCGGCCGCTCCTGGCGGACGGCCGCCGTGCTGCTGCCGGCCGGCGCCGCCGCGGCGCACATCGTCCCGGCGGCCAGCTGGCTGCCGGGCGTACGGCCGCTGCTCTTCCCCGGCCTCGCCGGCACCGGCCACGTCCGGCACGTCGCGCTCACCTTCGACGACGGACCCGACCCGGAGTCGACCCCGCGCTTCCTCGACGCACTGGACCGGCTCGGCGTGCGGGCCACCTTCTTCGTGGTCGGCGAGCACGCGGTGCGCCACCCCGGGGTGGTGCGCGAGACGGTGCGGCGCGGGCACGAGCTGGGGGTGCACGGCTGGCGCCACGACCGGCCCTGGCGGCCCGCGTTCGCCCGCGACGCCGAGGAGGTGGCCCGGACCGTCCGGGTCGTCCACGACCTCACCGGACGGCGCCCGCGCTGGTACCGCCCGCCCTACGGCATCCTCACCGCCGGCCGCGTCCGGGCCGCCCGGCGGGCCCGACTGCGCACGGTGCTGTGGTCGGCGTGGGGCAGGGACTGGACGGCCGACGCCACACCGGCGTCGGTACGGGCCCGGGTCGCCGCGGACCTGCGCGGCGGCGGCACCGTGCTGCTGCACGACGCCGACCGGTACTCGGCCCCCGGCTGCTGGCACGCCGCGCTCGGCGCACTGCCGGCCGTCGTCCGGGACTGCCGCGAGGCGGGGATGACGGTGGGCCCGCTCCGCGAACACGACGCGCCACCGGCACCGACCTCCCCCCGGCCCGCCGCACCGCAGCGCGTGGCCGGGGGACGACCGCGCCGATGAGCCGGCGTCACCGGCCCCGCCGCCCCGGAGCACGCTCCCGGCGGACGGCCGCGGACCCGCGGCGGTGCGGGGCCCGCCGTGCGGGACCGGGCGCGCGGCGGGTGGCCCCGGGTGGGCGGCGGTGCCGGTCGTGCCGTGCCGCAGTGCGTGCGCGGGTGCGGGGGTGCGGGGCCCGTCGCAGGCGGGGGAGCGGGTGGCGCCGGTGCGGTCGCGGTGCCCCGGCGTGGGGACGGCGCGCCCGCCGGGGTGGCGGGGGTGTGCGCGGGGCCGCCGGCTCACAGGTCCGCCAGCCGGTCCAGCGCGTCCCCGCGGAACAGCGCCTGCCCCCGGGCGACCCGGGCCGCGCGTTCCGGGGTGCCCGCGCGGAGGCCGTCCAGCGTCCTCAGGAGCGCGGGGCCGTCCGGGGCGGGGGCGCACAGCCCGAGGTCGGCCATCCGGCGGACGCCCTCCGCGCCGTGGCCGGGCAGCGGGCGGTGGGCGACCACCGGCAGGCCCGCCGCGAGCGCCTGGACGGCCGTCTGGCCGGCCGCGTTGTCCACCAGGGCGTGCCCCGCGCCCAGCAGCCCGGGCATGTCGTCGACCCACCCCAGGGCGAGCGCGGCCGGCTCCCGGGACATGCGCGCGTACAGCCGCTCGTTGCGGCCGCACAGCACCACCGGCAGCCAGCCGCCCGCGGCCAGCAGCCGGGCCGTGGCGGCGGGCCGCGACGCCGCCCCCCAGGCGCCGGCGGACAGCAGCACCGGGGGCCGGCCGGGCGCCCGCGCGGCGAACCGCTCCTGCCACCGGGCCGCGCCGGGGGCCGGCGCGCGGAAGGCGGGCGCGACCACCGGCCCGGTGGTCACCACGGGCGCGCCGAGCGCCCGGCGCACCCGCGCCGCCGCCGATTCCGTCAGGCACAGGTACCGGTCGTTGCCCGGGTGCAGCCACTGCCGGTGCACCGCGAAGTCCAGCAGGAAGACGGCGCTCGGCACCCGCAGCGCCCCCCGGGCCCGCAGATGCCCGGTGAGCTGCGCCGCCAGATGGAAGACGGACACCACCACGTCGGCGCGCACCCGGTCCACCAGGTCGGTCAGCCGGTCCCCGGCCAGCCGGGCCAGCGGCACCCCGCTGGGCCGCGGGCCGCGCCCCTCGCGCAGGAACGCGCCGTAGACCCCGGCGTACAGCCAGGGCAGGTGGCGCACCGACGCCTGGTAGCCGCGGCGCAGGCCCGTGCCCAGGCCGTACGGCAGCAGCCGCAGCACGTCGACCACCTCGGCCCGCCCGCCCCGGGCCTCGGCCCGGCGGGCGAGTTCGGCGGCCACGGTGTCGTGACCGGCGCCCATGCTCGCGCTGACGATCAGGGTCCGCCGCCGGCCGTCCGGCGTCTCGTGGTCGGTGCTCCGCACGGATTGACGATTCTCCGCCGCCGCGGCGCCCAAACCGCCCCCCGGCCGCCCGGGGCAACCGGGCGGCGAGCAGGGGAGGAGCCGTGAGACGGCTGCGGCGCGGCCTGCACCGCGCGTGGCAGTGGCTGCGGGTCCGGGCCCTGTTCGAGCACGGGCGGGAACTGGAACTGATGCACCGGGCCATGGGGTTCGCCACCCTGTCGCTGGTGACGCTGGCGCCGCTGCTGATCGTGGTCGCCGCGGCCGACCCCCTGGTGCGGGGCGGCTTCGCCTCCTGGCTCACCGACGGCATGGGCCTGTCCGGCCGGTCCGCGCGCGCGGTCACCGACGTCATCAGCCCGCCGCGCAAGGTCATCGGCACCACCAGCGTCTGGAGCGGTGTCCTGCTCGCCGTCTTCGGCGTGGCCTTCGGCGGCAGCGTGCAGAACGCCTACGAGAGGATCTGGGGCCTGGCGTCCGGCCCCTGGCACCGGGTGTGGCGGCAGGCGACCTGGCTGGTGGTGCTGACCGCGTACCTGTACCAGGAGGCGGCGACGAAGACGACCCTGCACGGCGGGCAGCGGATCACCCTGTCGACGCTGAGCGGTGTGCTGTTCTTCTGGTGGGGCCAGCGGTTCCTGCTGGGCGGCCAGGTCCGCTGGCGGGCACTGCTGCCGGGCGCGGTGGCCACCGTCGTCGGCCTGATCGGGCTGCGGGCCTTCTCCTACCTGGTCTTCACCCCCCTCATCGTCACCAACGCCCTCAGCTACGGCGCCGTCGGCACCGTCCTCGTCGTGGAGTCCTGGCTGATCGGCGTCGGCTTCGTCATCTACGGCGGTGCCCTGTTCGGCCGCTGGTTCACCGAGCACCACTGGATGCCCTCCCACCACCAGCCGGAGCGGACGGACGGCACCGACGAGCGGGACGCGTCCTAGGCGAGCTGCCGGCGCACCAGTTCGTGGAGCCGGCCCCCGGTGTCCGCGAGGAGTTCGGCCGGGGTGCCCTGCTGGACGATCCTGCCGTCCTCCATCACGATCACCCGGTCGGCGTCCAGGACGGTGGTCAGCCGGTGGGCGATCACGATCCGGGTGGCGTTCAGCTTGCGGGTGCTGTCGATGACGACGCGCTGGGTGTCGTTGTCCAGGGCGCTGGTCGCCTCGTCGAGGAAGAGGATCCGCGGCCGCCGGATCAGGGCCTGGGCGATCATCAGGCGCTGCCGCTGGCCGCCGGATACCGCGCCGCTGCCGGCGACGATGGTGTGCAGCCCCATCGGCATCCGCCGGATGTCCTCCGCGAGGCCCGCCAGCTCGGCCGCCGCCATCACCTCCTCCGGCGTGTACGGTTCCGCGCCGCAGATGACGTCCATGATCGAGCCGGAGAACGGCTGCGCGTGCTGGAGGACGACCCCGCACTGGCGGCGCACCGCGGACTGGTCCAGCGCCGCCAGGTCCTGGCCGTCGTACAGGACGCTGCCGGAGACCGGCCGGTCGAAGCCGATGAGCAGGCGCAGCAGTGTGGACTTGCCGCAGCCGCTCGGGCCGACGATGGCCACGAACTCGCCGGGCCGTACGGCGAAGGACACGTCGTCCAGGACCAGCGGGCCGTCGTCGGCGTACCGGAAGGACAGCCGACGGGCCTCCAGCGCGCCCGACAGCGGCCCCGGGCGGGTGCTGGCCGCCCGGACCTCGGGCCTGGCCTCCAGGACCGG
Source organism: Streptomyces sp. NPDC104831 (assembly GCF_055583025.1). NCBI lineage: Bacteria > Bacillati > Actinomycetota > Actinomycetes > Kitasatosporales > Streptomycetaceae > Streptomyces > Streptomyces sp. NPDC104831. The sequence goes on from NZ_JBVJOT010000021.1 coordinate 19,352, forward strand.
CTTGATCTCCTCGAACAGCGGCAGCGCCGCCACCGCCGACACGAACGCGCCGGTCAGCTGGGTGACCGAGGTCAGCAGCATGGTCACCGAGGTGTTGAAGGCCAGGAAGTCCGCCGCCGACATCGCGCCCTCGGCCGGCCCCGCCAGCAGCATGAACATCAGCAGGGTGCACACGGGCAGGTAGACCGCGCCCAGGACGGTGGTCAGGTTCTTGATCCGGCCGACCCTCTGCTGGAGTTCCCGGCCGCGCGCGAACTCTCGGGCCCAGGCGGCGTAGGCGTAGTTCTCGGCCGCCGCCACCCGCAGCTTGGGCAGCCCGCGCAGCGTCTGGAACGCCTGGTTGTTCAGCTTGTTGCCGAGCGTCACCAGCCGCCGCTGCCAGCGCACCTGCCACAGCCCGAGCCCCGCGAACACCACCGCGACGACGAGCAGCATCCCGACCGCCGCGAGCGCCATCGGCACGCTGTACCACAGCAGCAGCCCCAGGTTCATCGCGCCGACGGTCACCGACTGGGCGACGACCGGGCCGACGCCCGCCAGCAGCCGGCGGATCGCGCTGACGCCCATCGCCGCGCCGGCCAGCTCGCCCGTCGAGCGCCGGGTGAAGAACCGGGTGGGCAGCCGCAGCAGCCTGTCCCACACGGCCGGTTGCAGCGCCGCCTCGATCCGGCCCTCCAGGCGCAGGATGGACAGGTTCTCCAGCAGCGTGAACGCCGCCGCGACCACCCCGCTCACCATGACCGCCAGGCACACCCGGGCGATCAGGCCCTCCTGGGCCCGCGGCACGTACTCGCCGAGCACCTTGCCGGTCGCGATCGGCACCAGCGCGCCGACGGCCACCGTCACCAGGCCCGCGAGCAGCAGGTTCAGCAGATCGCCGCGGGTCCCGCGGAGGCTGAACCGGAGCAGCCCGAGCGGGGAGAGCGGCTTGTCGGGCAGCGGCCGGTAGAACATCACCGCGCGCGGCTCGAACTCCCCGGCGTTCGCCTTGCCGACCGGAATCCGGCGGCCGGTGCCCGGGTGGACGGCGACATAGCCGCCGCGCCGCCACAGCAGCGCCACCGGCGTCCCGGACAGCGCCCGCCGGCCGACCAGCGGGCCCGTGTTCTCCCGCCACCAGCGCCCCTGGAGGCGGACCGCCCGGGTGCGTACCCGGGAGGCCAGTGCCACCCGCTCCACCGGGTCCAGCCGCTCGCTCGCGGTGCCGCTGTGCGCGGGCTCGGCGAGGGTGATCCCGGCCGCCTCGGCGACCAGCCGGCAGGCCGTGTAGGTGGCGTCCGCGTCGGCGGCCGTCGTACGGCGGGCCGAGCGCTTGCCGATGGCGGCCAGCAGGGTCTGGTCGGCCTGCGCGCGCACCGCCTCACCGGCCCTGATCCCGGCGGCCGTACGCGTCTCGTGCGCCTGCTCCAGCTCCTCGATCCACCGGTCCAGCGCGGTCAGCAGCCGGTACTGCTGGTCCACCATGCCCTGCCACACCGCCGGATCCATCAGCAGATCGGCCGCGGCCTCGGCGCCGTACAGCGAGCCGTACTGCACACTGCCCGGCGGGACCTGCATCCAGAACACGTCGTCGTCGGCGGGCGCCGCGGTGCGCTCGCCCGCCATCGGCGCCTGGAAGAGGACGGACAGGCCCCGGCCGACACCGAGCGCGACCGCGTACTCCAGCGGGCTGGAGGCCGGCGGCACGTACTGGGGGATGCCGTACTCGTCGTGGGACCAGGTCTGCGCGGGGGCCGGCTGGTACAGCTCGCGCAGGCCGACGCGGTGCACCACGCAGTCGCGGACCGGGCGGGCCACCAGCGTGTGCCGCGGCCCGGCGACCGGGCCGAGCAGCAGCGTGCCCGCCTCCAGCCGGCCCAGGTGGTGCCAGTGGCCCTGCTGGGCGGCGTCCACCGCGAACAGGTCCAGCGCGCCGGCCGCGACCAGCCACAGCACCTGCGGGCCCGCCAGCTCCAGGCGGCCGAGCCCGGCGCAGTCCAGCCGGGTGCCCAGCGAGCCGAGCGCTTCGAGGACGAGGTCGCCTTCCCGCACGGATGTCATCTCACCGCTCCCTGACCAGCGCCGCGTACGCGCCGCCGCGCGCCACCAGTTCCTCGTGCCGCCCGCGCTCGACGACCGTGCCGTGCTCCAGGACGACGATCTCGTCGCTGTCGCGGACCGTGCTCAGCCGGTGGGCGATCACCACACAGGCGCAGCCGCGCCGGCGCAGGTTGTCCATCACCACCAGCTCGGTCTCCGCGTCCAGCGCGCTGGTCACCTCGTCCAGCACCAGGATGCTCGGCCGGCGCACCAGGGCCCGCGCGATCTCCAGGCGCTGGCGCTGCCCGCCGGAGAAGTTCCGGCCGTCCTGCTCGACCCTGCTGTGGATGCCGCCGGGCCGGCGGGCCACCACGTCGTACAGCGCCGCGTCCCGCAGCGCCTCCAGCACCGCCTCGTCGGGGATGGACGGGTCCCACAGGGCCACGTTGTCGCGGACCGATCCCTCGAACAGGAAGACGTCCTGGTCGACGAAGGAGACGGAGGCGGCGAGCGTGCCGCGCGGGATGTCCTCCAGCCGGCGGCCGTCGATGCGGATCACCCCCTCCCACGGCGTGTACAGGCCGGAGATCAGCCGGGAGACCGTGGACTTGCCGCTGCCCGATCCGCCGACCAGTGCCACCTGCTGTCCGGGACCGACCCTCAGGTCGAAGCCGGTCAGCAGCGGCCGGTCCAGCGGGCTGTAGCCGAAGGTGATGTCCTCCAGCTCGACGTGGCCGTGCAGCCGCCGGGCCGAGTCGCCGCCGGGCCGGGCGTAGAGCGGGTCGGTGCGGAAGTTCTCCACGTCCTTCAGCCGGGCCACGTCGGCCGCGAAGTCCTGGATGCGGCCCGCGACGCCGTTCAGCCGGGTCAGCGGCGCGGTGAAGCGGGCGACCAGCGCCTGGAAGGCCACCAGCAGGCCGACCGAGAGGTGTCCCTCGACCGCGCGCAGCCCGCCGATCCACAGGATGAGCGCGCTGTTGAAGGTGGCGAGCGTCGGCGCGACCACGCCCAGCCAGGCGCTCGGCACCCCGAGCCGCTGCTGCTCCTCCAGCGTGGTGGCGTGCTGCCCGGCCCACTTGCGGAAGTAGCCGTCCTCGCCACCGGTCGCCTTCAGCGTCTCGATCAGCTGGAGGCCGGTGTAGGAGGTGTTGGTGAGCCGGGCGGTGTCCGCGCGCAGCTTCGCCGTGCGGGTCGCGCGCAGCCGTACGACCAGCCGCATGGCCACCACGTTCAGCAGGGCCACGGCGATGCCGACGAACGTCAGCTGCGGGTCGTAGGTGTAGAGCAGGACCGCGTACAGCACGACCACGATCGCGTCCACGCCGGCCGCCGCGAGGTCGCGGGCCAGGGTCTCGGCGACCTGGTCGTTGGACTGCAGGCGCTGGACCAGGTCGGCGGGGGAGCGCTGGGCGAAGAACGTCACCGGCAGCCGCAGCAGATGGCGCAGGAAGCGGGCGCTGGAGAGGGTGGAGGAGATGATCCGGCCGTGCAGCAGATTGGCCTGCTGGAGCCAGGTCAGCACCAGTGTCAGCAGCACACAGGCGGCCATCGAGGTGAACAGCACTCCCAGCAGGGAGGTCTGCCCGCCGATGAGGAACATGTCGATGTAGGTGCGGCTGAGCGCGGGCACGGCCGCGCCGACCGCGACCAGCAGCAGGCTGGCCAGCACCGCCGCCGGGAGGGTGCCGGCGGTGCCGCGCAGCCGGGCCGGCAGCGCGCCGAGCACCCCGGAGCGGCGCCCGCCCCGGGTGAAGTCCTCGCCGGGCTCCAGCACCAGCACCACACCGGTGAAGCTGCCGTCGAACTCCTCCAGGGGCACGAAACGGCGGCCCTTGGCGGGGTCGTTGACGTACACCCCGCGCCGGCCTAGGCGGCGGCCCATGCCGTCGTAGACGACGTAGTGGTTGAACTCCCAGAACAGGATGGCCGGGGCCCGCACCTCGGCGAGGGCGGCCAGGTCCATCTGCATGCCCTTGGCGGTCAGGCCGTAACCGCGGGCCGCCTTCAGCAGGTTGGAGGCGCGTGAGCCGTCGCGGGAGACACCGCAGGCGATGCGCAGTTCCTCCAGCGGCACGTGCCGGCCGTGGTGGGCGAGGACCATCGCGAGGGAGGCGGCGCCGCACTCGACGGCCTCCATCTGCAGCACGGTGGGCGTGCGGGTCCTGCCGGTGCGGGACTTGGGGGCCGGCCGCCCGGCGGGGGCCGCCCGTCTGCGGCCACGGGTTTCCTGGGTGGTGGTCACGGGAGCAGCCAATCGACGGGGTGCTGGTCGGCGAGCCGGACGGAGCCGGTGGCGAGGGTCATGGAGTCGAGCCGGAACGGCGGCCCGTCGGCGCTGGACCAGCGGTAACCGCTCTTCGTGGACGGCGACTCGGCGAGTTCCACCAGCACGGCGACCGGGCGGCCGTCGCGGGTGAACTGCTCGCCGAGCTGGGGGTCGCCGAGGAACGCGGCGATCGACCGGTCGGACTGCGCGCCGCGGTCCACCGACTTCACCGTGCCGCGCAGCACCCCGTACCGCTGGGCCGGGACCGAGGACACGGTCAGGTCGACGGCGGCGTGCGCCGGGATGGCGGCGGCGTTCTCGGCGGGCACGTACACGGTCGCGTACAGCGGGTCGGAGGCGTGGGCGACCTTCTCCACGGCGGCGACGTCGCCGCCGGTCCGGATGATCTGCCCGAGGGAGGCGGCGAGTGCGGTGACGCGGCCGGCGGCGACGGTCCGGACGACCGCGTCGCCGTGCTCCGTGCGGACCTTCACGACGGGCGCGTGCGCGGGCAGCCGTTCGCCCTGCCGGGCGAGGACGGCGGTGACCTGTCCGGCCACCGGGCTCTGGAGCACATAGCTGCCCTGCCCGTGGGTGAGGATGGCGGGCGCGCTCACCGTGGAGGCGACCGAGCCGGTCACCGCCCACACGGAGGCGGCGGCCAGCACGACGACGGTGACGCCGAGCGCGAGCCAGCCCTGCGGACGGGCCAGTCGTACCGGAAGGTCCAGTTCCTCCGGCGACTGGAGCTTGGCGAGGGCCTGTTGGCGGAACTGCACGGAACTTCCCTCACCTGTGGGTCAGACGCATGAGGTGACGCATGGGGTGACGACGGGGTGACACATCCGGTGCCGGACGTCCGAGAGTCCCGGAGCCGGGGGACGGCTCCGGGACTTCGGTGGCACCGGGGTGCGATCAGAGGCCGGCGACCAGGCCGTTGACCGGGGCGGTGTTCAGGCCGGTGACACCCTCGACGGTGCCGACGACCGTGTTGACCAGACCGGTCACGCCGGGGGCGATCTCGTTCACGGTGCCGAGGGTGCTGTTGAGGGTGTTCACGGACAGGCCGCCGGAGACATTGTCCAGCTCGGCGTCCGAGATCTCGACGGTCTCGACCCGGGGGGTGGAGTTCATGGTGGAACTTCCCTTCATATGGATGACTTCACAAGGGGGGAGCGGCCCCCTCTGGGGACAGACGGACGGCCGCGACCGCGGGCGCCGGGCTCCCGGTCAGGGAGCCCGCCGGACCTCTGCGGTGCGATGGATCAAAGCACGCACGCGGGGGGCGCTTCCAATCAACCAGGGCTCTCACCTGGGAACTTGGCTCGGGAACGGCCTCATCCGTGCAGGTGTGCGCACGTCGTGTCGGCGACTCCTTCACATGCCGCACGGCATCGTCGCGGCGGGTGTCTTGCCCACCGGGCCGCGAATCCGGCACTCCTCGCCAAAGACGTGTCCGGGGCCCGCGCGGATGTGCAGATCCCCGGGGGCCGGTGAGGTGCCTGGGTAATCGATGTGCAGATTCCCTGAAGGGGGGATTCCGCTTCGCGTCGGCAACTGATCGTCACCTGCCGATGGCCGACGGTGATCGATCGCGGCCGGCCGTTTCCCCGGGTGGTCAGCCCAGAAGGGCGTAGACCGTGCTCGCGCGGGCCGCGAGGGCACCCGAACCGGCGTCGGTCAGCGTCACGTCCGCGAAGGCCATCCGGCGGCCGAGCTTCGTCAGGACCGCTTCGATGAGGACGTCCGCGCCGGACACCGCGCGCTGGAACGAGGTCGACTGCTGCACGGTCGTCATGGGCACGAACGAGCCCCGGGCGGCCGAGACCACGACGACCGTCGCCGTGTCGGCCGCGGCCATCAGCGCCTGCCCCGACAGCCCGCCGCCCTCCCGGGCCAGCCGGTCCGACCAGGGCAGCCGCAGCACGGCCCGGTCCTCGCCCAACGCCTCGACCGCCAGCCCCAGTTCCCGCACCCAGGGGGCGAAACGGGAGGAGAGGATCTCGTCGGCTTCGGCGATGGTCATCGTCATGGGGGTGATTGTTCCCGCCCGTCCCTCGCGGCACGCGGAACGTGGCCGGTTCGCCGCGCCGCCGCGGCCGTACGGAACCGGAACTGAACACACCGCGCCCGCGGTGCGTACGTACGGCTGTCCAGGCGCCGCGCCATGCGCCCCGGTCCGCACCGCCCGCGGGCGGCGGGCCCCCGCCCCAGGAGGTCGAGAAGGTTGAGTCCAAAGCCCAGGCACAGGGCCGCGATGGCGGTGGGCGGTGTCGCGGCACTCGGCGCGGCGGCCTTCCTGCTGCCCCATGCCGACGCCTCCCGTGACCCGGGGGACGGCGGCCGGGCGTCCGGCGCCCTCGGCGCCGCGAGGACCCTCAGGGCCACGGACGCACCGGACCTCGGCACGCGGCTGCGGAGGATCCTCGGCGACGCCTTGGCCGGCTCCCACTACGACAGCGCGCGGCAGCAACTCGTCGCCAACGTGGCCGGCGACGACGCCGCCGCCCGGGCGGGAAGGGCCGGCGCGGTCGTCCGCCGGGTCGGCAACAGCACGGGCGCCTCCGGTTCAGGCGCGGCGGACGACGACGGGCCGTCGTCCCCGGCCGGTACGCGCTGAGCGGACCGGTGCGCCCCTCAGACTCCCCGGCCGGCCCCCCTCGGTTCCAGCCGGCGGGGAGCGGTCCGGCCCTCCGGCGGGAGGGCCGGACCCGCACCCCCGGGCGGCCTGCGCGGACCCCGTCGTCCGGCGGGAGCGTCCGCACCGCCGGCGCCCGGCGGTGGGCCGGGCCCCGGCGGCCAGGCGCGTCCCCGGGCGGGGTTCAGCCGTCGGCGCGTGCGCGCAGCAGGAGCACCGCCACGTCGTCCACCCGCGCGCGGGCCGCCGTGCTGTGCCGGATCACCTCGTCGGCCAGGCTCTCCAGCGGCCGGTCGCCGGCATCGGCGAGCAGCGCGCCGAGGTCCGCCAGCGCGTCCTCGATGTCGACACCGGGGGACTCCACCAGTCCGTCGGTGTACAGGACGAGCAGTGAGCCGGGGGCCAGGGGCACCTCGGTCGTGGGGTAGACGGCCGAGGCGTCGATGCCGAGCAGCGGACCCCCGGCCAGGTCCAGCACCCGCACCTTCCCGTCCGGCCGGCGCAGCAGCGGCGGCGGATGGCCCGCCCGCGCCATCACGGCCCGTCCGCGCGCCGGGTCCAGCCGCAGATACAGACAGCTGGCGAACAGCTCGGCCCCGAGATCGATCAGCAGCCGGTTGGTGCTGCCGATCACCTCGTGCGGCGCCTGCCCCACCGTGGTGTACGCCCGGACGCCGGTGCGGATCTGCCCCATCAGGCCCGCCGCCGTCACGTTGTGCCCCTGGACGTCCCCGATCACCGCCGCCGCCAGCGGCCGGGCCGGCACCAGGTCGTAGAAGTCGCCGCCGATCTCCATGCCGTGCGTGGCCGGCAGATAGCGGGCCGCCGCCTCGATGCCGGGCGGCGGTGCCAGCGAGTGGGGCAGCAGCGCCTGCTGGAGGCCGTGCGCCAGGCTGTGTTTCGCGTCGTAGAGCCGGGCCCGGTCCAGGGCCTGTGCGATCATCCCGCCGAGCGAGGTCAGCACCGCCCGCTCGTCGGCGGGGAACACATGCGGCTCGGCGTACGCCAGCACACAGGTGCCCACCGGCCGGCCGGACGCGATCAGCGGAAGGTACGCCCAGGCCGCGAAGCCGTCCGGGGTCTCGTGCCGGCTCGGATACAGCCGCTCCAGGTGCGCCCGGGAGTCGAAGAACGCCGGCACCCCGGTGCTGAGCGCCTGGGTGCCCGGGGTCCGCTCGGCCAGCGGCAGCCCCTCGAACCGCTCCACGATGTGCGGGTCCCGGTAGCCGTGGTGCCCGAGCACGTGCATCCGCCCGCCCTGGGAGCCGAGGATCGCCATCGCCTGGCTGCCGACGGCCGTGGCCACCTCGTCCCAGACCAGCCGCACCACGTCCCGCACCCCGACCGCCTCGGTCAGCGCGCCCGCCAGGCTCAGCACCTGGGAGATCGTCACCAGCCGGGACGGAACCGGGCCCGCCTGCCGGGCCCCGTGCGGGATCTCCGTCACCGAACGGGCCCGGCTGACGCGTACGCTCAGCCCGGTGGTGCCGGGGTACAGCCGGAACCGCAGCCAGTCCCCGGGCGGGCGCAGCGCCACGAACGACGTCATCTGCTGGCTGAGCAGCGCCGCCCGGTACCGGTCCTCGTACATCGGGTCGTTCAGCCAGGGCACCGACGCCCACAGGGGCGTGCCCAGCAGTTTCCCGGCCGGCCGGCCGAGCAGCTCGGCGGCGGCCGGGTTCACGAAGCCGATCCGGCCGTGCAGGTCCAGCGAGATCAGCCCGTACGGCAGCCGGGACACCAGCCGGGCCGCCTCGACCGAGCCCAGCGTCTCCGCCACCGTCGCGGCCCCGGCCACCGCCGACGCCGTCACGTCCTCCTCCCGGCCGAGCGGCCCGTCCCGCGCCACCGACCGTTCCAGCCGCAGCGCCAGCCGCTCGCAGGCCGCCCACAGGTGGCCGCGCTCGGCGTCGGACAGCTCCGGCGCGTGGCCGCCGGGCCAGGTCACGAACACCGCGCCGTACACGCGCCGCTCCGTCGCCACGGGCAGCGCGGCGAGCGAGAACGGGTACGGCAGCACGACCGCGATCCGGGGGTAGCAGCGGGCCATCTGCTCCTCGCCGCCCACCCACACCAGGCGCCGTTCGCGCACCGCGTCCGCCACCGGCAGCGGGGCGCTCAGCCCCACCCGCTCCCACGGTGCCGCGAAGGCCCGGGGCATGCCCGCGTGCACCGCCATCCGCAGGACCGGCTCGTCGGACGGGAGCAGGTACACCGCGCCGGAGTGCGCGCGGACCTCGTGCATCATCGACACCAGCGCGAGCGACAGCACCGGCTGGGCGGCCACCGCCCCCTCCGCCGCCGGTGCCGGGTCCGGCCCGTCGGACACGCCGACCACCTCCTCCGGTCGCGCCGCGTCCAGGGCACAAGACTCCCTCGGGGCGGCGCCCCGCGCACGGCGAGCGGCCCCGGGACCGGCTCCTCGCGCTGTCGTCCGTTCGCTCCCACGAGCGGTGGTGCCGGGGAAGGGGGCGGCCGGCCGGCGCCGGGGGGCGCGGCTCGGCGGGGGTGCGGCCCGATGCGGCGGGCCCGGCGGAGCGGGGCGCACGGGCGGGCACGCAAGGCGCGGGTGGTGAACGCGTTGCCGTCTGTGCGCCCCTGGTCACGCCACGATGGCCGAAAGCATGCGGGGGAAAAGCGTTCGGCGCGTTCCGGATCCCGGCGCGGTCCGCTGCCGGAACGGGGAAGGGCGGGGCAGCCCCGGTGTGCCGGCGGCGGGGCCGGGTCCGCCCACGGCGTGTCGCGCCGGCCTCGCGGCGGTCTGCCGGGCGTGTTCCCTGGCCGAATCGTCATCCCAGATCAGGCGAGGTTCGGCCAACCCGGTGTACTGGACGGTAGGCACCGGTCCGCGTGTCCGGCGGACGAACAACCGCCCCCCACACGTCACTTCGGCATCTTTTCTCCCGCGAGCCGGTTTGCGGACGAGGCGCCGGGGCACACGCGGGGCCGCTAAGCGGACGCCGCCTTCCGGCCGGTGGGGAAGCCGGTGGAATGGCCCAACGATGACGCAAAATCAGCGGCACAGTACTCTGCGTTCAACTTCAGGGGGTTGCTTGCGGGTGACGCACCGTGAAGACTGTGGCCGAGTTCCCTCGAAACGAAGGTGTCCCGGGGTGCGCACCATGCACATCACGGGGTGGCGGACGCCGATAACGCGTCATCTCGAACCTCGTTTCGAACGGCCGGGGCTGGGGGCCCCGCTGTCCGTACAGGAGCCGGGAGGGGCCCGTGCGATCGCTGCGCGGGAGGTATCGCCGAGGGGATGGGATATGTCGGTTTGGCGCGCCATGCAACCGGGCTCGCCGCGGGGCCGTGGCCGGCCGCGCGGTCGCCGCGTCCTGCACCGCACGTGTTGAGGGCCGCCGGCCCGCCCCGGCGACGGGCCGGCGGCTGACGTACCGCCGCGCGCCCAAAGGCCGCGCCGGCCACGCGCCGCCCCCCGTCCGATGTCCCGAAAGCGTCGGCCCGGCCGTGTCCGGAACCGGACGCGGGCCCGGTGTCCGACGGCCACCGCACGCATGACCCCCTGTGCCCGCACGCGCCAGCCGCTAGCAAGGAGACAAGGTGATCAGCAAGCAACCGACGGGCGAACGCCTCCTGCTGGAGGAGTTGCCCCACCGCTGGCGAGGCTTACGCGAGGACGGACCGGTGCGCCACGACGAGGCACAGGGCGTCTGGCAGGTGGTGGACCACGAGACCGTCGCCACCGTGCTCGCCGATCCGGCGACCTACTCCTCGGACCTGTCCGCCCTCACCCCCACCCAGCCCGACTTCGAGACCTTCACGCAGGGCAACTTCGTCGGCATGGACCCACCGGAACACCGCAAGCTCCGCGCCCTGGTCAGCCAGGCCTTCACCCCCCGGGTCGTTCAGGGACTCGGGCCCCGGATCGAGGCCGTCTGCGCCCGGCTGCTGGACGCCGTCGCCGACCGCGACCGGTTCGACCTGGTGGATGCGCTGGCCTACCCGCTGCCGATCATCGTCATCGCCGAACTCCTCGGCATCCCGGCCGAGGAACACCGCCTCTTCCAGGAGTGGGCGGGCGTCCTGTTCGGCGGCGACCAGCTCGGCGAGGCACCCGACATGGCCGACCTGGAGCGGGCCCTGGAGGCCATCGCCCCCACGGTGCGCGAGATGAACGGCTACATGCTGGAGTACATCCGCGCCCGGCGCGCCGACCCCGGCGACGACCTCACCAGCAGGCTGATCGCCGCCGAGGTGGACGGGGTGCGCCTGCGGGACCAGGAGATGGTCGGCTTCGTGGCGCTGCTGCTGGTCGCCGGGCACATCACCACGACCGCGCTGCTCGGCAACGCCGTCGTCGCCTTCGACCGGCACCCCGGCACGGACGCCGCGCTGCGCGCCGACCCCGCGCGCATCCCGGCCGCCGTCGAGGAGGTGCTGCGCTGGCTGCCGCCCTTCCCCGAGCTGGGCCGCCGGGTCACCCGCCCGGTGGTCCTCGGCGGCCACGACATCCCGGCGGACGCCCTGCTGATGGCCCACCTGGGCGCCGCCAACCGGGACCCCGCCCGGTTCACCGCACCCGACGCCTTCGACGTGACCCGCAACCCCAATCCCCACCTCACCTTCGGGCACGGCATCCACTTCTGTTTCGGCGCACCCCTGGCCCGGCTGGAGGCGCGGATCGCCCTGCGTACATTGCATGAACGATTCCGCATACTGACGATCCCCTCCTACGAGGACATCGCCTACCAGAACCCGGCCGTCATCGTCGGCGTACGGCAGCTGCCCGTCGAGGTGCGCAGACCGTAGCCCCGGCGCGCCGCAGCGCCCCCCGGCCGGCCCCGTACCGCTCGTCAGGGCCGGACCGGCACACCCGCACTTGAGACCCACCCAACGGAGTCCCCCTCTCATGCCGTACACCATCCCCGCCGCCCCGGCCGCCTCCCGGACACCGTCCCCGTCCCCCCGGGAGCCGCAGGACCTGCACCGGGAGCTGCAGGACCGGCTCGACACGCTGGCCCGGGCCCACCGGGTGCCCGGCGCCCAACTGGCCCTGGACACCGGCACGGACGTGATCGCCGTGCACACCGGCACCGCCGACGTCACGACCGGCAGCCCCCTCACCGCGGACACCGCCGTCCCGCTGGGCTCGCTCACCAAGCCCTTCACCGCCGCGCTCGTCCTGCTCCTGGCCGACGACGGCGACCTCGACCTGGACGAGCCCGCCGCCGGCCAGCTCCCGGAGTTGGCCGGGATACCCGAGGTGACGATACGTCACCTCCTGTCCCACACCGGCGGGTTACCCACCGGCCCGGATTCGGACACCGCCGCCGCGACCACCGCCTCGCGGTATCTCGCCACCGTCTGCACCGACCGCGATCTGCTCTTCGCGCCGGGGACCGACTTCTCCTACTCCAACGCCGGCTACGTCGCCGCCGGACGGCTGGTGGAGACGGTCACCGGCATGCCGTGGCCCGAGGCGGTCCGGGCGCTGCTCCTCGAACCCCTCGGCATCCGGCCCGCGTTCACCGGCGACACCGCGCCCGCCCGCCCCGTGGCGGCCGGACACGCCGTCAACACCGCGACCGGCCAGGCCCGTCCGGCCCGGCAGAACCTCGCGCCGCTGGAGGCGCCGGCCGGCGCGCTGCTCGCGAGCGCCCTGGACCTGATCGCGTTCGGCAACGCGCTCACCGGCCGCTCCGACCTGCTGCCGCCCGCCGTCGCCAAGGAGATGCGCCGCCCCGAGCGCGCCGCCCGCCCCGGCACGCTGGCCGACGGCTGGGGTCCCGGCCTGGCCCTGTACCGGCGGGACGACCGGATCTGGTGCGGCCACGACGGCAACGCCCAGGGCACGTCCTGCCACCTGCGGGCCGACGCGGCCGGCGGCACCGTCGTGGCCTTCACCGGCAACGCCGGCGCTGCGACCGCCCTCTGGCACGACCTCGCCGAAGAGGTGACCCGGCTCACCGGCATCCCGGTACCGGCCGGTGCGCCCACGCCGGACCGGGGCCGGCCCGTCGCCCTGCCCGGCTGCGAGGGCACGTACCGCAACGGCACCACGACCTACCGCGTCGCGCCCGGCCCCGACGGCACGCCGGCGCTGTCCGTGGACGGGGACCTGCCGCTGCCGCTGGTCTGCTACGCCGACCTGTCCTGCGATCTGCGCGATCCGGCCACCGGGCGCCTCGAACCCGGCGGGCGGTTCCACCGCGATCCGGCCACCGGCCGGGTCGACCGGGTACAGATCTCCGGGCGCACGGCCCGCCGCACCGACGACGGCTGAGGCGGCGCGCCGCCGGTACCGGCATCGGTGCCGGTACCGGTAGGTGCCGTGCCGCCGTGCCGCCGTGCCGATTCGGGCCCGGCGCCGGTTTCGGTCCGGTTCCGGTTCGCCTTCGCGTCCCGCTTCCGTTCCGGTCCCGGCGTCCTGGCGCGGCCGGTTGCGTGGGTGCGGCCGCCGGGCACCGGTGGCCGTCGTGGACCCGGGCTCCGGGTCCGGCCGGGGCCTCGGCCGCGGTCCGGTGCGACGGCCCGGGCGTCGCCGAAGACCGGTGCCGGCCCGTCCGGTGCCCGGCTGCCCGGGCGGCGGACGGGCCCCGGATCCGGCGGCCCGGGCCTCGCCCGGCGCCTCCGTGACCGGCCGTCCCGCCCCGGCACCGGACACGGCTGCCCGGCACCAGGCCCCGCCGCCCCGCACCGCCACCCCGTCACGCATCCCCGGTGACCCGCTCCCGCTCCCCGCCCCGACGCCCACCGGGGTCGCCCCGCGCCGTATCGTCCCGCTCTCCAAAGGACTCGACCCATGACGGACCTGCACGACAAGCCCGCTCCGGCGTCCCCCCTGCCGCAGTCCGGCCCCGCCGCCGGCTCGCCGGAGAGCGGCGCGGCGACGGCGTACCCGACGCTCGGCGAGCTGTTCACCGCCTGGGTGGCCCGTACCCCGGACGCACCGGCCCTCACCGACGGGCGGCGGACCTGGACCTACCGCGAACTGGCCGCCCGCGCCGACCGGTTGGCCGCGCACCTGACGCGGCGGGGAGCGGGTCCGGACCGGGTCGTGGCCCTGGTCCTGCCGCGCTCCATGGAACTGATCGCGGCCGAGCTGGCCGTCGCGCGGGCGGGTGCCGCCTTCCTGCCCGTGGACCCCGCCTATCCCGCCGAGCGACGGGCGCTGATGCTCGCCGACGCCGGCCCGGCCGTCACCCTGGACGATCCGCGCGAGGTCGGCGCACTGCTGGACACGGGAGAGCCGGAGGCCGCCGGGGACGGCAGTGCGCCGCGGCCGGAAACCGGCGCGGACCACGCGGCGTACGTCATCTACACCTCGGGTTCCACCGGCACCCCCAAGGGCGTCACGGTCACCCATCGCGGGCTCGGCGGCTTCACCTCGGCCGCCGCCGAACGGTACGCGGTGGGCCCCGGCGACCGGGTGCTCCAGTTCTCCTCGCCGAGCTTCGACGCCTCCGTGCTGGAACTCTGCGTCTCCGTCCTGTGCGGCGCCACGCTCGTCGTACCGCCGCACGGACCCTGGCTGGGCGACGAACTCGCCGCCGTCCTGGACGACTTCGGCATCACCCACGCCCTCATCCCGCCCGCCGCGCTGGCCACGCTGCCCGATCCGGCGCGGGGCGCGGGGCGTGGTCTGCGCACGCTGATCGTGGGTGCCGAGGCCTGCCCGGCGGGGCTCGTGGACCGCTGGGCGCCCGGCCGCCGCATGATCAACTCCTATGGGCCGACCGAGTCCACCATCGTCGCCACCTGGACCGGGCCGCTCGGCGCCGGCCGGGGCACCCCGACGATCGGCGGCGCCCTGCCGCACACCCGGGTGTACGTCCTCGACGCCGCGATGCGGCCCGTACCGCCCGGCGCGGACGGGGAGTTGTACATCGGCGGCGACGCGGTGGCCCGCGGTTACCTGGGCCGTCCGGGCCTGACCGCCGCCCGGTTCGTCGCCGACCCCTTCGGCGCGCCCGGCGCCCGCCTGTACCGCACCGGGGACCGGGCGCGCTGGACCGCCGACGGGGAACTGGAGTACCTGGGGCGGCTGGACCGGCAGGTGAAGATCCGCGGCTTCCGCATCGAGCCCGGCGAGATCGAGGCGGCCCTGCGCCGCGCCGGGGGCGGGTCGGTCGGCGAGGCGGTGGTCGTGGTCCGCGAGGACGAACCGGGCCACCAGCGCCTCGTCGCGTACGTCACCCCGGCGGACCGGAGGGCCCCCGCCGTACCGGCTGACGCCGTAGCCCCGGCCGACGCCGCCGCGCCGCGAAACGTCACCGGGGCCGGCGCCACCGGGGCCGACGTCGCCGCACCGGCCGCCGCCGAACCGCCTCGCACCGCCTTCCCGGACGGCGCCGACGAGTCGCGTGACCCCGCCGACGCGGCCGAGCCGCACGGCCCGGCCGGCTCCGCCGGGCCGCGCGCTTCCGCCGCGCCGGCCGGTCGCGCCGAACCGCCGGTTCCCGCCGCCCCGGCCGGTTCCGCGGGCCCCCGTGACGCCGCCGGGCCCCGCGACGCCGCCGTACCGGCCGACACGTCCGGCCCGCGCGACCCCGCGGACCCCGCAGGCCCGCTCGACCCCGCGGACCCCGCAGGCCCGCTCGACCCCGCCGCCCTGCGCGGCGCCGTAGCCGCCCTGTTGCCCGCGCACATGGTGCCCGCCGCCGTCGTGGTGCTGGAGCGGATGCCGCTCACCCCGCAGCACAAGATCGACCGGCGGGCGCTGCCCGCGCCGGGACGCACGGTCACGGGCGGGCAGGTGGCGCCCCGGTCGGAGCGGGAGCGGGCGCTCGCCGCTATCTGGGCCCGGGTGCTGGGCGTCGGCACGGTCGGGGTGACCGACGACTTCTTCGACCTGGGCGGAGATTCCCTCCTCGCCGCCCGGCTCCTCGCCCGCATCCGGGACGAGCTGGGCGTCCGGCTGACCGTACGGGACGTGTTCACCGCGCGGACCGTCGCCGCCCTCGCCCCCCTGCTGGCCGACCCGTCGGCCGCCGCCGCCCCGGAACCGATCTCACCCGCCCCGGCCGGGGACGGCCTGCCGCTGTCCAGCGCCCAGCGACGGCTGTGGTACCTGGACGACCTCTCCGGCGGCGGCACCGAGTACAACACCGGCGTGGCCCTGCGGCTGCGCGGCGCCCTGGACACGGACGCGCTGCGCCGCTCCCTGCGCCGGCTCGCGGCCCGGCACGCCTCCCTGCGCACCACGTTCGCCACCGCCGACGGCCAGGGCGTGCAGCGGATCGCGGCGGAACCCGAACTGCCGCTGCGGACGGCCGACCTCGCCGGCGCCCCCGGCACGGAGGAAGCCGTCGAGGCGCTGCTCACCGAGGAGCTGAACCGCCCCTTCGACCTGGCGGCCGGCCCGCTCACCCGGGCCCTGCTCGTCCGGCTGGGCGCCGAGGAGCACGTACTCCTCCTGGCCCAGCACCACATCGTCACCGACGGCTGGTCCGTCGGCGTCCTCACCCGCGAACTCGCCGCCCTCTACCACGCCGAGGCCACCGGCACCCCCGACGGCCTGCCCGAACCCGGCGTGCAGTACCCGGACTTCGCGGTGTGGGAGCGACGGCGGCGGGCCGGCGACGCGGACGGTGCCGACCTGGCCTACTGGAAGCGGCACCTGACGGGCCTTCAGCAACTGGAGCTGCCCACGGACCGGCCGCGTCCCGCCGTGCGCACCACCGCCGGCGCGGCCCACCGCCACGTCCTGCCCGCCGCGTTGATCGCCCGGCTGCGGCACCTGGCCGCCGGGCGCGGCACCACCGTGTTCACCCTGTTCGCGGGCGCGGCCGCCCTGCTGTTCTCGCGCTACTCGGGACAGCGGGACATCGCGTTCGGCACCGTCACCACCGGCCGCGGCAGACGCGACCTGGAGGACGTGCCCGGGTTCTTCGCCAACACCGTGGTGCTGCGCGGCGAGGTGGACGAGCGGGCCACCGTGGACCGGTTCGTGGAGAGCATGCGCACGACCGTGCTGGACGCCTTCGCCCACGACGGCGTGCCGTTCGACCGGGTGGTGGAGGAACTCGCCCCGCCCCGCGACCCCAGTCGCACCCCGCTGATCCAGGCACTCGTCGTCCAGCAGAGCGCGCTGCCCGTGCCGCCGCTCGCCGGGGGGCTGCGCCTTGCCGAGCATCCGCTGCCCCGCCCGGCCGCCCGCTTCGACCTGGTCCTGGAGTTCACCCCGGACGCGGACGGCGGCTCGGTGCTGACCGCCGAGTTCAACACGGACCTGTTCGACGCGGCGACCGTGGCCCGGATGACCGCCCATCTGCACCGCCTGCTGGAGGGCATGGCGGACGGCCCGGGCCGCACCCTGGCCGAACTGCCCATGCTCTCCGCCGGGGAACAGCGCACCCTGGTGGACAGCTGGAACCCGCCCGCCCGCCGGCTCCGGGACACCGGCCACGCCACGCTGCCCGACCTGCTGCACGCCCAGGCGGCCCGCACCCCGGACCGCACGGCCGTGATCTGCGGCCCGGACCGGCTGGACTACGCCGAGGCCGCCCGGCGCGCGGGCCGGCTGGCCCGGCAGCTCGTCGCGCGCGGCGCGGGCCCGGAGACCCTGGTCGCGCTGTGCCTGCCGCGCACCGCCGACCTCGTGCCCGTGCTGTGGGCGGTGCTCGCCTCGGGCGCCGCCTACCTCCCCGTCGACCCCGGCTATCCCGCCGAGCGGGTCGGGTTCATGCTCGCCGACGCCCGGCCCGCCCTCGTCGTCGCCACCCGGGAGACCGCCCCCGCCCTGCCACCGGACTGCGACCCGCTGTACCTGGAGGACTGCGCCGACCCGGCCGTGCCCGACACGGACCTCACCGACGCCGACCGGCTCCGCCCGCTGCTGCCGGACCATCCCGCCTACGTCATCTACACCTCCGGTTCCACCGGCCGCCCCAAGGGCGTCGTGGTCACCCACCGCACGGTCGCCGCGCTGGCCCGGTGGGCGGGGGAGCGGTTCGGCGCCCGGGGACTGGCCCATGTCATCGCCGCGACCTCCCTCAACTTCGACGTCTCCGTCTTCGAACTGCTCTGCCCGCTCACGGCCGGCGGCACCGTCGAGGTCGTCGCCGGCCTGTCGGCCCTCGCCGACGGCACCGGACCCCGGCGGGCCGGGCTGCTCAGCGGCGTGCCCTCCGTCGTCTCCCGGCTGATCGCGGGCGGCACGGCGCCGGTGACCGCCGGCACCGTCGTCCTCGCCGGCGAGGCACTGCCCGCCCAGACGCTCCACGAGCTGCGCGCCGCCCTGCCCGGCTGCCGCATCGCCAACATCTACGGCCCCACCGAGGCCACCGTGTACGCCACCGCCTGGTTCGCCGGGGACCGGCTGCCGGAGCAGGCCCCGCCCATCGGCGCCCCGGTGGCACTCACCCGGGCCTACGTCCTGGACGGCGCCCTGCGGCCGCAGCCCGTCGGCATCACCGGCGAGCTGTACCTCGGCGGAGCCGGCCTGGCCCGCGGCTACCTGAACCGGCCCGGGCTGACCGCCGCCCGGTTCGTCGCCGACCCGTTCGGCGCGCCGGGGGAGCGCATGTACCGCACCGGCGACCTGGTGCGCCGCCGCGCCGACGGCGCGCTGGAGTACGTCGGCCGGACCGACCAGCAGGTCAAGGTGCGCGGCTTCCGCATCGAGCTGGGCGAGGTGGAGGAGGCGCTGCGCGGCTGCGCCGGCGTGGCCGAGGCCGCGGCCGTCGCCGCCACCGACGGCGACGGCCACCGGCGCCTGGTCGGTTACGCCGTCCCGGCCCCCGGACAGCGGACGGACCCCGAGGCCGTACGCCGGGAACTCGGCCGCACCCTGCCCGACTACATGGTCCCGTCGGTCGTCGTCGTGCTGGACGCCCTGCCGCTCAGCCCCAACGGCAAGGTCGACCGCGGCCGGCTCCCCGACCCCGGGCCCGCCGCGCGCGCCGTACGGCACGTCGCGCCCCGCACCCCCACCGAGCGCGCCCTCGCCGCGATCTGGGCCGAGGTGCTGCGGGTGGACCGGATCGGCGTCGACGACAACTTCTTCGAACTCGGCGGCGACTCGATCCTCAGCATCCAGGTGGTGGCGCGCGCCCGGCAGGAGGGCCTGCCGCTGACCTCGCGGGACGTCTACCAGCACCAGACCGTCGCCGCCCTGGCCCGCCGCGCGGACGCCGCCGGCGGCCCGCGCGAGGCCGCCCCCGCACCGGAGGCGGCCACCGGCACCGCCCCCCTGACCCCCATCCAGCACTGGCTGTTCGACGCCGCCGCCGGACGCGCCGGCCACTACGCCCAGGCGCTGTCCCTCCGGCTGCCCGGCGACCTGGACCCGGCGGCGCTCCAGGACGCGCTGAACGACCTGGTCGCCCACCACGACGCCCTGCGCTCCCGCTTCACCGCCGACGGCCCGGACGGCGCCCCCGTCTGGAGCGTCGAGGAGCGGGTGCCCCGCCTGCGCCTGGACCGGCACACCGGTCCGGAGACCGACACCCCCCACTTCGGCCCCTTCGACCTCGCCCGGGGACCGCTGCTGCGGGCCGTCCTGCACGACACCGGCACCGGCCCGTCCCCGGTGCTGCACCTCGCCGTCCACCACCTGGTCGTCGACGGCGTCTCCTGGCGGCTGCTGCTGGAGGACCTGGACCGCGCCTACCGGGCCCGCCGGGCCGGCCGCGACGGCGCCGCCGCGCTGCCCGCCAAGTCCTCGCCGCTGCGCCAGTGGGCCCGCCGGCTCGCCGCCCACGCGGCGGACGGCGGCTTCGACGACGAACGCGCCTACTGGGCCCGGGCCCTGCCCGCGACCGCGCCCCCGCCGCCGACGGGCCCCGCCGGCACCTACGCAGAACAGCGCGCGGTCACCGTGCGGCTGAGCCCCGAGGACACCTCGGCGCTGCTGCGCACCCTGCCCGACACCTACCGCACCCAGGCCAACGACGTCCTGCTCGGCGCCCTCGGCCGGGCCCTGTGCGGCTGGAGCGGCCTGGAGCGGGTGCTGGTCGACGTCGAGGGACACGGCCGCGAGGAACTCTTCCCCGACCTCGACATCAGCCGCACGGCCGGCTGGTTCACCACCCGGTACCCCGTCGCGCTCGCCGTCCCCGAGGACGCCGGCTGGGACACCGTGCTGAAGCGGGTCAAGGAGCAGCTGCGCGCCGTACCCCGGCACGGCCTCGGGTACGACGCCCTGCGCCGGCTCGCCGGAGGGGAGGCGCCGCCACCCGCCCCGCGGGCGCGGATCAGCTTCAACTACCTGGGCCGGATGGAACTGCCGCAGGACCCCGACGGCCTCTACCGGGGCACCGTACGCCCCCTGGAGCTGGACGCCGACCCGGCGGCTGCCCGCCCGCACGCCCTGGAGGTCGTCGGGCGGCTCACGGACGAACGGCTGGAGTTCACCTGGTTCTACGCGGACGGACCGCACCGGGAGGAGGAGGTCGCCGGTCTCGCCCGGCGGTTCGCCGACGCGCTCGCCGACCTCGCCCGCCACGCCGCCCGGCCGGAGGCCGCCGGCCGCACCCCGTCCGACTTCCCGCTGGCCCGGCTCGACCAGGCCGCCGTCGACCGGATCACCGGCCCGGACCCGGCGGCGGTGGCGGACGTGTACCCGCTCACCCCGACCCAGGCGGGCATGCTCTTCCACGGCCTGTCCCAGGACGACCGCGCGGTCTACCTCCAGCAGCTGACGTTCGTCCTGGACGGCGTGCCCGACCCCGGCGCCCTCGCCGCCGCCTGGCAGCACGTGACCGACCGCACCGAGACGCTGCGCGCCCGGGTCGTCTGGCAGGACGTGCCCGAACCGCTGCTGGTGGTGGAGGCCCACCCGCGCCTGCCGGTCACCCACCTGGACTGGCGCGACCTGACCGGGGACGAGCGCCGCACCCGGCTGGACGACGTCCTCGCCCGGGACCGCGCGCGGGGCATCGACCTCGGGCGGGCCCCGCTGCAACGCCTGCTCCTGATCCGCCTGTCCGGCACCGCCGTGCGCGTGGTGTGGTCCTTCCACCACCTGCTGCTGGACGGCTGGAGCATGTTCCAGGTCCTCTCGGACGTCTTCGCCCACCA
Organism: Streptomyces sp. NPDC104831; assembly: GCF_055583025.1. Lineage (NCBI taxonomy): Bacteria > Bacillati > Actinomycetota > Actinomycetes > Kitasatosporales > Streptomycetaceae > Streptomyces > Streptomyces sp. NPDC104831. The sequence goes on from NZ_JBVJOT010000021.1 coordinate 40,261, forward strand.
CGCCGGAACCGGCCCCGACGCCCTCCCGCACCGCGCGCCGCACCGGGAGTACGTGGCCTGGCTCGGGCAGCGCGACCCCGCCGAGGCCGAGGGACACTGGCGGCGACGCCTGTCCGGGCTGACCGAGGCCACCCGGCTGCCCTACGACCGCGAGCCGCGCGAGGCCCACCGCGCCGAGTCCACCCACGCCGTGCGCCGCACACTGCCCCCGGCCGCCACCCGGGCGCTCCAGGAGCTGGCCCGGACCTCGGGACTCACCCTCAACACCCTGGTGCAGGGCGCCTGGGCGCTGCTGCTCGCCCGGCAGGCGGGCCGACAAGAGGTGGTGTTCGGCACCACCGTCGCCGGCCGGCCGCCCGAGCTGCCCGGCGCCGACACCATGACCGGCCTGTTCATCACCACCCTGCCCACCCGGGTCACCGTCCCCGGCCACGGCACCCTGCTGGACTGGCTGCGCGCCCTCCAGCACGACCAGAGCGAGGACCGCCGCTTCGACCACCTGCCCCTCACCCGGCTGAAGACGTTCACCGAACTCCCCGAACGGACCGGGCTGTTCGACAGCATCGTCGTCTTCGAGAACTACCCGGTGGACGACGGCCTCGCCGCCGCCCACGGGCTGCGCCTCAGCGGCCTGGAGGGCGTCGAGACCACCAACTACCCGCTGAGCCTCACCGCCTACCCCGGCCCGGAGCTCGCCCTGCGGCTCGGCTACGACCCCGCCCTGTTCGACACCGGCACCGCCGAGCGCATGGCCGAGTACCTGACCGTGCTGCTCACCCACCTGCCCGCCGGCTCCCTCCGCCCGCCCGCCCGGCTGCCGCTGCTCACCCCCGACCGCCGCGCGCAGGTGCTGCGCGCCTGGAACGACACCGCCACCGACCTGCCCGACACCACCGTCGCCGCCCTCTTCGCCGCGCAGGTGCGCCGCACCCCCCACGCCGTGGCCCTGGAGGCCGGGGACGACCGGCTCACCTACCGCGAACTCGACGCCCGGGCCGAGGCGCTGGCGGGCCGGCTGGCCGGGCTCGGAGTGCGGCCGGAACGCCCGGTCGGCGTGCTCATGGACCGGTCCGCGGACCTGATCGTCACCCAGCTCGCGCTGGTCCGCACCGGCGGGGTCTACGTGCCGCTGGACGGCAGGGCCCCGGCCGAACGGCTGCGCCGGACGCTGGCCGAGGCCGGCGCGGACCTGCTGCTCACCGACGCCGGCCGGGAGCGGACGGCCCGGGAGCTGCTGCCCGCAGACGGCGTCCTGCGGGTCGACGACACCTCCGTCGCGCACGGCGCGCCGGTGTCCGCCGTCCACCCCGACAACGTCCAGTACCTGATGTTCACCTCGGGCTCCACCGGCACCCCCAAGGGCGTCGCGGTGCGCCAGCGGGACGTCGTCGCGCTCGCCCTGGACCGCGCCTTCGCCGGGCACGACCGGGTCCTGGTGCACTCGCCGCACGCCTTCGACGCCGCCACCTACGAGGTGTGGGTGCCGCTGCTGCGCGGCGGCACGGCCGTCCTCGCCCCGCCCACCGGACTCGACGCCGCCCAGGTCCGCCGCGCCGTCACCGAGCGGGGCGTGCGCTGCCTGTGGCTGACCGCCGGCCTGTTCCGGCTGCTGGCCCAGGAGGACCCCGGCTGCCTGCGCGGCGCCCGCGAGGTGTGGACGGGCGGCGAGGCCGTGCCCGGCGCGGTGGTCCGCCGGGTCCTGGACGCCTGCCCCGGCCTGACCGTCGTGGACGGCTACGGCCCCACCGAGACCACCACCTTCGCCACCCGCCGCGTCTTCCGCTCCGGCGACCCGCTGCCCGCCGTCCTGCCCATCGGCCGCCCCCTGGACAACACCCGCGTCTACGTCCTGGACCCCGCCCTCCAGCCCCAGCCGCCCGGCATCCCCGGCGAGCTGTACATCGCGGGCGCGGGCCTGGCCCGGGGCTACGCGGGCCGACCGGGCGCGACCGCCGCCCGCTACGTCGCCGACCCCTACGGCCCGCCCGGCACCCGGATGTACCGCACCGGCGACCTGGTGCGCTGGAGCGCCGACGGCGAACTGCACTTCGTCGGCCGCGCCGACGACCAGATCAAGATCCGCGGCTTCCGCGTCGAACCCGCCGAGATCGAGGCCCGGCTCACCGCCCACCCCGCCGTCGCCGAGGCCGTCGTCTCCCTGTACGAGGACGCCGGACGCAAGCGGCTCGCCGCCCACCTCGTACCGGCCGAAGGCGCCGAGGTGCCCTCCGCCGCCGATCTGCGGGCCCACCTGGCGGCCGGACTGCCCGACTACATGCTGCCCGCCGCGTTCGTCACCGTCCCCGGGCTGCCGCTGACGGCCAACGGCAAGGTCGACCGGCGGCGGCTGCCCGCCCCCGACTGGTCGGCGGGCGGCGAGCGGACCCACCGCGAGCCGCGCACCGGCACCGAGCGGATCCTCGCCGGGATCTGGGCCGAGCTGCTCGGCGTCGAACGCGTCGGCGTCGACGACAACTTCTTCATGCTCGGCGGCGACTCCATCCTCAGCATCCAGGTGGTCTCCCGGGCCCGCGCCGCCGGACTCGCCCTCACCCCCCGCGACCTGTTCCGGCACCCCACGGTGGCCGAACTGGCCACCGCCGGCGGCGGCGCGGCACCCGCCGTCGCCGGCACCGCACCGGTCGCCGGACCGGCCGGCCTCACCCCGATCCAGCACTGGTTCCTGGACGCGGCACCCGCGCACCCCGCCTTCTTCAACCAGTCCGTCGTCGTGGAGACGCCCGGACCGGTGGACGAGGACGCCCTGCGCCGCGCCCTCACCGCCCTGTGGACCCACCACGACGCCCTGCGCGCCCGGTTCCGCCGCGCCGGCGACGGCGCCTGGCAGCAGGACATCGCCGCCCACGACGGCCCGGTCCCCGAACTGCTCGGACGCCACGACCGGCGGGAGGAGGAAGCCGTCACGGCGGCGACCCACGCCCGACTCGACCTCGGGAACGGTCCGCTGTTCCTCGCCCGCCTGTTCACCGCCGACGACGGCCGGCCCGCCCGGCTGCTGCTCGTCGCCCACCACCTGGTGGTCGACGGCGTCTCCTGGCGGATCCTGCTGGAGGACCTGGAGACCGCCTACCGGCAGGCCGCCGCCGGAGAGCCCGTACGGCTGCCCGCCCGCACCACCTCCGCGGCCGAGTGGGTCCGCCGACTGCGCGGCCTCGACGTCGGCGGCCAGCTCGCCCACTGGGAGCGCACCGCCCGGGTCTCGGCCGACCCGCTGCCCGTGGACGGCACGGGCGGCAACACCACGGCCGATGTCCGGGAGGTGACCGTACGGCTCGACCGCGAGCGCACCGACGCCCTGCTGCGCCGCGTGCCCGGCGTCTACCGCACCGGCGTGGACGACGTCCTGCTCACCGCGCTGGGCCGGGTCCTCGCCGACTGGACCGGACGCGCCACCGTCGCCGTCGGCCTGGAGGGACACGGCCGCGAGGACCGGTCGGCCGAGGACGTCGACCTGTCCCGCACGGTCGGCTGGTTCACCGCCCTGTACCCGGTCGCCCTGACCGTTCCGGCGGGGGACTGGGGCACCGCCCTGAAGGCGGTCAAGGAACAGCTGCGGGCCGTGCCCGGCCGGGGGCTCGGCTACGGCGTGCTGCGCCACCTCCTCGGCGACCCACGCCTCACCGACGCCCCCGAACCCGGCATCAGCTTCAACTACCTGGGCCGCTTCGACTGGTCCGCCGAGGACGCCGCCCTGGTCCGGGCGGTGCCCGGCGGCCTGGGCGGCGCGGAGGCGCCGGACGCCGAACGGCCGCACCTGCTGGACGTCGTCGCCCGCGTGGAGGACGACCGGCTGGAGATCACCTGGTACTACGGCAGCGGACGGCACCGCGAGGAGACCGTCACCGCCCTCGCCGAGGGCATGCTGACCGCGCTCGGTGACATCGTCGCCCACTGCGCCCGCCCCGGCGCGGGCGGCCGTACCCCGTCGGACTTCCCGCTGGCCCGGCTCGACCAGACCGCCGTGGACCGCGTCGCCGGCGACGGCCGGGACGTCCAGGACGTCTACCCGCTCACGCCGATGCAGGAGGGCATGCTCTTCCACAGCCTGCTCGAACCGGCCGGCCGCACCTACGTCAACCAGGTCCAGCTCGTGCTGGCCGGCGTCACCGACCCGCACGCGCTCGCCGCGGCCTGGCAGCACACCGCCGACGCCAACCCGGTGCTGCGCACCCGCCTGGTCTGGCAGGAGACCCCCGAACCGCTCCAGGTCGTCCGGCATCGGGCCACCGTGCCCGTCACCCACCACGACTGGTCCGCCTGGCCCGGGGAGCGCCGCGCACGCGAACTGGACCGGCTGCTCGCCGAGGACCGCGAGCGGGGCATCGACCTCGGCGCCGCGCCCCTGATGCGGCTCGCCCTGATCCGGCTGTCCCCGGACCGGGTCCGCCTGGTGTGGACCTTCCACCACGTCCTGCTCGACGGCTGGAGCGCCGCCCAGGTCTTCGACGAGGTCTGCGAGCGGTACGCCGCCCTCGTCTCCGGGCGCCGCCCGCACACCCCCGAACGCAGGCCCTTCGCCGACTACCTGCGCTGGCTCGCCGGGCGCGACACCGGCCGCGCCGAGCGGTACTGGCGCACCACCCTGGCCGGCTTCCAGGCCCCCACCGGGCTGCCCCGCGACCGGCGCCCCGACGGGGCCCACCGCGCCTCCTCCTCCGGCTCCGTGCGCATGACCCTCGGCCCGGACGTCTCCGCGCGGCTGCGGGAGACGGCCCAGCGCGCCGGGCTCACCCTCAACACCGTGCTGCAGGGCGCGTGGGCGCTGCTGCTGTCCCGCTACGGCGGCGGCACCGACGTGGTGTTCGGCACCACCGTCTCCGGCCGGCCCGCCGAACTGCCCGGCGTCACCTCGATGGTGGGCCTGTTCATCAACACCCTGCCCACCCGGGTCCGCGTCGACGGATCCCGCCGGCTGCCCGAATGGCTGGAGGAGCTCCAGGCCGCCCAGTCCGAGGCCCGCCGCCACGACTTCGTCTCGCTGGCCCAGGTGCAGTCCTGGAGCGAAGTGCCGGGCGGGACCGCGCTGTTCGACTCCCTCGTGGTGTTCGAGAACTACCCCTTCGACGCGGGCGCGCTCGCCCGGCACGGCCTCGCCATGGAGCAGGAACGGGACCTGGAGCCCACCAACTACCCGCTCAGCGTGGTCGTCGCGCCGGGCGACACCCTCACCGTGAACCTGGACTACGACCCCGCCGCCTTCGACGCCACGACGGTCACCGCGCTCGGCGAGTCCCTGCGCGCCCTGCTGACCGGCATGGCCGCCGGCCTCGACCGCCGCCTGGCCGAACTGCCGCTGCTGGACCCGGCCGAGGAGCGGGCGCTGGTGGCCCGGTTCGGCGGGCGGACCGCCGAGGCACCCCGGGGCACCCTGCCCGACGCGTTCCGGCGGCAGGCCGAACGCACCCCCGGCGCCCCGGCCGTCCGGCACGGCGACCACCTGCTCACCTACCGCGAACTCGACGCCCGCTCCAGCCGGCTGGCCCGGCGGCTCATCGCCGCCGGCGCCGGCCCCGAACGCTTCGTCGCGCTCTGCCTGCCCCGCACCGCCGACCTGGTCACGGCCCTCCTCGCGGTGCTCAAGAGCGGCGCCGGCTACCTGCCCGTCGACCCCCAGTACCCGGCCGAGCGGGTCGCGTTCCTCTTCGAGGACGTACGGCCCGACGCCGTGATCACCGCCGCCGGGACCGCCGGCCGGCTGCCCGAAGGACCCTTCACCCGGATCCTGTTGGAGGACGCGGACCCCGGCGCGCCGGACACCCCGGTCGGCGACGACGAACGGCACGGCACCCTGCTGCCCGGCCACCCGGCCTACGTCATCCACACCTCCGGCTCCACCGGCCGCCCCAAGGGCGTCGTCGTCAGCCACGCCTCCGTCCTCGCCCTCGCCGACTGGGCGGCGGCCGAGTTCGCCGGCCGGGGACTGCACCACGTGGTGGCCTCCACCTCGCTCAACTTCGACGTGTCGGTCTTCGAGATCTTCGCGCCGCTGCTGTCCGGCGGCTGCGTGGAGATCGTCCGCGACCTGCTGGCCCTCGCCGAGCGCCCCGGGCCCTGGCGGGCCGGACTGCTCAGCGCGGTGCCCTCGGCGCTGGACCGGCTGCTCGCCGAGGACGCCGTACGGATCACCGCCGACACCGTCGTCCTCGCGGGGGAGGGGCTGCCCGCCCGGACCGTACGCCGGGTCCGCGACGCCGTCCCGGGCAGCGAGGTGCGCAACATCTACGGCCCCACCGAGGCCACCGTCTACGCCACCGCCTTCACCTGCGACCCGGCCGACCCCGACCGCGACCCGCCGATCGGCCGGCCGATCGGCGGCACCCGCGCCCTCGTCCTGGACGAGCGGATGCGGCCGGTGCCGGCCGGTGTGCCCGGCGAGCTGTTCCTCGCCGGGACCGGTGTCGCCCGCGGCTACCTCGGCCGCCCGGGCCTGACCGCCGCCCGCTTCCTGCCCGACCCGTTCGGTCCGCCGGGCGGCCGCATGTACCGCACCGGCGACCTGGTCCGCTGGACGGCCGACGGCGACCTCGTCTACCTCGGCCGCGGCGACGACCAGGTGAAGGTGCGCGGCTTCCGCATCGAACTCGGCGAGGTCGAGGCCGCCCTGGCCCGCCACCCGGCCGTGGCCGCGGCGGCGGCCCGCGTCCTCGAACACGACGGCCACCGCCGCCTAGTGGGATACGCGGTGCCTCGCACGCCGGCCCCGGCGGACGGCCCCGGAACACCGGGGACGACCACTTCGCCGGACCCGGGCGGCCTGCCCGACCCCGCCGAACTGCGTGCCTTCCTCGCCCGGAGCCTGCCCGACCACCTCGTCCCCGCGCTCGTCGTACCGCTGGAGCGGCTGCCGCTGGGGGCCACCGGCAAGCTCGACCGGCGGGCGCTGCCCGTGCCCGCGTGGGGAGCGCCGGCCGCCGGGACGGCCGGCCGGCCGCCGCGCACCGAGGCCGAGCGGACCCTCGCCGCGATCTGGACCGAGGTGCTGGGCGTGCCCGAGGTCGGCGCGGACGACAACTACTTCACGCTCGGCGGCGACTCCGTCCTCGGCATCCGGATCGTCTCCGCCGCCCGCCGGGCCGGTCTCGCGCTGACCCCCCGGCACCTGTTCACCCACCAGACCCTGGCCGAGCTGGCCGCCGCGGCCGAACGGCTGCCGGCCTCGGCCGTCACCGCCGAGCAGGGCCCGGTGACCGGCGACACCCCGCTCACCCCCGTCCAGCACTGGCTGCTGTCCACCCTCACCGGCGACGCGGCCCACTTCAGCCAGACGGTCGCCCACGAGCTGGCCGCGGACCCCGAGGAGACACTGCTGCGGGCCGCCCTGACCGCCGTACTGGAACACCACGACGCGCTCCGCATGCGCTACGAGCGCACCCCGGAAGGGAAGTGGCGGCAGTACGGCACCGCCCCCGGCGACCGGGAGGCGCACCTGGAGGTGCACCACGGCGCGGACCCGGACACGGTGGCCGGTGCCCTCGGCGCCGGCTTCGACCTGGCCCGCGGGCCGCTGCTGCGGGCCGCGCTGTGCCGCCCCGCCGGCGGGGCCCGCCCGGTGCTGCTGCTGTCCGCCCACCACCTCGTCGTGGACGCCGTGTCCTGGCGGCTGCTCCTGGAGGACCTGGACACGGCCTACCGCGCCCTGCGGGACGGCGGACGTCCCGCCCTCGCCCCGAAGAGCACCTCCTTCCGCGACTGGGCGCGGCGGCTCGCCGCGCACACCGGGGCGGGCGGCTTCGACGGCGAACTCCCGTACTGGCAGGGGCTGGACACCGGCACCGAGGTGCCCGTCGACCGTCCCGGCGGCGCGAACACCGTCGCCGACGAGGACACCGTGACCGCCGGCCTCGACGCCGAGGAGACCCGCCGGCTGCTCCAGGACGTGCCGGAGGCGTACCGCACCCGCGTCAACGACGTGCTGCTCACCGCGCTCGGCCGGGTCCTGGCCCGCTGGACCGGCCGGGACCGGGTGGCGGTCACCCTGGAGGGCCACGGCCGCGAGGACCTGTTCGGGGACACCGACCTCGCCCGGACCACCGGCTGGTTCACCGCGATGTACCCGGTCGCCCTGGACGTGCCCCGGGACGCCGGCACCGGCGCCGTGCTGAAGTCGGTCAAGGAGACCCTGCGGGCCGTACCGCACGGCGGACTCGGCTACGGCGCCCTGCGCCACCTGCACCCCACCGCCGGCCCCGCTCTGCCCGCCCTGCCGCCGGTCTGCTTCAACTACCTGGGCCGGCCGGACGCGGCACCCGCCCCGGGCGGCCTGCTGCACGCACCGCACGGCGGCCTCACCGGCGGCATGGACCGCTCGGCGCAGCGGCCGCACCTCCTCGACGTCCTCGGCCAGGTCACCGACGACCGGCTGGAGTTCACCTGGTCGTACTCGAACGGGCTGCACCGGCGGGAGACCGTGGTCCGGCTGGCGGCCGAGCTGACCGACGAACTCCGCGCGATCGTCCGGCACTGCGCCGAACCCGGCGCGGGCGGCCGCACCCCCTCCGACTTCCCGCTCGCACCGCTGGACCAGGCGGCCGTGGACCGGCTCGTCGGCGACGGGGCGGACGTCGAGGACGTCTACCCGCTCACCCCCACCCAGGCAGGCATGGTGATGCACGGCCTGGACGAGGCCGGACACGGCCTGTACGTCGAGCAGATCACCTTCGTGGCCGACGGCGCCCAGGACGTCGCGACCCTGGCCGCCGCCTGGCAGCACGTGGTCGACGACACCCCCGTGCTGCGCACCTCGATCGCCCTGCACGGCGTACCGGTGCCGCTCCAGATCGTCCACCGGCACGTGACCCTGCCGGTCACCGGGCACGACTGGAGCGCCCTGCCGGCCGCGCGGCACGCGGCGGAGCTGGAGCGGCTGCTCGCCGACGAGCGGGCCCGGGGCCTCGCCCTGGACCGGGCCCCGCTGCTGCGGCTCGCCCTGGTCCGCCTCGGCCCGGACGCGGTCCGGGTGGTGTGGACCTTCCACCACGTCCTGCTGGACGGCTGGAGCGTCTTCCACGTCCTGTCCGACGTCATGGCCGCGCACGCCGCCCTCACCCGGGGCGAGCGGCCCCCGCTGCCCGGGCGCAGGCCGTTCGCGGACTACGCCGCCTGGCTCGCCGCCCGCGACACCGCCGCCGCCGAGGACCACTGGCGCGGCGCCCTGGCCGGCCTCGGCGCCCCGACCCCGCTGCCGTACGACCGGCGGCCCGCCCCCGGCACCACCGCCCGCTCCGGCACCTGGCTGTCCCGGCGGCTCGATCCCGGACGGTCCCGGAGCCTGACGGAGTTCGCCCGCCGCCACCGCCTCACCCTCAACACCCTGGTGCAGGGCGCCTGGGCGCTCCTGCTGGCCCGGTGGAGCGGGCAGCGGGAGGTCTGCTTCGGCACCACCGTCTCCGGACGGCCCGCCGGACTGCCCGGCGCCGACACCATCACCGGCCTGTTCATCACCACGCTGCCCGCCCGCACCGAGGTGGACGGCGCCGCCCGCTGCGACACCTGGCTGCGCGCCTTCCAGGAGGCGCGGGCCGAGGACCGCCGCCACGACCACCTGCCCCTGTCCCAGCTGCACGCCTACACCGGACTCCCGCCCGCGACCTCCCTGTTCGACAGCCTGGTGGTCTTCGAGAACTACCCGGTCGGCGACGCCACCGCGGGCGCGCACGGGCTCGCACTGCGCGACCTGGACGCCCGGGAGGCCACCAACTACCCGATCACCGTGGTCGTCTCGCCCGGCGACCGGCTCACCGTCGAACTCGGCTACGACCCGCGGTACTTCGAGCAGGCCACCGCCGACTCGATGGCCGGCCAGCTGCTGCACACCCTGCACGCGCTGGCCGCCACGGACGGCACCGCCCGCCTCGACGACCTCGACGTGCTCCCGCCCGCCCACCGGGAACGGCTGCTGCGCGGCCCGTCCCGGCCCGCGTCCGCACCGGTCGCGGCCACCACCCTGCCCGCCCTCGTCGAGGCCGCCGTCGACCGCCGGCCCGCCGACCCCGCCCTCCAGGCACCCGGCACCCTGCTCACCTTCGCCGAGGCCGAGGCACGGGCCAACCGGCTGGCGCACCGGCTCATCGCCCGGGGCGCCGGACCCGGCGACCTCGTCGCGCTGCTGCTGCCCCGCTCGGCGGACATGGTGCTGGCCCAGCTCGCCGTGGCGAAGACCGGCGCCGCGTTCCTGCCGGTGGACCCCGCCTACCCCGAGGAGCGGATCGCCCTGATGCTGCGCGACGCCGCCCCCGCCCTCACCCTGGACGCCAAGGAGATCGCCGCCCTGCTCACCGCGCCCCCGGACGGCACCCCGGGACACCGGCCCACCGACGCCGACCGGACCCGCCCGCTCGACCTGGACGACCCGGCCTACGTCATCTACACCTCCGGCTCCACCGGCACCCCCAAGGGCGTCGTCGTCACCCACCGGGGCATCGCCGCGTTCAGCGCGGCGGAGGCCGCCCACTACCGGGTCGCCCCCGGCGACCGGGTGCTGGCCTTCGCCACGCCCAGCTTCGACGCCTCCGTGCTGGAGCTGTGCATGTCCCTGCCGCACGGCGCCCGGCTCGTCGTCCCCCGGCCCGGCCCGCTGCTCGGCGCCGAACTGGCCGGCGTGCTGCGCGCCGAGCGCGTCACGCACACCCTGCTGCCGCCGGCCGCCCTCGCCACCCTGCCCGCCGACACCCCCGGCACCCTGCCGGACCTGAAGACCCTGATCGTGGGCGCCGACGCGTGCGGAGCCGAACTCGTCGCCCGCTGGGCCCCGCACCACCGCATGGTCAACTCCTACGGCCCCACCGAGGCCACCGTCGTCGCCACCTGGTCCGCCCCGCTGGAGCCGGACGGCACCGCGCCGCCCATCGGCCGCCCGCTGCCCGCCACCGGCGCCTACGTCCTCGACGCCCGGCTGCGGCCGGTCCCCGACGGCGTCCCCGGCGAACTGTGGCTGACCGGACCGGCGCTGGCCCGCGGCTACCTCGGCCGGCCCGGGCTGACCGCCGCCCGGTTCCGCGCCGACCCGTTCGGGCCGCCCGGCACCCGCATGTACCGCACCGGCGACCTGGTGCGCCGCGACGGCGCGGGCGAGCTGCACTACCTGGGCCGCACCGACCACCAGCTCAAGCTGCGCGGCCACCGCATCGAGGCGGGCGAGGTCGAGGCGGTCCTCACCCGCGACCCGGGCGTGCTGGACGCGGTGGTGACCGTACGCGAGGACGAACCGGGCCTGCCGCGCCTGGTCGCCCACCTGCTCGCGGCCCCCGGCGCCCAGCCGCCCACCGCCGCCCGCCTGCGCGAGCTGGCCGCCCGCTCGCTGCCCGCATACATGGTGCCGTCGGCGTTCGTGGTGCTGGACCGCTTCCCGCTCACCGAGAACGGCAAGACCGACCGGGCCGCCCTGCCCGCCCCGGCCCCGGCCGAGGAACGGGAGGCGGCGGAGTACGTGGCGCCCCGCACCCCCACCGAGGAGGCGCTGGCCGCCATCTGGGAGGAGACCCTCCAGACGCCCGCGGGCGCCGAGGACGACTACTTCCTCCTCGGCGGCGACTCCCTGCGCGCCCTGCTCATCGCCTCCCGCGCCAACGACGCGTTCGGCGTCACGCTGACCCCCCGCGACGTCCTGGCCTCCCGCACCATCGCCGCCCTCGCGGAACTCGTGGAGGAGCAGGTGCTGAGCGAACTCGAGGCGGCCGCGTACGGCGATCCCGAGGAAGGGGCCGCGTACGGCGATCCCGACGAGGACCCCGCGTACGGCGGGCACAGCGAGGAAGACCCCGCACACGGCGGGCCCAGCCACGAAGACGCCGCGTACGGCGGCCCCGACCACGACGAACGGTGAGGATCCGACGACCATGACGTCTTCGACCCCTTCCCCCTCCTCCGGCTCCTCTGGCCCCACCGACTCCTCCTCCGGCGCCGCCCGCCCGGCCCGGCCCGCCGCTTCCTCCGGTTCCTCCCGGCGAAACCGTGCCGAGGCACTGCCCGAGGAGATGCGGGAGGCGCTGCGGCGGCGCCTCGCCGGCCGGGCCGCCGGCGGCACCGCGCCGGCCGCCCGGCCGGGCATCCCGCGCGCCGACCGCGACCGGCCGCTGCCGCTGTCGTTCGCGCAGCAGCGCCTGTGGTTCCTGGACCGGCTGCGGCCCGGCGACGCCCGCTACAACAGCGCGGTCGCGGTCCGCTTCACCGGCGCGCTGGACCACGAGGCGCTGCGCGCGGCCCTCGCCGCCGTCGTCGCCCGGCACGACGCCCTGCGCACCACCTTCGAGGAGACCGACGGCCGTCCGGCGCAGCGCGTCCACCCGGCGGCCCCGGTCACGCTGCCGGTCCGGGACACGAGCGACCTGGACGCGGACCTGCTGGCCGAGTACTCCCGCCCCTTCGACCTGCGGCACGGCCCGCTGCTGCGCGCCCTGCTGCTGCGCGAGTCACCGGCCGCGCACGTGCTGCTGCTGACGGCCCATCACATCGTCACCGACGGCTGGTCGATGGGCGTGGTCCTGGACGAACTGTGCGCCGCCTACGACGCCCTGGCGCGCGGCACCGCCCCCCGGCTGCCCCCGGTGCCGACGCAGTACCCGGACTTCGCGGTGTGGCAGCGCGCCCAGCTCTCCGGCCCCCGCCTCGACCGCGAACTCGCCCACTGGAAGGCCAGGCTGGCCGGGACGGTGGCACCCGAACTGCCCCTGGACCGGCCCCGGCGCGGCGAGGAGGCGGGCGAGGGCGCCGTCCACGCCTTCACCGTCCCGGCCCCCCTGACCGCCCGCCTGCGCGACCTCGCGGCCGAGCGGCACAGCACCCTGCACACCGCCCTGGTCGCCGCCGTCCAGGCGCTGCTGGCCCGCTGGTCCGGGCAGGACGACATCGCCGTCGGCTCCCTCACCCCCGGCCGGCCCCGCACCGACCTCGAACGGACCGTCGGGTTCTTCGTGAACACCGTCGTGCTGCGCACCCCGGTGGACGCCTCCGCGTCCTTCCGCGATCTGCTCGCGAAGGCCGCCGACACGGTGGGCGACGCCTTCGCCCACGGCGACACGCCGTTCGAGCGGATCGTGGAGACGGTGGGCGCGCCCCGCGAGGCGGGCCGCAACCCGCTGTTCGACGTGATGGTGCTGCTGCACCCCGCCCCGCCCGCCGCCACCGCCCCGCGCGGGCTCGCCGCCACCCCGGTCGCCGTGCCCCGGCGGGCGGCCACCTTCGACCTGAGCATCGAGTTCGTGCCGGACGGCGCGGGCCTGACCGGGCTGCTGGAGTACCGCACCGACCTGTTCGACGCCGGCACCGCCGAGCGGCTGGCCGGACAACTGCTGCGCCTGCTCCAGGGCGCGGCCGAGGCGCCGGACCGCCCGCTGGACAGCCTGCCGCTGCTCTCGCGGGACGAGACACGGCACATCCTGCGCGACTGGAGCGCCGGCCCGCTCCAGCCCCTGCCCGACGCCACCCACCCGGAGATCTTCCAGCGCCGCGCGGCCCGTACCCCCGGCGCCCTCGCGCTCGTCGCGGGCGGCGAACGGCTGGACTACGCCACCCTCAACGCCCGCGCCAACCGGCTCGCCCACCACCTCATCGCGCTCGGCGCCGGCCCCGAGCGGCTGGTCGCGCTGCGGCTGCCGCGCACCGCCGACATGATCACCGCGATCCTCGCCGTGTGGAAGGCGGGCGCCGGCTATCTGCCGCTGGACCCGGCGCTGCCCGAGGAGCGCGTCCGGTACCTGCTGGACGACGCCCGCCCGGCCCTGGTCCTGGACGAGGCCGCCCTCGGCGCCGTACCCGCGACCGCCCCCGACACCGACCCCACCGACGCCGACCGGCGCGCCCCGCTGGACGCGGAGCACACCGCGTACGTCATCCACACCTCCGGCTCCACCGGCCGCCCCAAGGGCGTCGCCGTGCCGCACCGCGCGGCGGCCCACCTGCTCGCCGCGCACCGGTCCGGCTTCGTCGCCGAGGCGGGCGGCGGCCCGCTGCGGGTCGCGCTCACCGCGTCCTTCTCCTTCGACACCTCCCTCGAAGGCGTGCTGCTGCTGGCCGACGGCCACCCGCTGCACCTGGTCGACGAGGTCACCCGGATGGACCCGGCCGCGCTGGTGGAGTACGTGGTCGAGCACCGGATCGACTTCCTCGACGTCACCCCCTCCTACCTGCGCCAGCTGCTGCCCGCCGGACTGCTCACCGACCCCCGGCACCGCCCCCGCGTCCTCATGCTCGGCGGCGAGCCCGTCGGGCCCGCGCTGTGGCGGGAGCTGGCCGCCCACCCGGACGTGACGGCGCACAACTTCTACGGCCCCACCGAGTGCACGGTCGACGCGCTGTCCTGCCGGATCGACGACCGCGACCGCCCGCTGGTGGGCCGCCCCCTGCCCGGCCTGCGGGCCTATGTGCTGGACGCCCGGCTCCGGCCGGTGCCGCCCGGCGTGGGCGGCGAGCTGTACCTCGCGGGCCCGCAGCTCGCCCGGGGCTACACCGGCCGGCCGGGCCTGACCGCGGCCCGCTTCCTCCCCGACCCGTTCGGGGCGCCGGGGGAGCGGATGTACCGCACCGGCGACCTGGCCCGCTGGACCGCCGACGGCCGCCTCGACTACCTGGGGCGCGCCGACGACCAGGTCAAGGTGCGCGGCCACCGCATCGAACCCGGCGAGATCGAGGCCGCCCTGCTCGCGCTGGACGGCATCGCCGGCGCCGCGGTCGTCGCCGTGCGCGACCCGCACGGCCACACCCGTCTGGCCGCCTACGTCGTCCCGGCGCCCGGCGCGCCCCGCCCCGCCCCCGCCGACCTGCGGGCGGCCCTGCTGCGGGTGCTGCCCGAGGCGCTGGTGCCGTCCTCCTTCACCCCGCTGGACTCGCTGCCCCTGACCACCAGCGGCAAACTCGACCGCCGTGCCCTCCCCGCCCCCGAGAACCCGGTGCGGGAGAGGGAGTTCACCGCGCCCCGCACCCCGGAGGAGGAGACGCTCGCCGGCATCTGGGCCGAGGTGCTCGGGGTGGACCGGGTGGGCGTCACCGACAACTTCTTCGAGCTGGGCGGCGACTCCATCCTCGGCATCCAGGCCGTCTCCCGGGCCCGCGCCGCCGGCCTCGGCATCGGTTCCCAGGACGTCTTCCGGCACCAGACGGTCGCCGGCCTGGCCGCCGCCGCGACCCGCCGCACCGCCGCCGTGCCCGCGCCCCGGCGCCCGCACGAGGACGGGCCCGCCCCGCTCACCCCCGTCCAGGAGTGGTTCTTCGCCACCCACGGGCCGCTGCGCCACTTCGCCATGTCGATGCTGCTCGACCTGCCCCACGACCTCGACGCGGAGGCACTGGAACGGGCGCTGGACGCCGTGGTGGCCCGCCACCCCGCCCTGCGCACCCGCTTCACCCGCACCGGGGACACCTGGCGGCAGCACCCCGGCACCGGCCCGGCCGGCGGACTGCTGACCCGCTGCGCCCCCGGCACCCCGCCCGCCGAGGCGGCCCGCGCCGCCCGCGCCGCCCTGGACCCGGCCACCGGCACCCTGCTGCGCGCCGCCCTGCTCACCGGCCCGGACCGCCCGCGACTCTTCCTGGCGGCACACCACCTGGCCGTCGACAGCGTCTCCTGGCGGATCCTGCTCGCCGACCTGGAGACGGCCTACCGGCAGGCCGCGCTGGGCAGGGAACCGCGACTGGAGCCCGAACACACCCCGTTCACCGCCTGGGCGCGCGACCTCGCCGAACGGGTCCGGGCCGGCGGCCTGGACGACGACCTGCCCCACTGGACGCGGGAGACCGCCGAACCGCGCACCCCGCTCCCCGTCGACCTGCCCGGCACCCCGCTCGCCGGATCCGTGCGCACGGTCCGCACCCGGGTGGACCGGGCCACCACCGAGGCCCTGCTGCGCAGGGTGCCGGGCGTCTACCGCACCCAGGTCAACGACGTGCTGCTGAGCGCGCTGGGCCGGGTGCTGGCCGACTGGACGGGCGCCGACCGGGTGACCGTCGCCCTGGAGGGCCACGGCCGCGAGGAGGACCTGGCCGAGGGCGCCGACCTGTCCCGCACGGTCGGCTGGTTCACCACCCAGTACCCCGTCACCCTCGCCCCGGCCGGCCCGGACGACTGGGGGACCACCCTCAAGGCCGTCAAGGAACGCCTGCGGGCGGTGCCCCGCCGGGGCCTCGGCTACCAGGCCCTCGGCCACCTCGGCTCGCCCCTGCCCGACGCGCGGGCGCTCGGCGGACTCCCGCTGCCCCAGGTGTGCTTCACCTACCACGGCCAGTGGGAGGCGTCCGCCGGAGGGGACTTCACGCCCGTCGCCGACGTGCCCGGCACCGACATGGACCCCGGCGCGCCCCTGGACCACCTCCTGGACGTGTCCGCCCTCGTCGCCGACGGCGAACTGGAGATCACCTGGCACTACAGCGACCAGGTGCACCACGCCGGCACCGTACGGCGGCTGGCCGACGGCATGGTGACCGCGCTCGCCGCCATCGCCGAACACTGCGCCGCACCCGGCGCGGGCGGCCGTACCCCCTCCGACTTCCCGCTGGCCCGCCTGGACCAGGCGGGAGTGGACCGCCTGGCCGGCGACGGCCGGGACGTGGAGGACCTGCTGCCGCTCACCCCGCTCCAGGAGGGCATGCTCTTCCACCGGCTGGTCGGCGGCCCGGACGACGTGTACGTGGACCAGGCCGCCCTCCTGCTGGAGGGCGTCACGGACCCCGACGCCCTCGCCCTGGCCTGGCAGCGGGTGACCGACCGCACCCCGGCCCTGCGCACCCGCGTGGTGTGGGAGGGCGTACCGGTGCCGCTCCAGGTCGTCCACCGGCACGTCACCGTGCCCGTGGAGCAGGCGGACTGGCGGGAGCTGGACGCGGGGGAGCGGGCCGCCCGGCTGGAGCGGCTGCGCGCCGACGACCTCGCGCGCGGCCTGGACCTCGGCACGGCACCGCTGATGCGGCTCACCCTCGTCCGGCTGCCCGACGCCCGGCTGCACCTGCTGTGGACCTCCCACCACCTGATCCTGGACGGCTGGAGCCTCGCCCAGGTGCTCACCGACGTCTTCGAGGAGTACGCCGCGCTCACCACCGGCACCCCGCCCCGGCCCCCGGCGCGCCGCCCCTTCGGCGACTACGTGCACTGGCTGGCCGGCCGGGACTCCTCGGCCGCGCGCGAGCACTGGCGGGCCGTCCTCACCGGGTTCGCCACGCCCACCCCGCTGCCCGCCGACCGCGTCCGCCGCCCGGGCCACGAGACCCGCTCGGCCGGCGTGCACACGGCCGGGCTGTCCCCTGAGGTCTCCGCGCGGCTCGCCCGCACCGCCCGGAGCGCCGGGCTCACCCTCGGCACCGTGGTGCAGGGCGCCTGGGCGCTGCTGCTGTCCCGCTACGCCGGCGAGCCGGACGTGCTGTTCGGCACCACCGTCTCCGGCCGCCCCGACGACCTGCCCGGCGCCGAGTCGATGGTGGGCATGTTCATCAACACCCTGCCCACCCGCGTCCGCGTGGACGGCGACCGCACGGCCGCCGACTGGCTGCGGCGGCTCCAGGAGGAGCAGGCCGAGGCCCGGCGGTTCGCCGACGTGTCCCTCGCCGAGCTGACCGCGCTCAGCGACGTACCCGCGGGCAGCCCGCTGTTCGACAGCATGGTCGCCTTCGAGAACTACCCCTTCGACGAGGCACGTTCGGCCACCACCGGCATCCGGCTGGCCGACGTCTCCTCCCGCGACGCCACCAACTACCCGCTGGTGCTGCGCGCCTACCAGGGCGAGCGGTTCGGCTTCGACCTCGCCTACGACCCCGAGCTGTTCGACGCCCCGACCGTACGCTCCCTCGCCGACCGGCTGTGCCTGCTGCTCACCGAGCTGGCCGACGACCCGGACCGGCCGCCGCACGCCCTCGCCTGGACGACCGCCGAGGAGCGGCGCCGGATGCTGACGGACTGGAACGGCACCGAGGAGGGCCGGCCCGCCGCCACCCTGGACGCCCTGTTCGCCGCCCAGGCCGCCCGCACCCCGGGCGCCGAGGCCGTCACCTGCGGCGGCGAACGGCTCGACTACGCCACCCTGGACGCGCGCTCCGGACGGCTCGCGCACCGGCTCGCCGAACTCGGCGCCGGACCCGAGACGTTCGTCGCCCTCGCGCTGCCCCGCTCCACCGACCTCGTCGTGGCCGTCCTCGCCGTCCTCAAGACCGGCGCCGCCTATCTGCCCGCCGACCCCGCCCTGCCCGCCGACCGCCTCCGGCACCTGCTGGACGACGCCCGGCCGGTGGCGCTGGTGACCACCCGGCAGGCCACGGCCGCGACCGGCGTGCCCCGGCTGCTGCTGGACGACCCGGACGTGCGCGCCGACCTGGCCCGCCGCCCGGCCGCCGGCCCGCCCCGCCGGGCGCTGCCCGAGAGCCCCGCCTACGCCATCTACACCTCCGGCTCCACTGGCCGGCCCAAGGGCGTCGTCGTCCCGCACGCCAACGTCGTCCGCCTGTTCGCCCGCACCCGGCCCTGGTTCGGCTTCGGCCCCGACGACGTGTGGACGCTGTTCCACTCCTACGCCTTCGACTTCTCGGTGTGGGAGCTGTGGGGCCCGCTGCTGCACGGCGGCCGGCTGGTGATCGTCCCCGAGGACACCGCCCGTTCGCCGGAGGACTTCCTGCGCCTGCTCGCCGACGAACGGGTCACCGTCCTCAACCAGACCCCCTCCGCCTTCTACCCGCTGATCCGCGCCGACGCCGAACGGCCCGAGGTGGGCGCCCGGCTGGCGCTGCGCACGGTGGTGTTCGGCGGCGAGGCGCTGGACGTCGCCCGGCTCGCCGACTGGTACGCCCGCCACGCGGACACCGCGCCCCGCCTGGTGAACATGTACGGCATCACCGAGACCACCGTGCACGTCACCTACGCCCCGCTGGACGCCGCCGCGGCCCGCGCCGGCACCGCGAGCCCCATCGGCACCGGCATCCCCGACCTCCGGCTCTACGTCCTGGACGACCGCCTCCAGCCGCTGCCGCCCGGCGCCGTCGGCGAGCTGTTCGTCGCCGG
Source organism: Streptomyces sp. NPDC104831 (assembly GCF_055583025.1). Classification (NCBI taxonomy): domain Bacteria; kingdom Bacillati; phylum Actinomycetota; class Actinomycetes; order Kitasatosporales; family Streptomycetaceae; genus Streptomyces; species Streptomyces sp. NPDC104831. The sequence continues at coordinate 59,252 of NZ_JBVJOT010000021.1, forward strand.
CGAGGGCCTGGCACGCGGCTACCTGAACCGCCCCGGACTCACCGCGGCCCGCTTCCCCGCCGACCCGTTCGGACGCCCCGGCAGCCGCATGTACCGCACCGGCGACCGGGCCCGCTGGCGGGCCGACGGCACCCTGGAGTACCTGGGCCGCGCCGACCAGCAGGTGAAGATCCGCGGCTACCGCATCGAGCCCGGCGAGATCGAGGCCGCCCTGCACCGCCACCCGGAGGTCGGCGCGGCCGCCGTCGGCGTGTACGAGGACGCCGCCGGCACCCGCCGGCTGGTCGCCCACGTCGTCGGCACCGGCACCGGCGACCGCCCCGTGCCACCCCCGCCGGCCGCCGAACTCCGCGCCCACCTGGAGGCGTTGCTGCCCGCGCACATGGTGCCGGCCGCCTATGTGCCGATGACCGCGCTGCCGCTCACCGTCAACGGCAAGCTCGACCGGCGCGCCCTGCCCGCGCCCGGCCCCGACGGCTTCGCCGCCGACGCCACCCGCACCCCGCCGCGCACCCGGGCCGAGCGGCTGGTCGCCGCCGCCTGGACGGACGTCCTGGACACCGGCGAGGTCGGCGCCGACGACGACTTCTTCGCCCTCGGCGGCGACTCCATCCTCGCCGTCCGCGTCACCTCCCGGCTGCGCGCCGCCTTCGGCACCGACGTCTCGCCCCGGCTGCTGTTCACCCACTCCACGCTGTCCGCGCTCGCCGCCGCGCTGGGCGAACCCCGGACCACCGACGCCGCCGACGCCGCCGACACCATCCCGGCCGCCGACCCGGACGCCCCGGCCCCCCTGTCGTACGCCCAGCAGCGCCTGTGGTTCCTCGACCGGTTCGAGCCGGGCGGCACCGACCACACCACCCTGTCCGCGCTGCGGCTGCGCGGCCCGCTCGACACCACCGCGCTGCGCACCGCGCTGGACGGCCTGGTCGCCCGGCACGAGGCGCTGCGCACCACCTTCGCCGAACACGACGGCCGCGCACGGCAGTTCGTCCACCCGCCCCGGCCGGTCGACCTCCCGGTGGACGACCTCGCGGACGACGGCGCCCTGGACGCCCTGCTGGAACGCGAAGCGGCCACCCCCTTCGACCTGTCCGGCGGGCCGCTGCTGCGCGCCCGCCTGGCCCGGCTCGCCGACGACGAGCACGTCCTCGTCCTCGCCGTCCACCACATCGTCACCGACGGCTGGTCCGGCGGTGTGCTGGCCCGGGACCTGGGCGAGCTGTACACCGCGGCCCTGGAGAGGCGCCGCCCCGCCCTGCCCGCCCTGCCCGTCCGCTACGCCGACTACGCCGCCTGGCAGCGCACCCGCGCCGAACACGCCGAGTCCGACCTCGCCTACTGGCGCGAGGCCCTGGAGGGCGTGACCCCGCTGGAGCCGCCCACCGACCGGCCCCGCCCCGCCGTGCGCACCCGGACCGGCGCCCTGCTGACCTTCACCCTGCCCGCCGCGCTCACCGAGCGGCTGCGCGAACGCGGCCGGGAAGCCGACGCCACCCTCTACATGACCCTGGTGGCCGCCTGCCAGGTCCTCCTCGCCCGCTGGGCGGGCCAGGAGGACGTCACCGTCGGCACCGTCACCGCCGGCCGCGAGCGGCCCGAACTGCACGACGTGGTCGGCATGTTCGTCAACACCCTGGTGCTGCGCGCCCGGGTCCGTCCCGAACTGCCCTTCCGGGAACTGCTGGGCGAGGTGCGCACCACCGTCCTGGAGGCGTTCGCCCACCAGGAGGTGCCCTTCGAACGCGTCGTGGACGCCGTCCAGCCCGAACGGGACACCAGCCGCACCCCCCTGTTCCAGGTCATGGTCGCCCTGCACAACCTCGGCGCCGAACCGCCCCGGCTGCCCGGCCTGACGGTGCGGCCGGTCACCCCGCCCGTCCGCACCGCCGCCTTCGACCTCGCCTTCGACTTCGTGGAGACCGACGGCGGCCTCACCGGCCACCTGGAGTACAACACCGGCCTGTTCGACACCGACACCGCCGAACGCCTCGCCGCCCGGCTGCGCGTCCTGCTGGAGGCCGCCGCCGAGGACCCCGGGCAGGCGGTGGGCCGGCTGCCGCTGATGACCGGCGACGAACGGCGCCAGGTGCTCCGCCACGGCCGGGGCGCCCCGCTGCCCGCGCCGGACACCACCTTCCCCGCCCTCTTCCAGGCCCAGGCCGCCCGCACCCCCCACCACACCGCCCTGGCCGCCCGCGACACCACCCTGGACTTCGCCGCGCTCAACGCCCGCGCCAACCGGCTCGCCCACCACCTCATCGCCCGCGGCGCCGGCCCCGAGGACGTGGTCGCCGTACGGCTGCCGCGCACCACCGACCTGATGGTCGCCCTGCTCGCCGTCCTCAAGGCGGGCGCCACCCTGCTCTGCGTCGACCCCGGGCTCCCCGGGCCGAGGCAGGACCTCCTCCTCGCCGACGCCCGCCCGCACACCCTGCTGACCGGCCTCGGCGAGGTGCCCTGGGACCGGCTGCCCGACCACGACCCGACCGACGCGGACCGCATCCGGCCCCTGCTGCCCGGGCACACCGCCTACCTCGTCTACACCTCCGGCTCCACCGGCCGCCCCAAGGGCGTCGCCGTCGAACACCGGCAGCTGGTCAACCTCTGCCACGACCACCGCGAGGGCCTGCTCGCCCCGCACACCGCGGACGGACACCGGCTGCGCGCCGCGCTCAGTGCCTCCTTCTCCTTCGACACCTCCTGGGAGGGGCCGCTGCTGCTCGCCCTCGGCCACGAGGTGCACCTCATGGACGAGGACGTCCGCCTGGACCCCCAGGCGTTCTGCGACCAGGTCGCCGCACACCGCCTGGACCTGGTCAACGTCACCCCGACGTTCCTGCGCGAACTGACCGCCGCCGGACTGCTCGCCCCCGGCCGCCACCACCCGCGCCTGCTGCTCGTCGGCGGCGAGGCCGTCACCCCGGCCGACTGGCGCGAACTCGTGCGCGCCGACCGTGAGCTGGGCGTCGCCGTGTACAACATGTACGGGCCCACCGAGTGCACCGTCGACGCCGTCTACGGCCGCGCCGCCGACCGGCCCGACCGCCCCGCCATCGGACGCCCCGGCGGGGGCCTGCGCGCCTACGTCCTCGACGGCGCCCTCAGGCCGGTGCCGCCCGGCGTGCCCGGCGAGCTGTACCTGGCCGGGGCACAGGTCGCCCGCGGCTACCTGAACCGGCCCGGCCTCACCGCCGCCCGCTTCCTCGCCGACCCGTTCGGCGCGCCGGGGGAGCGGATGTACCGCACCGGGGACCGGGCCCGCTGGGACCGGGACGGGCTGCTGGAGTTCCTGGGCCGGGTGGACGAACAGGTCAAGATACGCGGGTTCCGCATCGAGCCCGGCGAGGTGGAGGCCGCCCTGCTGGACCACCCCGACGTCGCCGACGCCGCGGTGGCCGCCCGCGAACACGCCGGCCGGCTCATGCTCGTCGGCTACGTCGTGCCCGCCGCCGGCCGCGTCCCGTCCGCCGACGCCCTGCGGCTCGCGCTGCGCGGCGCCCTGCCCGACCACATGGTGCCCGCCGCGTTCGTCCCGCTCGCCCGCATTCCCCGCACCACCAGCGGCAAGACCGACCGGCGCGCCCTGCCCGCCCCGCCCGCGCAGCCCGACAGCACCACCCCCTACGTCGCCCCCCGGCCCGGCACCGAGGAACGCCTGGCCGCCATCTGGGCCGAGGTGCTCGGCGTGGAACGCGTCGGCGCCCGCGACAACTTCTTCACCCTCGGCGGCGACTCCATCCTGAGCATCCAGATCGTCTCCCGCGCCCGGCAGGCCGGACTCGCCCTCACCACCAAGGACGTCTTCCGGCACCAGACCGTCGCCGAACTCGCCCTGCGCGCCAAGGAGTCGGCGCCCCGGCAGGCCGCGACCGAGGAGCCCGGCGAGGCACCGCTCACCCCGATCCAGCACTGGTACCTGGACGGCCGCGACCCCGCACGGCCGCTGCGGTTCACCATGACCCAGCGCCTGCAGCTCGCCGCCGGCACCCGCTCCCCGGACCTGGAGCAGGCCACCGGGGCGGTCGTCCGCCGGCACGCCGCCCTGCGCACCCGGTTCCGCCACACCTCCGACGGCTGGCGCCAGGAGGCGCTGCCCGACGCCCCGGACGGCGTGTTCACCCGGCACGACGTGGCCGCGCTGGACGACCCGGCACTGGAGGGGGAGGCCCAGCGGCTGACGGAGGAGGCACAGGCCGGCCTCGATCCCACCGCCGGGCGGGTCGTTCGCGTCCTGTTCCTCGACCGGGGCCCCGAGCGGCCCGGCCAGCTCGTCGTCACCGCGCACCACCTGGTGATCGACGGGGTGTCCTGGCGCATCCTGCTCGCGGACCTGGAGGCCGCCCACCGGGCGGCGGCGGCCGGCCGGCCCGCCGACCTGCCCGCCGCCGGCACCCCCTACGGCCACTGGGCCGCCCGCCTGGAGCGGCACACCCGCTCCGGCGCCCTGGACGCCGACCTGCCGTACTGGACCCGCACCGGCACGGCCCCCGCCGAGCTGCCCGCCACCCGCCCCGGCCCGAACACCCACGGCACCGCCGCCACCCTCACCGTCACCCTGGACCGGGCCACCACCGACGCCCTGCTGCGCCGGGTCCCGGAGACCTACCGCACCCAGGTCAACGACGTCCTGCTCAGCGCCCTCGGCCGCACCCTGGCCCGCTGGTGCGGACGCGACACCGTCCTGCTGGGCGTGGAGGGCCACGGCCGCGAGGAACTGTTCGAGGACGTGGACCTGTCGCGGACCGTCGGCTGGTTCACCGCCGAGTACCCGCTCGCGCTGCGCGTCGCCCCGGACGCCGGCTGGCACGACACCCTCCGCTCGGTCAAGGAGCAACTGCGCGCGGTCCCGCTGCGCGGCCTGAGCCACGGCGCCCTGCGCCACCTGGTGCCCGGCAGCCCCCTCGCCGGCGCCCCGGCACCGAGGATCGGCTTCAACTACCACGGCCAGTGGGACGCCGACGGCACCGACGGCCTGTTCCGCGGCGCGCTGCCCCCGGCCGGCCGCGACACCGATCCCGACGAGCCGCGCCCCTACCTGCTGGACATCACCGGCGTGGTCCAGCACGGCCGCCTCGAACTCGGCTGGACCTACCCGCCGGCCGTCCACGACGAGGCCACCGTCCGCCGGCTCGCCGAGGACACCCTCGCCGCCCTGCGCGAGATCGTGACGCACTGCGCGGACCCCGGGGCCGGCGGCCGTACCCCTTCCGACTTCCCCCTCGCCGGACTCGGCCAGGAACAGCTGGACCGGCTCGTCGGGACCGGCCGGCACATCGAGGACGTGCTGCCGCTCACCCCGCTCCAGTCCGGCATGCTCTTCCACGGCCTCGTCGACACCGAGCACGCCTACTTCGACCGCACGGCCGTACGGCTGTCCGGGGTGGCCGACCCGCACGCCTTCGCCACCGCCTGGCAGCAGGTCGCCGACCGCACCCCGGCGCTGCGCACCAGCGTCCACTGGCACGGCCTGCCCCACCCCGTCCAGCTCGTCCACCGCCGTGCCGAACTGCCCGTCACCCACCTCGACTGGCGCACCCTCACGCCCGCCGAGCGCGCCGAGCGCACCGAGCGGCTGCTCGCCGAGGACCGCGCCGCCGGCCTGGACCTCACCACCGCGCCGCTCACCCGGCTCACCCTGGCCGCCCTGCCCGGCGACGAGGTGCTGCTGCTGTGGTCCACCCACCACATCGTGCTCGACGGCTGGAGCACCGGGCAGCTGCTCACCGAGGTCTGCGCACGCTACGCGGCCCTCACCGGCGGTCCCCAGGAGGCACCCCCGGTGCGGCGGCCCTTCGCGGACTTCCTGCACTGGCTCGGCGCGCAGGACGAGACGGCCGCCGAACGGCACTGGGCCGACGCGCTCGCCGGGTTCACCGCCCGCACCCCGCTGCCGTACGACCGCACGCCCGCCGAGGCCCACCGCGCCCGCTCCGCCGCGGCCGTCCGCCACGAGCTGGACGCCGGGGTGTCCCGGCGGCTGCGGGAGGGCGCCGCCCGCGCCGGACTCACCGTCAACACCGTGGTGCAGGGCGCCTGGGCGCTGCTGCTGGCCCGCTCGGGCGGCCGGGACGACGTCGTGTTCGGCACCACCGTCTCCGGCCGCCCGGCCGAACTGCCCGGCGTCGAAGGCATGATCGGCATGTTCGTCAACACCGTGCCGACCCGGGTGCGGATCCCCGCCGGGCCGGTGCTGCCCTGGCTGCGCGACCTCCAGGAACGGCAGAGCGACGCCCGCCGCTTCGACTTCCTCGCGCTGCCCCGCATCCAGGCCGTCGCCGAGGTCCCGCCCGGCGAGCCGCTGTTCGACAGCATGGTGGTGTTCGAGAACTACCCCGTGGACGAGTCGGCGACCGCCCGCACCGGCGTCCGGGTGGCGGAGGTGCGCGCCGACGACGCCACCACCTTCGCCTGGTGCCTGCGCGCCCACCTCGACGAACGGCTCGGTTTCGACCTGGCCTACGACCCCGCCCTGTTCGACCCCGGCACCGCCGAGCGCGCCGCCGGCCGGCTGGCCGCGCTGCTCACCGCCCTCGCCGACGGTTTCGACACCGACCTGGCCGACCTGGACCTGCTCACCCCGGCCGACCGCGAGCTGCTGGCCGCCTGGAACACCACCGCCCGCCCGGCCGTCCCGCGCAGCCCCGTCGACCTGTTCGCCGAGCAGGCCCGCCGCACCCCGGACGCGGTCGCCGTCCAGGACGGCGACCGGGAGCTGACGTACCGCGAACTGCACGCGTGGGCCGAGGCGCTGGCCGGGCGGCTGGTGGCCGGCGGGCTGGCGCCCGAGGACCGGGTGGCCCTGCCGCTGGACCGCTGCGCCGAACTGGTCGTCGCCCAGCTCGCCGTGCTCCTCGCCGGCGGCGCCTACGTCCCCGTCGACCCCCGCGCCCCCGGGGAACGCCGCCGCACCCTGCTCACCCAGGCGGGCGCGACCACCCGCCTCACGGCGGCCGACGTGACCGCGGCCCGCCCCGGCGCCACGGCGGACCGGACGCCGCCCGCCGGCACCGCCCGCCCGGCACACCCCGCCGAAGCGGAGGCGGCCGGAGGCACCCTCGCGGGGGCGGCACCGGACACCGGCCCCGGCCGGCCCGCGCCCGGCACCGGGGCGCGGCCGCTGCCGGTCCCCGACCCCGACCGGCTGGCCTACGTCATGTTCACCTCCGGCTCCACCGGACTGCCCAAGGCCGTCGCGGTGCGGCACCGGGACGTGGCGGCGCTGGCCACCGACAGCCGGTTCGCCGACGGGGTGTGCGAGCGGGTGCTGCTGCACTCGCCGGTGGCGTTTGACGCGGCCACCTTCGAGGTGTGGGCGCCGCTCCTCAACGGCGGCCGCCTGGTCGTCGCACCCGGCGACACCGTGGACGCGGCCCTGCTGCGCCGGCTCGCCGCCGACGGCTCGCTGACCGCGCTGTGGCTGACCGCCGGACTGTTCCGGCTGCTCGCCCAGGACGCCCCCGACTGCTTCCGGGGCCTCGGGCAGGTGTGGACCGGCGGCGACGTCGTGCCCGCCGCGGCGGTGCGCCGGGTGCTGGCCGCCTGCCCCGGGCTGACCGTCGTGGACGGCTACGGCCCCACCGAGACCACCACCTTCGCGACCTCCTTCGCCCTCACCGACCCGGCGGCCGTGCCCGGCACCGTCCCCATCGGCCGGCCGCTGGACGACATGCGGGCGCACATCCTGGACGCCCGGCTGCGCCCCGTGCCACCGGGCAGCCCGGGCGAGCTGTACCTGGCCGGCGAGGGCGTCGCCCGCGGCTATCTCGGCCGCCCCGGCGAGAGCGCCGCCCGCTTCCTCGCCGACCCGCTCGGCCCGCCCGGCGCCCGCATGTACCGCACCGGCGACCTGGCCCGGCGGCGCCCGGACGGCACCGTGGAGTTCCTCGGCCGGGCCGACGACCAGGTCAAGATCCGCGGCTTCCGGGTGGAGCCCGGCGAGGTCGAGGCCGCGCTCGCCGCCCACCCGGGCGTGACCGACGTCGCCGTCCTGGCCCGCGAGGACCGGCCGGGCGCCAAACGGCTCGTGGCCTACGTCGTCGGCGAGGCCGGCCGGGACGCCGAGGGCCTGCGGGCCTTCGCCGCCCGCACCCTGCCCGACTACCTCGTCCCCGCCGTCGTCGTCCCGCTCGCCGCCCTCCCGCTCAGCCGCAACGGCAAGGTCGACCGGGCCGCCCTGCCCGTGCCACAGGCCCTGCCGGGCCGCGCCCGGACCGAGCCCCGCACCGAGGCCGAGCGGCGCACGGCGGCCGTCTTCGCGGAGGTGCTGGGCAGCGAACCGCCCGGCGTCGACGACGACTTCTTCCAGCTCGGCGGCGACTCGATCCTCAGCATCCGGCTCGCCTCCCGGCTCGCCGAGGCCTTCGACACCGACGTCACCCCGCGCGCGGTGTTCACCCACCCCACCCCGGCCGCCCTGGCCCGGCTGCTCGGCACCCGGAGCGGCACCGGCCGCCCGGCGCTCGTCCCGGTCGCCCGCGACGCCGTGGCACCGATGTCCCTCGCCCAGCAACGCCTCTGGTTCCTCCAGGAGTTCGAGCCCGACGGCGCCGAGTACACCACCGCGCTCGCCCTCCGGCTGCGCGGCCCCCTGGACACCGGCGCGCTCCGCGCGGCCCTCTCCGCCGTGGTGGCCCGGCACGAGTCCCTGCGCACCACCTTCGACAGCGTCGACGGGCACGGCGTGCAGATCGTGCACCCGCCCCAGGAGGTGCCGCTGCCCGTCCGCGACCTGTCCGCAGTCGCCGAGCGGTCGAGGGAGGCGGCGCTGCGCAAGCTGCTCGCGCAGGACCGCTCCCGCCCCTTCGACCTGCGCGAGGGCCCGCTGCTGCGGGCCGGCCTGGTGCGGCTCGCCGAGCGGGACCACGTCCTCTCCCTCGCCCTGCACCACATCGTCACCGACGGCTGGTCCACCGCCGTCCTGCTCGGCGACCTCGCCCACTACTACCGCACCGGAGCCGGCGTCCCCGAACCCGAACTGCCGCCGCTGCCGGTGCACTACGCCGACTACGCGCACTGGCAGCGCACCGCCGGGGCCACCGCCGCCGACGAGCACCTCGCCTACTGGAAGGAGCGACTGGCCGGCACCGCGCCGCTGGAGCTGCCCACCGACCGGCCCCGGCCGCCGGTGCGCACCAGCGCCGGCGCGAGCACCCGGCTGACGCTGCCCGCCCCGGCCGTGCGGCGGCTCACCCGGCTCGCCCGCGACCACGGCACCACCCTGTTCACCGCGCTCGTCGCCGCCGCCCAGGCCTACCTGGCGCGGCTCTCGGGCACCGAGGACATCGCCGTGGGCACCGTCACCTCCGGCCGCGACCGGCCCGAGACCCAGGGCCTGGTCGGGTTCTTCGTCAACACGCTGGTGCTGCGCTCCCGGGCCGAGGCAGCCCGCCCGTTCACCGCGTTCCTCACCGACGTACGACAGACCGTCCTCGACGCCTTCGCCCACCAGGACGTGCCCTTCGAACGGGTCGTGGACGCCGTCCAGCCCGAGCGGGACACCAGCCGCAGCCCCCTCTTCCAGGTCATGGTCGTCCTGCAGAACACCCCGGCCGCCGGCCTCGACCTGCCCGGCCTGGACGTCACCGACGTCGAACCGGATTCGGAGCAGGCCGCGTTCGACCTCACCCTGGAGTTCGCCGAGACCGGCACCGGCGCCCTGCACGGCCTGCTCACCTACAACACCGACCTGTTCGACGCGGCCACCGCCGACCGGATGGCCGCACAGCTCGGCACCCTGCTGCGCGCCGTGGCCGAGGACCCGGGCCGCCCGCTCGGCGCCCTGCCGCTCGCCTCCGACGACGAGCTGAGGACCCTGTCGGCCCAGGACCGGGGCACCTTCGGCCCGGTGCCCGAATCCACCCTGCCCGCCCTGTTCGAACGGCAGGCGGCCCGTACCCCGGACGCCGTGGCGCTGATCGACGGCGACCGGGAACTGACCTACGCGGAAGTCGACCGGACGGCCAACCGGCTGGCCCACCGGCTCATCCGCGACGGGGTCGGACCGGAGCACGTGGTCGCCCTGGCGCTGCCCCGCTCGGCGTCCTTCGTCGTGGCCCAGCTCGCCGTCGCCAAGGCCGGCGGCGCCTTCCTGCCCGTGGACCCCGACTACCCGCCGCAGCGCAGGGAGTTCATGCTCCGCGACGCCGGTGCCCGCCTCGTCCTCGGCGACCCGGCAGCGGTGTGGGACGCCGACGGACCGGACACCGCGCCCACGGACGCCGACCGCACCGCCGCGCTCACCCCCGCCCACCCCGCCTACGTCATCTACACCTCCGGCTCCACCGGCACCCCCAAGGGCGTCGTGGTCACCCACCGGGGCATCGCGGCCTTCGCCGCGGCCGCCGCCGAGCAGTACGCGGCCGGCCCCGGCGACCGGGTCCTGCAGTTCGCCTCCCCGAGCTTCGACGCCTCCGTGCTGGAGTTGTGCGTCTCCCTGCTCGGCGGGGCCGCGCTGGTCACCGGCGAGGAAGGGCCGCTGGTCGGGGAACGCCTCGCCGAGGTGCTCGCCGAACGGGAGATCAGCCACACCCTGATCCCGCCGGCCGCGCTGGCCACCGTACCGCCGGCGACCGCCGCCGCCCTGCCCCGGCTGCGCACCCTCATCGTGGGCGCCGAGGCATGCCCGGCCGACCTGGTCGACACCTGGGCCCCCGGCCGCCGGATGATCAACTCCTACGGCCCCACCGAGGCCACCGTGGTCGCCACCTGGACCGGCCCGCTGACCCCCGGCACCGGCACGCCGTCCATCGGCCGTCCCGCCGGCGTCACCCGCGTCCAGGTGCTCGACTCCGCCCTGCGCCCCGTGCCGCCCGGCGTCACCGGCGAGCTGTACGTCTCCGGGCCCGGCCTCGCCCGCGGCTATCTGGGCCGGGCGGGACTGACCGCCCGGCGGTTCCTGCCCGACCCGTCCGGGGCGCCGGGGGAGCGGATGTACCGCACCGGGGACCTGGTCCGCCGCACCGCCGACGGCCGGCTGCGGTTCGCCGGACGCGCCGACGACCAGGTCAAGCTGCGCGGCTACCGCATCGAACCCGGCGAGATCGAGAGCGCGCTGCGCCGCAGCCCCCTGGTGCGGGACGCGGCCGTCGTCGTCCGCGCGGAACCGGCCGGCGCACCGGCCCGGCTCGTCGCCTACGTCGTCCCCGCGGAGCCGTCCGGCACCGCCGCCCTGCCCGTCGGGGAGCTGCGGCTGCACCTGGCCGGACTGCTGCCCCCGCACATGGTGCCGTCCGTCTTCGTGCCGCTCGGCCGGCTGCCGCTCACCCCGAACGGCAAGACCGACCGCCGGGCCCTGCCCGCACCCGGCCCGGCCCAGGCGGCGGACGGACCGCGGACCGCCCCGCGCACCGACACCGAACGCCGGATCGCCCGGATCTGGGCCGACGTCCTGGGCATCGAGGAGGTCGGCGCCGACGACAACTTCTTCGCGCTCGGCGGCGACTCCATCCTGAGCATGCAGGTCGTCTCCCGGCTGCGCCGCGACGGCCTGCACGTGGCCACCCGGGACCTGTTCACCCACCAGACCGTCGCCGATCTCGCCACCGTCGTCCGCGCCGCGCCCCGGCCGTCCGCCACCGGCCCGGTCACCGGCGACGTGCCGCTCACCCCGATCCAGCACTGGTTCCTCACCACACCGCGCGCCGCCCACCACCACTTCAACCAGTCGGCGCTGTTCGAACTCGCCGGCACCCCCGACCCGCGGGCCCTGCGCGCCGCCCTCGGCGCGCTGCTGGAGCACCACGACGCCCTGCGCATGACGTTCACCCACGAGGCCGACGGCTGGCGGCAGTTCAACCCGCCGCCCGCCACCGGCGGGTCCGTCCTGACGCGGCACGACCTGACGGGACTGTCCGCCGAGGACGCCGACGCGGCCATGGCCAAGGCCGCCGACGAACTCCACGCGAGCTTCGACCTGGCCCGCGGCCCGCAACTGCGCGCGGCCCTGTTCACCGGGGAGCCGGACCGGCCCGCGTTCCTCCTCCTCGTCGCCCACCACCTGGTCGTGGACGCCGTCTCCTGGCGCATCCTGCGCGACGACCTGGAGACCGCCTACCGCCAGGCGCTCGACGGCGGTCCGGTCGCGCTGGGGGAGCGCGGCACCAGCTTCCGGGAATGGTCCCGGCGGCTCGCGGCGCACGTCGCCGAGGGCGGTCTCGACCACGAACTGCCCTACTGGGAGCAGGCGGTGGACACCGAGGAGCCCCCGGCCCCGGACGCCGGTGCCGGACCGGCCGGCACGGTGGACGTGGAACTCGACGAGGAGGACACCGCCGCCCTGCTGCGCTCGGCACCCACCGCCTACCGCACCCGGGTGAACGACGTGCTGCTCGCCGCCCTCGCCCTGGCCCTGGCCCGCTGGAGGGGACACGACCGGGTCCGCCTGGACCTGGAGGGCCACGGCCGCGAGGACCTCCTCGACGACGTCGACCTGACCCGCACCGTCGGCTGGTTCACCACCGTCCACCCCGTCGCCCTCCAGGTGCCCGACCCCGGCGACCTCGGCCCGGACCGGGACTGGCGGTCGCTGGTGAAGTCGGTGCGCCGCCAGCTGCGCGCCGTACCCGGCAACGGCATCGGCTTCGGCGCGCTGCGCACCTTCGGCCCGCCGGAGGTCCGCGAACGCCTCGGCGGCAGCGCGCACAGCCAGGTGGTGTTCAACTACCTCGGCCAGTGGGACGCCCGCCCCGACACCGCGGACGGCGGCCTGGTCCGTGCCGAGCACGGCTCCTTCGGGCAGGACCACGACCCGCGCGATGCCGGCTCGCACCCGGTGGAGGTGGTCGGCGCCGTCCAGAACGGCCGGCTCGCCTTCACCTGGCACCACCGGCCCGGCGTCCACGACACCGCGACCGTGCGCCGGGTGGCCGAGGAGTTCGCCACCGCCCTGCGCCACCTCGCCCGGCACGCCAGGGGAGGCCGGTGACGACCCTGTGCCCCCGCGCGGCCCCGCCCCGGCGGCCCGCCCGGCCCGGCTCCCGCTCCCCGCCGGCCACCGCGCACCACCACCCGCGTACCACCCATCCGAACCGCACGACGAAGGAAGACGACATGGACGAGAACACCCGCTACCAGGTGCTGCGCAACGACGAGGAGCAGTACTCCCTGTGGCCCGTCGACATCGAGGTGCCCGCCGGCTGGCAGCCCGTCGGCAAGGAGGGCACCGAGGCCGAGTGCTCCGCCTACGTCGACGAGGTCTGGACCGACATGCGCCCCAAGAGCCTGCGCGAGCGCATGGAGAACACCGGCGCCTGACCGGCGAGGCGCCACGGACACGTGCCGGGCCGGCCACGCGCCGGCCCGGCGCCCCCTTTCCCCCCACGAGCCGCCGCCCGGTGCCCCACCGCCCTCGGCCCCACCGCACCGCAGCACTCCCGAGGAGGCCGCCATGACCCCCGTCCTGCGCACCGAACGCCTGGACTTCCTCCCCTACCGGCCCGAGCACGAGGACGTCTTCGTCGCCCTGCTGCGCGACGAGGAGGTGTGCCGCTGGATGGGCCAGGACCTCGTGCCCGAACCGCAGATCCGCGAGCTGTTCCGCGCCATCCTCACCGACGTCTACCCGCAGCGCCGGTTCGACGTGTGGGGCCTGTGGCACGAGGGCCACTACGTCGGCCACGCCGAGGTCAAGCCGACCGGCAACGTCGACGGCCACGAACTCGTCACCGCCCTCGTCCCCCGCTACTGGGGGCGCGGCCTGGGCGGCGAGGTGGTCCGCGGCCTGCTCCGGCACGCCGCCGACAACCTCGGCCTCACCGAGGCGTACGGCATGGTGGGCGCCGGGAACACCGCCAGCCTGGCCATGTGCCGCCGCCTCGGCTTCCGCCACGTCCGGGACGTCGTCGGCGACGACGGCTCGGTCACCAGGCTGCTGGTCATCCCGACCGGGGAGAAGGGCGGGACGGAGGGCGCGGGCGAGCCGGGATAGGCGGAACGAGGGCCTTTTCCTTTGTCCTGATTTCTCGTTTCGTCACCCCCGGCCCGGGCTCATAGAGTGGCGACGACCTGTTCCCGGAAACCGGGAGCACTACGCCAGGAAAATCGTTCGGCGAAGCCCAGGGAAAGGGGAATCCCGCAGTGGGGCTCATCGAGACCAGCGGCACGTTCACGGGGACCAGTGCGAACCTTCCGGGTCTCACGGGAGTGAACACCGGAAAGATCAGGTGGGGGCAGCCCGCCTCCGGCGGCAATGTGAGCGGCTACGACTTCGAAGGCCATCCCATGGAGGCGATCCTCAACGGCCGCGAATTTCCGATAGGCCAGTTCACGCACTACAACTACCCGGTCTTCCTCGCGGACCAGTCGCAGCTCTGGGTGTACCTCACCATCAGGGTGCACTTCGAGAACGGGAACTTCGACCGCGACATCAAGGTGCGCTTCCGCCACAACGAGACACCCAACCAGGGGCCGAATCCGAACGACATCGTCCAATTGCAGGAATTCCACGTGCCCGAGAAGGTGTACGTCGACGATGTCGAGTACGACGTGGAGATCACCGGCTTCAGAAGGCTGAAGGACACCGAGACGACGACCGGCTTCAACGTTCCCGAGGGGGAGACGGACAGCGCCTGGATCTTCGCCCGGTTCCAGCGGAAGGCCGCGCCCGAGTCCTGACCCGACGAAAACGCCGGCGGGGGGGGGGGGGAGGGGGGGGGGGGGGGGGGGGGGGGTGGAGGGGGGGGGGGGGGGGGGGGGAGGGAAGGCGGGG
>NZ_JBVJOT010000021.1:73968-135076 GCF_055583025.1 Streptomyces sp. NPDC104831
GCACGATAAGAAAACTACCACGGAACAAAAAAAAAGAAACAACCACGATCTCCACCCCCCCCCCCCCCCCCCCCCCCCCCCCACTTCCGCAGGTCGCTCTGGGCGGGAGGGCCGAAGCTGCCTAAGGTCGGTTGGCGTGTCGCACACCTTCGAAGAACTGGTCGCGAAACAGCGCGCGGCCGACGCCGCCCAGATCCAGGTCCAGGAACTGCGGGAGGCCTACGGTCCGCCGGCCGAACGGCGCCTGACGGGCGTCCAGGCGGGCACCTACGAGACCGCCCTGCGGGCCTGGCGTGACCTCGCCCGCGATGTGCAGACGGCGGTGAGCGAGTACGCCCGGGACACGGGCCGGCCCCGCGCCGAGGTCGAGGCGGAGGTGGAACGCGCGGCGGCCGGCGAGGAGGACTGAGCGCCGTAGCGGGGCCGGGTCAGGCATCCGCGGCCCGGCCCCGGGTACCCGACGGCCATGAACACTGCCATGTACCAAGCGGCCACGGGCGCCCAGACCTTCGGATACGTCCTGATCCTGATCGCCGGAGTGGCCCTCGTCGCGGGCATCATCTGGGCCTTCCGGCTGGGCGCGAAGGTGCGCGAGCGCGAGCCCGCGCCGCCGCGCCCGGAGGAGCAGCCGAAGATGCCGCCGGGGGGTCCGGTGGGCGAGACCCTGGAGGTCCGGGAGCCCGACGAGATGCCCCGGGCCGGCGAGGGGAGCGACCGCCTCACCCCGCACCAGCTCGGCAACGTCGGCACGAAGCGGGCCGCCGACCAGAGCCGTCCCCGCTGGTCGCCGGGGTCCAGCGGGTCGTTCGGCGGCGGTGGCGGCGGCCGGACCTGACCGGGTGCGCAAGGACCCGCGGGTGCGGTGCGCGCCCGGGGCACCCAAAGGACACGGAAGGAAGCGGGACGGCATGACCGCGCACGCGGAGCCGAAACCGGCCATGCCCTGTGCGGAGACCGGCTGGGCCCCGGCCCGCCGGCGGCGGGAGAACGCGGTGCGCACCCGCCTGCCGGCGCTCCTCGGCCCGGCCGCGCCGCGACGCCGGGGTCCGGGCGCCGGGGACACCATCGTGCGCGGCGGGGACTGAGGCGTCCGGAGCCAGGGCCCGGCGGTCAGACGCGGGTCTTGTCGAGCAGCCCGGCGATCTCGGCGGCCGTGCCGGTCTCGCCGAGGCGCGGGAAGACGCGCTCCACGCTGTTGGCGTGTGCCTCGCCGTCGGCGTCCGCCATGGCGTCGGTGGCGAGGGTGACGTGGTAGCCGTGCGCGTAGGCGTCCCGGGCGGTGGACTCCACGCCGATGCTGGTGGCGATCCCGGCCAGCACGATCTGCGTGATGCCCCGGCGGCGCAGCTGCACGTCCAGGTCGGTGCCGTGGAAGGCGCTCCAGTTGTGCTTGGTGACGCGGATGTCGCCGGGGTGGCCGGACAGCTCGTCCACGACGGTGTCCCAGCCCTCGGGGAAGGCGAGTCCGCGGGGCCCGCGTTCGGTGCGGCCGGGGACCGCGTCCGCCCCGTCGGCGGCGAAGGAGACCCGGACCAGGACCACGGGCAGCCCGTGGGAGCGGAAGGCGTCGGCGAGTTCCGCCGTGCGGGAGACCACCTCCGGGCCCGGGTACGGCTGCGTGGGCATCGCCACGATGCCGTTCTGGAGGTCTATCGCGACGAGGGCGGTGCGGGGGTCGAGCGTGCTGAGCATGGGCGGGTCGTGCCTTTCGGTGTTTCCGGTGTTTCCGGTGTTTCAGGGGTTGCCGGTTCCAGGGGTGAGCCGGCCGGGGTCGCCCCGGCGGTCGCGGCCGGCCGCGGCAGGTCACCGGGCGCGGACACGACCGGGCGCGCGCCGGGCACGGTGGCGAGGACCACCGGGACGGGAACGGCCGTGGCCGCGCGCGGCGGGGCAGGGGCCGGTGGCCCGGCGCGGGTGGTGAGGTTCCGGGGCTACGGCGCGGACAGCCGGTCCAGCAGCTCCAGCGCCGCGAGGACCGTGCGCCGCTCCTCCTCGGTGTAGCGGTCCTGGAAGGCGCGGGCCAGCCACTCCTCACGGACCTGCCGGTTGCCCTCGACCCGGGCCCGGCCGGCGTCGGTCAGCGTGACCAGCTGGCGGCGGCCGTCGTCGGGGTCGGGGGCCCGGCGGACGAGTCCGTGCCGCTCCAGCGCGGTGAGCGTGGTGGCCATGGACTGCGGCCGCACCCCCTCGGCGGCGGCGAGCGCGCTGGCCGTGGCCGCGCCGTGCTTGCCGACCAGGGTGAGCGCCGACTCCTGCGAGGGGCTGAGGTCGGCGTCCCGCGCCACCTCCCGGATGCGGCGCCGCAGCCTGCTGAAGACCACGCGCAGATCACGCGCGGAGCGGGCGGCGGAATCGGAGATGTCGGCCATGGGCGCCAGACTACGACCGCCGGCCGAAACTGTCCAGCTCAAACTGTTCAGTTTTGACTGTCTATTTCGCAGGGTACTCGCCCGGCCTCGGACAGGGCAGTACGTCGGCGAACCCAAGGAGCGCAGATGACCCCTGCGGACAGGTCCGGCCTGGAGGCGGCCCTCCACGCCGAGGTGGACGGCGAGATCCGCTTCGACACGGGCAGCCGCGGAGCCTATTCCACGGACGCCTCCAACTACCGGCAGACCCCGATCGGCGTCGTCGTGCCCCGCACCGTGGAGGCGGCCGCCCGCGCCGTGTCGGTGTGCGCGCGCTTCGACACCCCCGTCCTCTCCCGGGGCGGCGGCACCGGCCTCGCGGGCCAGACGACCAACACCGCCGTGGTGATCGACTGGACCAAGTACTGCACCGGGGTGCTCTCCGTCGACCCCGACCGGCGCACCTGCGTGGTGGAACCCGGCATCGTCCTGGACGAGCTCAACCGCCGACTGGCCCGGCACAAACTCCAGTTCGGCCCCAAGCCGGCCACCCACAGCCACTGCGCGCTCGGCGGCATGATCGGCAACAACTCCTGCGGCGCCTCCGCCCAGGCCTACGGCAAGACCGTCGACAACGTCCGCCGCCTGGAGATCCTCACCTACGACGGGCAGCGCGCCTGGGTCGGTCCCACCCCGCCCGACGAGCGCGAGCGGATCATCGCCGGCGGCGGTCGGCTCGCCGGGATCTACGCCGGCCTGGACCGCATCGCCACCGAGTACCTGGCCGACATCCGCCGCGGCTACCCGAAGATCCCGCGCCGCGTCTCCGGCTACAACCTGGACTCCCTGCTGCCCGAGAACGGCTTCGACCTGGCCAAGGCCCTCGTCGGCAGCGAGGGCACCCTCGTCACCGTCCTGCGCGCCGAACTCGACCTCGTGCCCGTGCCGGCGTACCAGGCGCTGCTCGTCCTCGGCTACGACGACATCTGCGCCGCCGCCGACGACGTACCCCGCCTGCTGGAGCACGGCGACCCCACCCAGCTGGAGGCACTGGACGACCGGATGGCCCAGCTGATGCGCGAGGAGGGCGCCTACCTGGAGTCGCTCGCCGTGCTGCCCGAGGGCGACAGCTGGCTGATGGTGCAGTACAGCGGCGACAGCCAGGAGGCCGTCGACGAACAGGCGCACGCCCTGCTGCACGCCCTCGGCCGCGACGAGAAGGACCGCAGCGTCGCCTTCTCCGACGACCCGGAGCGCGAGCAGAGGATGCTCAAGGCCCGCGAGGCCGGACTCGGCGTGACCGCCCGCCCGCCGGACGACCGGGAGACCTGGGAGGGCTGGGAGGACTCCGCCGTACCGCCCGAACGGCTCGGCGACTACCTGCGCGACCTGAAGGGCCTGTTCGCCGAGTTCGACTACGGCCGCCCGTCCCTGTACGGCCACTTCGGGCAGGGCTGCGTCCACACCCGCATCCCCTTCGGCCTGCGCACCGCCGAGGGCGTGACGCGCTTCCGGCGTTTCCTGGAGCGCGCCGCCGACCTCGTCGCCTCCTACGGCGGCTCGCTGTCCGGCGAGCACGGGGACGGCCAGTCCCGGGGCGAACTGCTCACCCGGATGTTCGGGCCGCGGCT
Source organism: Streptomyces sp. NPDC104831 (assembly GCF_055583025.1). NCBI lineage: Bacteria > Bacillati > Actinomycetota > Actinomycetes > Kitasatosporales > Streptomycetaceae > Streptomyces > Streptomyces sp. NPDC104831. The sequence goes on from NZ_JBVJOT010000021.1 coordinate 77,948, forward strand.
CGTGACCGCGTTCGGCGAACTGAAGGCGCTCTTCGACCCCGGCGACCGGATGAACCCGGGCAAGATCGTCCACCCCCACCCGGTCGACGGGCAACTGCGGCTCGGCCCCACCTGGCGGCCCGCCACCCCCGCCACCCACTTCGGCTTCCCCGAGGACGGACACTCCTTCAACCGGGCGGTGATGCGCTGCGTCGGCATCGGCAACTGCCGCGGCCACTCCGGCGGCGTCATGTGCCCCTCCTACCGGGCCACCATGGAGGAGGAGCACTCCACCCGCGGCCGGGCCCGGCTGCTGTTCGAGATGCTCGGCGGGCACCCGGACTCCGTGGTCCAGGACGGCTGGCGCTCCACCGCCGTCCACGACGCCCTCGACCTCTGCCTGGCCTGCAAGGGCTGCAAGTCCGACTGCCCGACCGGCGTCGACATGGCCACCCTCAAGGCCGAGTTCCTCTCCCACCACTACGCGGGCCGCAGGCGCCCCATGGCCCACTACTCCATGGGCTGGCTCCCGCTGTGGGCCCGGCTCACCCGCACCGCCCCCCGGCTGGTGAACTCCGCGCTGCACGCCCCCGGACTGGCCGGCCTCGGCAAGCGGCTCGCCGGCGTCGACGCGGCCCGCCGGGCACCGGTGTTCGCCGAGGAGTCCTTCCTCCAGTGGTGGCGCACCCGCGACCGGCCGGAACCGGACCCCGCCGACCCGCGCACCGTCGTCCTGTGGCCGGACACCTTCAGCACCTACTTCCACCCCGCCATCGCCCGGTCCGCCGTCCGTGTCCTCGAGGACGCCGGCTTCCACGTGGCCGTCCCCACCGAACCGGTGTGCTGCGGACTGACCTGGATCTCCACCGGGCAACTCGCCACCGCCAAGAAGGTGCTGACCCGCACCCTCCGTGTGCTGCGGCCCCATCTGGAGGCCGGCACGCCGGTCATCGGCCTGGAACCCTCCTGCACGGCCGCCCTGCGCGCCGACGCCGTCGAGCTGATGCCCGACGACCAGGACGTCCAGCGGCTGGCCGGCCAGGTGCGCACCTTCGCCGAACACCTCGTCCACCACGCCCCCGAGGGCTGGCAGCCGCCGCGACTGGCCCGGCGGGCCACCGTGCAGACCCACTGCCACCAGCACGCCGTCACGAAGTTCGACGCCGACCGCGAACTGATGCGCCGCGCCCACCTCGACGCCGAGGTGCTCGACGAGGGCTGCTGCGGACTGGCCGGCAACTTCGGCTTCGAACGCGGCCACCACGAGGTGTCCATGGCCGTCGGCGAACTGGGCGTCCTGCCCGCCGTGCGCGGCGCCGCGCCGGACAGCCTGGTCGTCGCCGACGGCTTCAGCTGCCGCACCCAGATCGAACAGGGCGGCACCGGCCGGCGCGCCCTGCACCTCGCCGAGGCCCTCGCGCTCGCCCTGGACGGCGACCTGCCCGGCGACCGCCCCGAACGCCTGGCCGACCGCCCCGGCGAACCGTCCCGCCGGGCGGGCTGGGCGACCACCGCCTCCGTGGCCGCCCTCGCCGCGGGCAGCGTCGCCGCGGTGAGCGGGCTGCGCCGGTCCCGGAGGTGACCATGAGCGACCAGCCGGCCGTCGACGCCATCGACACGGCCGTCTACACCGTGCCCACCGACGCCCCCGAGGCGGACGGCACCCTCGCCTGGGACAAGACCACCCTCGTCCTGGTCACCGCCCGCTCCGGCGCCACCACCGGGCTCGGCTACACCTACGCGCCGGCGGCCACCGCCCCCCTCGTCCGCGAACTGCTCGCCGGCACCGTCACCGGCCTGTCCGCGTACGACGTGCCGCGTGCCAACGAGCGGATGTGCCGGGCCGTGCGCAACGCCGGCCTGCCCGGCCTGGCCGCCCAGGCGATCGCCGCCGTCGACATCGCCCTGTGGGACCTCAAGGCCCGCCTGCTCGGCCTGCCCCTCGTCCACCTGCTCGGCGCCGCCCGCACCGACGTGCCCGTCTACGGCAGCGGCGGCTTCACCACCTACGACGCCGCCCGGCAGGAACGCCAGCTGCGCGGCTGGACCGAGGAACAGGGCATCCCCCGCGTCAAGATCAAGATCGGGGAGTCGTGGGGCGCCCGGCAGGACCGCGACCTCGAACGCGTCGCCCGCGCGCGGACGGCCGTCGGCGACACGGCCGAGCTGTACGTGGACGCCAACGGCGGCTACACCGGCGGCCAGGCGGTACGGGTCGCGGGCGCGCTCGCCGACCAGGGCGTCACCTGGTTCGAGGAACCCGTCTCCGCCGACCACCTCACCGTCCTCGCCGGCATCCGGGACCGGATCCCCCCCGACGTCGCCGCCGGTGAATACGGCTACACCCTGGCGTACTTCGAGCACATGCTGGCCGCCGGGGCCGTCGACTGCCTCCAGGCCGACGTCACCCGGTGCGGCGGCATCACCGTCTGGCTGCGCGCCGCCGCGCTCGCCCACGCGCGCGGGCTCGACGTCTCCGGGCACTGCGCGCCCCACGCCCACGCGCACGCCGCCGCCGCCGTGCCCAACCTGCGCCACCTGGAGTGGTTCCACGACCACGTCCGGATCGAACGCCTCCTGTTCGACGGCGCCCTCGACCCGCGCGGCGGCAGCGTCGCACCGGGCGCCGGCGGGGAACCCGGACTCGGCCTCACGCTCGCCGGGGAGCGCGCGGCGCCGTACCGGGTGGAGTGAGAGGGACCGCGCCGCGTCACCGAGCACCTTCGAAAAGGAGAAACCATGCCCCCCACCGTCGTCATCACCGGCGCCAGCGCCGGCATCGGCCGCGCCACCGCCCGCCTGTACGCCCGGCGCGGCGCCGACGTCGTCCTGGTCGCGCGCGGCGAGGGCGGCCTGGAGATGGCGGCCGACGAGGTCGCGGCGCTCGGCGGACGGCCCCTGACACACGTGGCCGACGCGTCCGACGCGGCGCAGCTGGAGGCCGCCGCCGAGGCCGCGGAGCGGGCGTTCGGGCCCGTCGACATCTGGATCAACTGCGCGTTCTCCACGGTGTTCGCGCCGTTCGAGGAGATCACCGCCGAGGAGTTCGAGCGGGTCACCCAGGTCACCTACCTCGGCTTCGTCAACGGCACCCGCACCGCCCTCAAGCGCATGCTGCCCCGCGACCGGGGGACGATCGTGCAGGTCGGCTCCGCGCTCGGCGAACGGTCCATACCGCTGCAGTCGGCGTACTGCGGGGCCAAGCACGCCATCAACGGCTTCACCTCCTCCCTGCGCACCGAACTGCTGCACCGCGGCAGCAACGTGCACGTCACCATCGCCCAGATGCCCGCCGTCAACACCCCCCAGTTCCAGTGGGTCCGCTCCCGGCTGGCCAAGCACCCCATGCCGGTCCCGCCGATCTACCAGCCCGAGGTGGCCGCCCGGGGCGTGCTGTACGCGGCCGACCACCCGCGCCGCAAGCAGTACTACGTCGGCGCCTCCACCGTCGCCACCCTCTGGGCCAACCGGCTCGCCCCGGCGCTGCTCGACCGCTACCTGGCCCGCACCGGCTTCGACTCCCAGCAGACCGACAGCGTCCCGCCGGCCCACCTGGACAACCTCTTCGAACCGGTCGACCGCACCCCCGCCGACGACCAGGGCGCGCACGGCGCCTTCGACGACACCTCGCACGACCGCTCCTGGCAGGAGACCCTGCTCCGGCACCCCGCCGCCACCGCCCTCGGCGCCGGCGCCGCCGTGCTCGGCACCACCCTCGGCGTGCGCCGCCTCACCGGACGGGCGGCCCGGGTCCGACAGGGCCTAGGCTGACGGCGTGCGCCTCCTGATCGTGTCCGACACCCACCTGCCCAAGCGGGCCAAGCGGCTCCCGGAGCGACTGCTCGCCGAACTCCCGCACGCGGACGCCGTCCTGCACGCCGGGGACTGGGTCGACACCGCCACCCTGGACCTGCTGGAGAGCCGCAGCCGCCGGCTGATCGGCGTGTACGGCAACAACGACGGCCCCGAGCTGCGCGCCCGGCTGCCCGAGGTGGCGTACGCCGAACTGGGCGGCCTGCGCTTCGGCGTGGTCCACGAGACCGGCCCCGCCCAAGGGCGCGAGGCGCGCTGCGCGGCCCGCTTCCCCGATCTCGACGTCCTGGTCTTCGGGCACAGCCACATCCCCTGGGACACCACCGCCCCCGGCGGCCTGCGCCTGCTCAACCCCGGCTCCCCGACCGACCGCCGCCGCCAGCCGCACTGCACCTACCTCACGGCGACGGCGGCCGGCGGGGCGCTCACGGAGGTGACCCTGCACCGGTTGCCCCGGCGGTAGCGGTCACCTGTGCGACGGTGCCGGAACGATCTCCGGCGCCGGCATGACCGGGCAGCGGGCGCCGCACGGCCCCCGGCGGTCCCCGCGGAGGGATCGCCCCGCTCGCCCGGCCGCACGCCGGGGCGCGGCGACTGCGGGGGCCGGCCGGCGCCGGTCGTCATGCGGCGGACGGGGGAGTGAGCCGGCCGCCGCCCGGCCGGGCCGACCGCCGGCCGACTCGCGCGGTGTGGCCTCCGGGAGTGAGTGGGGCACCCCCGGAGGCCACGTTCCCGGGGTGCGTCAACTACCGTCCGGTCCCGTCCAGTCGGCCGGCACACGGCCCAGCCGGACACGCTGCGGGTGGTCGCCGACGGGGACCGAGGCCACCTTCCGCCCGGTGGCGAAGTCGATCGCCGTCACCTGGTCGGCGCCGCTCTCGGAGACGACGCAGTCCTTGCCGTCCCCGCTGACCGTCGCCCAGTACGGCTTGGCGGCCGGCACCAGCGGCCCCTCCTGGAGCGAGGCCCGGTCGACCACGGTCGCGTAGTCGTCCATGGTGCCCGCCACGCACAGCCTAGTGCCCTGCGGGTTCATCGAGATGCCGTGGTGGCGCGAGTCGTTGACCCAGGTGGTGCGGTCCTCGCTGGTCGCCGGGTTCTTCGGCAGCGTCTTCATCCGGGTGATCCTGTCGGTGGCGACGTCGTACTCGAAGAAGCCGTTGAAGAACGACACCTGGAAGTAGAGCTTGGACTCGTCGGGGGAGAACACGGCCGGGCGGACCGCGTCGGAGAAGTCCTTCAGCCCGAACGCGTCCAGCCGCTGCCGCATGTCGATGACCTTGACCTGCCGGAACGTCGTCGCGTCCACGACCGTGATGTGCCGGTCGCCCTTGGTCCAGTCCCAGCCGGGCCCGTCCAGGTCGGTGTTGACGTCGCCGATGGACATGTTCCAGAGGTACTTTCCGTCCTTGGTGAAGACGTTCTCGTGCGGCTTGGCGCCGGTCTTGAACGACCCCAGCTGCCGGCCGGTGGCGATGTCGAGCACGTGCACGGTGTCGGCGGTGGAGGCGGAGACCGCCACCCGGGTGCCGTCCGGGGAGACCGCCATGTGGTCGGCGCGGTAACCGGCCACCGGGAAGCGCCAGTCGACGGCCCCGGTGGCCAGGTCGATGGAGACCACGTCGGCGAAGCTGGGCCGGGACACCACCACCGACCGGCCGTCCGGGGTGGAGTACATGTCGTCGGCGAACTGGTCGTGCCCCTCGCCGACGCTGTTGCGGATCGCCTGGAAGTAGATCCACTTGATCGGGTCCGCGTTGATCTCCGCCATCCGCGCGGCCTTGTCCGGGACGACGTCGATCCGGCCGATCTTCGCGTAGTCGCCGAAGGAGCGGATGACATCGGCGGTGCCGTCCCAGTTGTTGCCGACGAACAGCACCTCGCGCAAGCCGTCGGGAGCGGCGGAGCGCGCGGAGGCGGCGGTCGCCGGCCCGGCGACGGCCAGGGCGAGGGCGACGGCCACGGAGCACAGGTGCCTGGTTCTGGAGGCAGCCATGACGGCTCTCTTTCCTCGGGGGAAGTCGGGGGGGAAGTCCGGGGATCTGAACACGGCCGCATTCACAGTGAACTTACTGAAAAGTAAGGAAGGGGCGGCCTTCTCGACAAGATGCGTGCACGACAAGATTGGAGGACCGGCGGAACGACGGAGGGGGACGCGTTGGGCGGCAGGCTCAGGGCGCCGACGGGACGCTACGGCGGCCGGTCCGCCGAGGAGCGGCAGGCCGAGCGGCGGCGCCGCTTCCTGGACGCGGCGCTGCGGCTGTTCGGCGGCACCCCCGGCTACCGCGGCACCACCGTCGCCGCCCTCAGCCAGGCCGCCGGCCTGTCCACCCGCCAGTTCTACGAGGAGTTCCGCACCCTGGAGGACGTCCTGGCCGCGCTGCACCTCCAGGTCAACGGCTGGGCCGAAAGGGCCGTCCTGGACGCGCTCGCCGACGCGGACGGCCTGCCCCTGGCCGACCGCGCCACCGTCCTCTTCCGGGCCTACGCCCGCGCCATCACCTCCGACCCGCGCCGCATCCGCATCGCCTTCATGGAGATCATCGGCGTCAGCCCCCGCCTGGAGGAGCAGCGCCTGGCCCGTCGCGCCCGCTGGGTCGACCTCATCCGCGCCGAGGCGGACGCGGCCGTGGCCCGCGGGGAGGCGGCGCCGCGCGACTACCGGCTGGCGGCCACGGCCTTCATCGGCGGGGTCAACGGGCTGCTGCACGACTGGACGGCCGGCTGGGTGGACGCCACGCTGGACGAGGTGGTGGACGAACTGGTCCGGCTGCTGCTCGGCATGCTCCGGCCGGAGGGCTGGCGTCCCGGACCCGGCTGACAACGGCGCGGGCGCAGCCGGGCGGGCCGGCGCCCCGGACCCGGCGGGACGGCGTACGCGCAGGCCGGCGGGGGTGCGGCCCGGCTCGGCGCGCGTGATCGGCCCGGAGCTGGTCTGCTGGGGATGAAGGCCGTCGCCCCGCTTCCCGGAGAGCGCCCATGAGTACCTATCGAGTCGCCCAGGTGACCGCGCCCGACGGCACCTTCGAACTCGCCGACCGGGAGGTCCGGCCGCCGGGAGCGGGCCGGGTGCGGATCGCCGTGGAGGCGTGCGGGATCTGCCACAGCGACGCCCTCTTCGTCGGCGGCGCGCTGCCGGGCGTCACCTTCCCCGAGGTTCCCGGGCACGAGATCGCCGGGCGGATCGAGGAACTGGGCGAGGGGGCCGGGGAGCGCGGCTGGAGCGTCGGCGACCGGGTGGCCGTCGGCTGGTTCGGCGGCAGCTGCGGTCACTGCCCGCCCTGCCGCCGGGGAGACTTCGTCGTGTGCACCGCCCTGAAGGTCCCCGGCTGGGCCTACGACGGAGGCTTCGGCGAACGGACGACCGTACCCGTCGACGCCCTGGCCCGGATCCCCGACGTGCTCGCCGCGGCCGACGCCGGACCCCTGGCCTGCGCGGGCGTGACCACCTACAACGGGCTGCGGCGCGGTCCGGCCGAGCCGGGCGACCTGGTCGCGGTGCTCGGCCTCGGGGGCCTCGGCCACCTCGGCGTGCAGTACGCGGTGGCGATGGGCTTCGAGACCGTGGCGATCGCCCGGGGCGCCGAGAAGGCCGACTTCGCCAGGCGGCTCGGCGCCCACCACTACGTCGACAGCACGGCGCCGACCCCGGTCGCCGAGGCGCTGGGCTCCCTCGGCGGGGCGAAGGCCGTCCTCGCCACCGCCGGCAGCTCCGAGGCCATCACGGCGACCGTGGACGGGCTGGCCCCGCGCGGCGAACTGACCGTCATCGGCGCCACCCCCGAGCCGCTGGGCATCAGCCCGGTGCAACTGATCATGAGCGGGCGGGTCGTCCGCGGACACCCCTCCGGCACCGCGCGGGACGTCGAGGACACCATGGCCTTCAGCGCCCTGCACGGCATCCGCCCGATGACCGAGGAGGTGCCGCTGGAGCGGGCCGGGGAGGCCTACGACAAGATGCTCGCCGGCGCCGCCCGCTTCCGCATGGTGCTGACCACCGGCTGACGTCCGGGGCCCGGTTCAGCCGCCGAGCCGGTCCAGGGCGGCCAGCACCGGGGCCGCGCCGTCCTCCTCCCGGATCCGGGCGCCCAGGGACTCGGCGCGGCGCCGGTACGCCGGGTCCCGGGTGGCCCGGGCCAGCGCCGAGGCCAGCGCGTCCACGTCCAGCCGGCGCAGCGGCACGACGGCCGGGGCGGCCCCCAGCGCCACCAGCCGGGCGGACCAGAACCCCGCGTCGAACTGCACCGGCACCGCAACCGCCGGCACCCCGGCGCGCAGCCCCGCCGCCGTGGTGCCCGCGCCCGCGTGATGGACCACGGCGGCCATCCTCGGGAACAGCAGCGAGTGCGGTACCTCGCCGATGGTCAGCATGTCGTCCCCGGTGGCCGCCAGCCCGCCCCAGCCGCGCTGGATCACCCCGCGCAGCCCTGCCCGCCGCAGCGCCGCCACCACCCGCGCACTGAGCCGCCCGGCGTCCGGTACCGTGGCGCTGCCCAGCCCGACGAACACCGGCGCCGGCCCGGCCTCGATGAACTCCCGCACCTCCTCGGGGAGTTCCTGCCCGGTGTCGTACGGCCACCAGTAGCCGCCCACTTCCAGGCCCGCCCGCCAGTCGGCGGGCCGGGGCACCACCACCGGGCTGAAGCCGTGGTGCACCGGCCAGTGCCGTCGCTCCCGGCGCCGCCGCGCGGCACCGGTGCCCAGCGGGGGCAGGCCGAGTCGCGCGCGCAGGGCCGGCACGGCACCGGAGAAGACATGCTCCACGGCGAGACCCACTCCCTGTCCGGCGAGCCGGTTCACCGTCCCGCCCCAGGCACCCCCGCCGAGGACCGGCGGGGCGAACTCGCGTGTGGCCGCGAGGGGTTGCAGATAGACACCCAGGCTGGGCAGCCGCAGCCCCTCGGCGATCGTGTGCCCGAGCGGTGCCAGCGAGGCGGACAGCAGCAGCACATCGCTGTCCCGCGCCGCGTCGAGCAGGTCCTCGGTCATCCGTCCCACCAGACGCCGGGCCAGCTCCACCACCCGCAGCAGCTTCCCGGGCCCGCCGGCGCTGCGGTGCAGGCCGCGGCCGCGCGGTGACTCCAGTTCCGCCCGCGGATCCACCGGCAGCGCGTGGAACCGCACCCCCGACCCCGCCACCAGCGGCTCGAAGCGGCCGTGGGTGACCAGCGTGACCTCGTGCCCGGCCAGCGCCAGCCGGTGCCCGAGCCCGGTGTAGGGGGCCGCGTCGCCCCGGGACCCCGCCGTCATGATCGCAACGCGCACGACGGCCAGTATGACCGCTCCCGCCCATCGGGCACCCCCGCGCCCGCGTGATTGTCCGGTACGCGTCCGCGCGCCGGCGCCGGGGGCGACCGCCCGTCCGCGGCGGCGGGCGACGGCGCCGGCCGCGTCACGGCCGCCGGCGGGGCGCGGGCCGGCACGTGGCGGGCCACCGGACGCGGGCCCGGACCGCCCGGGGCCGGCCCGCGGGCACGGCGGCGGGGCGACCCGGCGGACGACGCTGCCCGACGCGCGCACCGGTGCCGCCCCCGGCCCGGGGGCCCGCCGGGGCCCGGCCGTCCGCCGGTCGCGTGGGCCCGGTGCCCCGGCCCCCGCCGGCCGAAGCCCCCGTCACCCGGGCCGTCACCGAGCAGGCGCAGAACGGGCCGGACGCGCGCCGCCCCTAAGCCCCGAGCTGCCGGGCGGCGGCCGTCACCGTCTGCTCCAGCAGCGTGGCGATCGTCATCGGGCCGACGCCGCCCGGCACCGGCGTGATCAGCGAGGCCCGCTCCACGGCCGAGTCGAAGTCGACGTCGCCCACGTTCCCCGGGTTGTAGCCCGCGTCGACCACGACCGCGCCCGGCTTGACGTCCTGCCCGCGGATCAGCCGCGGCCGGCCCACCGCGGCCACGACGATGTCGGCCTCGCGGACCGCCGCAGACAGGTCCCGGGTGCGCGAGTGGCAGTACGTCACGGTCGCGTCCCGCGCCAGCAGCAGCATGCCCACCGGCTTGCCGAGGATGGCGCTGCGGCCCACCACCACGGCCCGCTTCCCGGCCGGGTCGACGCCGTACTCGTCCAGCAGCCGCACGATGCCGCCCGGCGTGCAGGAGACGAAGCCCGGCAGCCCGAAGCTCATCGTGGCGAACGAGGCGAACGTGACACCGTCCACGTCCTTCTCCGGCGCGATCGCCTCGAACGCGGCCCGCTCGTCGATGTGGTCGCCCACCGGATGCTGGAGCAGGATGCCGTGCACGCCCGGGTCGGCCGACAACTCCCGCAGCGTGCCGACGAGTCCGTCCGTCGTGGTGGTGGCCGGCAGCGCGACGTGCCGGGAGGTGATGCCGGCCTCGCGGCAGCGGTTCTGCTTCATGCGGACGTAGGTCACGGACGCCGGGTCCTCGCCGACCAGCACGGTCGCGAGACACGGCGCGGTGCCGGTGCGCGCGGTGAGGCCGGCGGCCCGGTGCGCGGTCTCCCGCACGATGCGGCGGGCGAGCGCGGTGCCGTCCATCAGACGGGCGGCCTGGGTCTGGGTCATGCTGCACACTCCTGGGCTGGACCGACTCTTCTCGCCCAGGCGCGCGGCTGCCTCCACGGGCCGCTCCCCGGTGGTACTCCACCTCAGCGCCAGTCACGGCCCGCGTACAGCGTAACCGAGCGTGTGTACGACCCCTGGACCACCCTTCCTCCGGTGCCGGGCCGGACCCGGTCGTCTAGTCGTCCCAGGCCTGGATGACGATCTGGTCGGCGATCTTGCCGTCCCGCAGCGTGAGCATCGACTCGGCCAGGACCCGGGTGCCGTCCGCGTACTCGCAGGACTCGGTGTAGGCGGCGCGGTCACCCTGGATGACGCACTGCTCCAGCCGGTGCGTCATGTCGCGGTGGTAGATGTCGTCCAGCAGCTCGGCGATCTGCGCCCGGCCGCGCAGCACCGTGGGGCGACTGGGCTGGTGGTCGCGGTCCACGATGCGGATCCGCGCGTCGTCCGCGTAGAGCGACAGGAGCGTGTTGCCGGTGTCGCCCTCGATGCCCCGGCGCAGTGTCTCGGTGTCGAAGGCGGAGCCTGTCGTGCCGGTCATGATGACCTCCTTCGGGCGCCCGCGGCCCGGCATCGAGCGGGCCGCACGGGTCCCCCCTGACGAGACTCCTCCGCCGCGGCGGCCCCGGCAAGCGCGGCCGGCCCGCTCCACCTCACGGGTGAGCCGGCCCCGCCGCCCGTGTCCGGCCCGGACCCCGGGCCGTTGCTGAGGGCATGATCTCCACACGACGTATCGCCGCCGCCGTCGGTCTGGCCGCCGGCCTCGCCGGCCTCGCCGCGGCCCAGGCGGACGCGGCGAACACCAGCGCACCCCTCATCGGAAAGCTCGGCGCCCTCTCCGCGCTGGACTCGCTCACGGCCGGTGACATCCCGGCCCCGCACCGGGACCGGGTGCCGAAGGTCAGCGACCAGGTGCGGGAGCTGAAGCACCTGCGCGAGCTGAACCAGCTGCACCAGCTGGAGCAGGTCATCGCTCCCGCGGCGCCCGTGCTCGGCCTGGTGAACGCCGTCCCCGTCCGCCTCCGCTGACCCCCCGGCCCGCGTCGCGGCCGACGGCGGCCGGCGGGATCCGCGATCATGTACGTGATCCGTCCCGCTACCGTCCGGTCGCGTCGTAGGGTCGTCGGCGAAGGCATTCGATGAAGGGACAGGCCATGGCGCAGGAAGTACGCGGCGTGATCGCACCGGGCAAGGACGAGCCCGTGCGGATCGAGACGATCGTGGTGCCGGACCCGGGGCCCGGTGAGGCCGTCGTACGCGTCCAGGCCTGCGGCGTCTGCCACACCGATCTGCACTACAAGCAGGGCGGCATCTCCGACGACTTCCCCTTCCTGCTCGGCCACGAGGCCGCCGGCGTCGTGGAGTCGGTCGGCGAGGGCGTCACCGACGTCGCCCCCGGGGACTTCGTCATCCTCAACTGGCGCGCGGTGTGCGGGCAGTGCCGGGCCTGCCTGCGCGGCCGGCCCTGGTACTGCTTCGACACCCACAACGCCCGGCAGAAGATGACCCTCGCCGCGACCGGTCAGGAGCTGTCCCCGGCGCTCGGCATCGGTGCCTTCGCCGAGAAGACCCTCGTCGCGGCCGGCCAGTGCACCAAGGTCGACCCGGCCGTCTCCCCGGCGGTCGCGGGCCTGCTCGGCTGCGGGGTGATGGCCGGCATCGGCGCCGCCATCAACACCGGGAACGTCGGCCGCGGCGACTCGGTCGCCGTGATCGGCTGCGGCGGTGTCGGCGGCGCGGCCATCACCGGGTCGAACCTGGCCGGCGCGAGCCGGATCATCGCCGTCGACATCGACGACCGCAAACTGGAGACGGCGCGCTCCCTGGGCGCCACCCACACCGTCAACTCCAAGGAGACCGACCCCGTCGAGGCGGTCCGCGAGCTGACCGGGGGCTTCGGCGCCGACGTCGTCATCGAGGCCGTCGGCCGGCCCGAGACCTACCGGCAGGCGTTCTACGCCCGCGACCTCGCCGGCACCGTCGTCCTCGTCGGCGTCCCCACCCCGGACATGAAGCTGGAACTGCCCCTGCTGGACGTCTTCGGCCGCGGCGGCGCCCTGAAGTCGAGCTGGTACGGCGACTGCCTGCCCAGCCGCGACTTCCCCATGCTGATCGACCTGCACCTGCAAGGCCGCCTGCCGCTCGACGCGTTCGTCACCGAGACCATCGAACTCGACCAGGTGGAGCAGGCGTTCGAGCGGATGCACCACGGCGACGTGCTGCGCTCGGTGGTGGTGCTGTGATGACCGCCCGCATCGAACGCCTCGTCACCAGCGGCCAGTTCACCCTGGACGGCGGCACCTGGGACGTGGAGAACAACGTGTGGCTCGTCGGTGACGACCGGGAGGTGATCGTCATCGACGCCGCCCACGACGCCGAGGCCATCGCCCACGCCGTCGGCGACCGGCGCCTGACCGCCATCGTGTGCACCCACGCCCACAACGACCACGTCAACGCGGCCCCGGCGCTCGCCGACCTGACCGGCGCCACGATCTGGCTGCACCCCGACGACCTGCCGCTGTGGAAGCAGACCCATCCGCACCGCGAACCCGACCGGCACCTCGTCGACGGCCAGGTCATCGAGACCGCCGGCGCCGACCTCACCGTCCTGCACACCCCCGGACACGCCCCGGGCGCCGTCTGCCTGTACGACCCCGGACTCGGCGCCGTGTTCACCGGCGACACCCTCTTCCAGGGCGGCCCGGGCGCCACCGGACGCTCGTTCTCGCACTTCCCGACCATCATCGACTCCATCCGCGACCGCCTCCTCGCCCTGCCGCCCGGGACCGAGGTCCTCACCGGGCACGGCGACGCCACCACCATCGGCGCGGAGGCCCCCCACCTCCAGGAGTGGATCGAGCGCGGGCACTGACCGCGGGTCCGTTTCCGAACACCGACAGAAGGTGTCCGGTTTTCCCGTGAGGGTGGGTGACGCAACCGCAACCACGACACACGGGAGACGGACATGACAGGACCGCTGGACGGCAAGGTGGCGCTGGTCGCCGGGGCGACCCGGGGCGCGGGCCGGGGCATCGCCGTGGAACTCGGCGCGGCCGGCGCCACCGTGTACGTCACCGGCCGCAGCACCCGCGCCCGCCGCTCCGAGTACGACCGCCCCGAGACCATCGAGGACACCGCCGACCTCGTCACCGAGGCCGGCGGCCGGGGCATCGCCGTGCCGGCCGACCACCTCGACCGGTCCGCCGTACGGCACCTGGTGGACCGGATCGCGGACGAACAGGGCCGCCTCGACGTCCTCGTCAACGACATCTGGGGCGGGGAGAAGCTGTTCGCGTGGGACACCCCCGTCTGGGAGCACGACCTCGACAACGGGCTGCGGCTGCTCCGCCTCGCGGTCGAGACCCACGCCGTCACCAGCCACTACGCGCTGCCGCTGCTGCTGCGCCGGCCCGGCGGCCTGGTCGTGGAGATGACCGACGGCACCGCCGAGTACAACCGCGACACCTATCGCGTGAACTTCTTCTACGACCTCGCCAAGGCGTCCGTGCTGCGCATGGCCTTCGCCCTCGGCCACGAGCTCGGGCCGCGCGGCGCGACGGCGGTGGCGCTGACGCCCGGCTGGATGCGCTCGGAGATCATGCTCGACGAGTACGGCGTGCGCGAGGAGAACTGGCGCGACGCGCTGGCGCGCGAACCCCACTTCGCCATCTCCGAGACCCCGCGCTTCACCGGCCGGGCCGTCGCCGCGCTGGCCGCCGACCCGGACGTGGCCCGGTTCAACGGGCAGTCCCTCTCCAGCGGCGGCCTGGCGAAGGTGTACGGCTACACCGACCTCGACGGCAGCCGCCCGGACGCCTGGCGCTACCTGACCGAGGTGCAGGAGCCGGGCAAGCCGGCGAACGTCACCGGCTACCGGTGACGCCCGGCTACCGGCTGATACCCGGTTGCCGGTGACGCCCGGACGGCCGGTGGCACCCGGCCGCCGGGCGATCCCCCGGGTGCCGGTCACCGGTCCCACGTCATCGCTGCGGGCCCGGAACCCCGCGATCCCGGCGACCCCGCCGGCACCACGAAACCCGGGACCGCACCGGTGAAACCGCGCCCGCGGGGACGTACCGTCGGCCCATGAGCAATCCAACCCGCTTTGCAGGACACGGAGTTCTCGTCACCGGGGCCGCCCGGGGGATCGGCGCCGCCGTCGCCCGGCGGCTCGCGGAGGAGGGCGGGCGGGTCCTGGTGACCGACCGGGACCCGGCCGAGGCCGAACGGACCGCGGCCGGCCTGCGTCAAGCGGGCCTGGACGCCGAGGCGTTCGGCTGCGACGTGGCCGACCGCGCCGCGGTGGAGGCGGCCGTGTCCCGCGCCGTCGCCGCCTTCGGCTCCCTCGACGTGCTCGTCAACTGCGCCGCCCACTGCAGCCCGGACGTCCCGTTGTACGAGGACGACCCCGACGAGGCCTGGGCGCGGGACCTGGACGTCACCCTCACCGGCACCCACCGCTGCTGCCGGGCCGCCCTGTCGCACCTCGCCGCCTCCGGACGCGGCGCGATCGTGAACATCGGCTCGGTCAACGGACTGCAGGACTTCGGCAACCACGCCTACAGCGCCGCCAAGGCCGGCCTCGGCTCGCTCACCCGGACCCTCGCCGGGCACGCGGCGCCCCGGGGCGTCCGGGTCAACCTCGTGGCGCCGGGCACGGTCCGCACCTCGGCATGGGAGGGACGCGAGGACGCCCTCGACGCCGTCCGCGCCGTGTACCCGCTGGGCCGGGTCGGCGAACCGGAGGACATCGCCGCCGCCGTCGCCTTCCTCGCCTCGCGCGACGCCGCCTGGATCACCGGGACCACACTGGTGGTCGACGGCGGCCTCACCGCCGTCCACACCGGCTTCCGCACGGCCGTCCGAGACGCCTGACGGCACGACGGGCGCAGGCCGCGGGCGCCCGCCGCACCACCCGCTCGGTGGCGCACCGGTCGCCGAAGGCGGCACGCCGCCCGGGCGCCGGGCCGCGCGGCACCCGGCGACCTCCGTGTGGTGCGCCCGGGGACGCCCGGGCCCCTCCGCTCCGCCGGAGGTACTCGCCGTGATCTCCCGTCGACCGGTCCACTTCGCCGTGAGTGGACCGGTAGAACTGGACCCGTGGACACAGGATTCGTCGCCGCGCTCGGCGACTGGCGCGGCCGGCCCGGTCCGCTCGCCCGCGCCCTGGCCGCCGCGGTGAGGGACGCCGTGGTCGACGGCCGGCTCCCGGCCGGCACCCGGCTGCCGGCGGAACGCGAACTGGCCCGCACCCTGCGGCTGAGCCGGGGCACGGTGGTCGCCGCGCTCGGCCAGCTGCGCGCCGACGGCTGGCTGCGCACCCGGCACGGCAGCGGCAGCGCCGTACGCCTGCCCGCCCGCCTCACCGAACGCACCGCGCCGTGGTCCCTCGACCGGGGCGGTGCCCCCGGCGCCGACCTCGACCTCACGCTCGCCGTGACCGCGGCGCCCCACGACGCCTACCGCGCCGCCCTCGCCCGCGCCGCCGAGCTGACCGCGCCCCTGCTCGTGGACTCCGGCGTCGCCACCGCCGGCCTGCCCCGGCTGCGCACGCTGCTGGCCGATCGCTACACCCGTGCCGGACTCGCCACCCGCCCCGAGCAGATCCTGGTCACCACCGGCGCCCAGGCCGCGCTCACCCTGCTCCTGGACCATCTGCACACCGACCGCTCCGCGCCCGTGTTGGTGGAGAACCCCGCCTCTCCCGGCGCCCTCGCCGTGCTGCGCGCCCGCCGCGCCCCGCTGCTGCCCGTCCCCGTCTCCGCCGCGGACGGCTGGGACGTCGCCCGCCTCACCGCCGTCGTGCGCCGCCACCGCCCCCGACTCGCGTACCTGGTCCCCGACTTCCACAACCCGACCGGCGCCCACATGGACCCCGCCGCCCGCCGGAGCGTCGCCGCGCTCGCCGGCCGCCACGGCCTGACCGTCCTCGCCGACGAGTCCCTGCGCGAGATGGACCTGCGAACTCCGCCCGGCGCCGAGCCGCACCTCGCCGGGGCGCGGGTGATCCAGATCGGCTCCGTGAGCAAGACCCTGTGGAGCGGCCTCAGGGTCGGCTGGATCCGGGCCACCGCGGGCCTCGTGCGGGACCTGCTGCTGCGTCCGCTCCAGGCCCGGCTCGCCCCGCCGCCCCTGGAGCAGCTCATCACCGCCGAACTCCTCGGCGCACCGCTCCCGGCGCTGCTCGCCGACCGCCGGGCCAGGCTGCGCGCCCAGCGCGACCACCTCGCCGGGCTGCTCGCCGGCACCGGCTGGACGTACACCGTCCCGGCGGGCGGACTGAGCCTGTGGGTGTGCCTGGGCGGCGCCGGGCCGCGCGCCGCCGACCTCGCGGCGAGGGCGGCCGCACGCGGCCTGGCGCTCGGCCCGGGCCCCCGTTTCGCCGCCGACCGCGCCACCCTGGGCTGCCACCTCCGGCTGCCGTTCACGGCCACGCCGGAGACCCTGACCCGGGCGGTCGAGCTGCTCAGGGCGTGCGATACGGTCTGAACTTCACCGTTTCGTCACAACCTGACCGGAACCACAACCATGCCCTCCCCGGCCGGGTCTAGTAGTCCGACACCGCGGGAATCGCGCTGGGGAGAGCCCGGGAGGACCGGGCGAACCATCAGGGAACCGGAAGGAGACAGGCCGCCATGGGGGGCATACGCACACGAGGCGTCATAGCGCTGGGCGTGACGGGACTGGTGACGCCGCTCGCGCTCGCCTTCACCGCGGCACCGGCCCAGGCCGCGAGCTGCACCACGAGCACCGGGCCGTACCAGAAGCAGGTGGAGAAGTTCCTGGGCCGGCCGGTCGACGGCAGGCAGTCCGCCGCCGACTGCACGGCGATCCGGGCATTCCAGAACAAGCACGGCATCACTCCCAGCATCGGCTACGCCGGTTCGGTCACCTGGGGCGTGATGGACCTGATGAACAAGCAGAAGGCCGTCGGGAAGAAGCCGAACAAGGACGGCAAGTGCCCGGTGAACAAGGGCCGGATCGCCTGTGTGAACCTCACGCTCCAGCTCAGCTGGATCCAGGACGGCAAGAAGCTGGTCTACGGCCCCGTGCCGGTGCGCACCGGCCGTGACCACTACGAGACGCGCACCGGCCTGAAGAAGATCTACTGGCGGGACATCGACCACGTCTCGAACCTCTACGACGTGCCGATGCCCTACAGCCAGTTCTTCGACGGCGGCCAGGCCTTCCACTCGGTGGGCCTGAGCATGTGGAACCCGCCGGGCTCGCACGGCTGCGTCAACATGACGAAGACGGTCGCCAAGAAGTACTGGTCGCTGCTGAGGAACGGCGACGACGTCTTCGTCTACGGCCGCAAGCCGGGCACCTGAGTCCCGGCCCGATCCCGTCAGGACACGGGGGCGTCCCCGAAGTCCGGGATGTCCAGCCGCGCCCCGCCCTGCCGTGCCGACTCGTGCGCGACGATGCCCGGCAGGGTGTAGCGGGCGGCCACCCACGCGTTCACCGGCGGCAGGGTGCGCCGGGTCACGGCGGTGACGAAGTCGTCCACCAGGAAGTGGTGGCTGCCCTCGTGCCCGTTGGCCAGGCGGTCGAACTCACGGGGCAGCCGGGACCGGTCGTGCACCGGCGCCGAGCCCGCGGCAGCGGGGCCCGGCTTCGGCTCCAGCAGCTCGGTGATGTCCTCGACGCCGTCGCGGTCCTGCCACAGGGCCACCGTGGCGAGCTGTTCCATGCTGGCCTCCGTCCCGAAGAACCGGAACCGGGACTCGCGCAGGTGCGCGGGGTAGCCGACCCGCCGGAACTCGTTGGTGCGGAACGATCCGCCGCCCGCCACCTCGAACAGCGCGGTGGCGTTGGACACGTCGTTGTCGAACATGCTGACCGAGCGGTCGAAGACGCCGTCGTCACGGTCGTCGCGGACGCCGATCGCCGACACGCTCACCGCGTGCGTCCGCCAGGCCCCGAGCACCCCGCCCACCGAGTGCGTCGGGTACAGCAGCGGCGGATAGCTGGCGGTCGCCCGCCAGTTCTCGCCGCCGCTGTAGCGGTAGGCGTCGTAGAAGCCCAGGTCCATGTCGTGGACGTAGTCGCCCTCGGCGTAGAACAGCCGGCCGAAGGCGCCCTCGGCGATCCGGGCGCGGGCGTGCACGGTCGCCGGGTGGTAGTGGCTGGTCTCGCCCATCATGTACGTCAGCCCGGTGGCGCGGACCGTGGCGACGATCGCGGCGACCTCCTCGGCGGTGACCGCCATGGGGACGGCCGAGTACACGTGCTTGCCCGCGTTCAGGCCCTGCATGACCAGGGGGCCGTGGGTCCAGCGCTGGGTGAAGATGGCGACGGCGTCGACGAGCGGTGACTCCAGCATCGCCGTGTACGACGGGAAGGTGCCCGCGAGGCCCCGCGCGGCGACGAGGCGCTCGGCGCGCTCGGGCAGGACGTCCGTGACATGGACGTCCCGTACGCCGGGGTGGGCGTCGAAGAGCGCGGCGAACTGGCCGGAGAACTGTCCTGCGCCGACGATGCCGAGGGAGAAAGTCATATGGATCACTTTCGCGACGAGGAAATTCACGCGTCAAGGGCGCACTCGGTCACCCCTCGGATCGCGCGGGGCGCCGTCCCGAACGCATTCCCGCCGGCGGCCGGCACAGTGACGTGATGAGCAACACGGTCCGAAATGTCCGTATGGCGCGTACTTACTCACAGCGCCTTCACCTCGGTCGGCATATGCTTCACAGCATGTCCACCACTGTTGCAGCCGCCTCCGAGCGATCGGCCGCGGAGGTCAACGAGGAGATCCGGGCGCTGTGGCGCCGGTCGGGCGGGACACTGACCACCGAGCAGCGCGCGCAGTACCAGCGCCTCGTGATGGAGTGGGCCGCCGCGGCCCCGCGAGCGCGCCGGGCCGCCTGACCGACCCGCGCGGCACCGTGCCGTACCGCCGAGGGCACCCGTGACGCCACGGGTGCCCTTTTCCGTCACAGCCCCGCCGTCCGGTCAGCCCCAGGTCGCCGAGTAGTCCCGCCGGTACGCCCGGCGCTCCCGCTCGGTCCGCAGATACCGGGTCGCCGCCAGCGCGACCAGACTGCCCGCGACGACCAGCAGCCCCGGCCCGGCGTTCCGGGCGTCCAGCAGGCGGTCCGCAAGGGTAGGGCCCGTCACCGGCGCGGCCGGGGCGGGAGCCGTCGCGCCGCCCGCGGGGGGCGCGGACCCCGCCCGGGCGCCGCCCGCGCCCCCCGCCGGTGTGACCAGCCGGACCCCGAGCGCCGACAGCGCCTTGGTCACCGGCTGGAAGAACGTCGTCCCGCCCGTCCTGCAGTCGCCGTTGCCGCCCGAGGTGACACCGAGCGCGGCACCGTCGGCGAACAGCGGGCCGCCGCTGTCGCCCGGTTCGGCGCACACCGTGGTCTCGACGAGCCCGGTGACCGTCCCCTGCGGGTAGTTGACGGTCGCGTCCAGCGCGGTGACCCGGCCCTCGCGCAGTCCGCTGGTGCTGCCGCTGCGGAACACCCGCTGCCCGACGGCCGGATCGGCGGCCCCGGTGATCCGCACGCCCTTGCCGCCGCCGACCGCGACCACGTCGGCGCCCGCACCCGCCGTGCCGCCGGCATACCGCACGAGCGAGAAGTCGCTGCCCGGGAAGGCGCTGTGCACGGTGGTGCCGAGGGGCGCGCCGCCCGGGTCGCCGGCGAACCAGGCGGCCCCGGCGGGCCCGCAGTGCCCGGCCGTGAGGATGAAGTCGGACCGGCCGTCGGTGACGTTGAACCCCGCCGAGCAGCGCCCGCCGGCCGACAGGATCGGCCGGGCGCCGTTCAGCCGGGTGGTGAAGGCGCCCTTCGTCCGTTCCATGTGCACGAATCCGCCGATCCGCCGGCCGACCCCGGTCAGCCGGGACCAGTCGGCGGCGGACACCGTACGGTCGGCACGCACCACGACGCGATTGGTCCGGTAGTCCACCGCCCACGCCGTGCCCGGCACCCGCGGTGCCGAACGCAGGCGCGCCGTCGCCGACTCCAGCTCGTCCGTGCTGTGCGCGACGGTCTTCGCCGCGGCCCCGGCCCGCCGCACCGCCCGCGCCGCCGCCCCGTCGGTCACCGCGACGACCGCGCGCCCGTCGGCACCGGTCCAGCTGCCCGCCGTACGGGCGGTGCCGAGCCGCGCCACCAGCGCCGCACCGGCGTCGCCGGGCCGCCCGGAGGCGGTGGGCGGGGGCTCGCTCGCCCCGGCGGCCCGCGCGACCATCGCACCGCCCAGGAGGAGTCCGCCGACCGCCGCCAGGCGTGTCACCCGTCGGACGACCCGTCGTCGTGCGTGCCGCATGCAAGGCTCCCGTGGCCGGACCCGCGGCGCCCGTGCGGCACCGCGGGGCCCCCGGCCGGCCGGGGGCCCTCCCTCGATACGGCGCCCGGGGCGGCGGTGTTCAGCGGGCCGCCGTGCTCCGGGCCCGCGGGCCGCCCCGCCGCACGTCGAGGCCCGGGGTCCGCGCGGCGTGTTCCCCGGTGGACGGTCCGGGACGCCGGCGCGGCGGCGCCGTCGGTGGCCGCCGGGCCGCCGGTCGCGTGGGCCGGCTCCCGGGTGACCGGGATGCCCGACGGGGGACGCGCCCCGCGGGAGGCGACCTGGGCGCCCCGCCCGATCCTCGCCGTCTGGACCCCGGACCCGGCGGGCGGGAGACTGCGGACATGGACGCCACACGACTCGCCCGGCTCGGCGCCGGCCCCTACCTGCTGCTGACCACCTACCGCAAGAACGGCACCCCCGTCGCCACCCCGGTGTGGGTGGTCCGTGACGGGGACGCCCTCGGTGTGTGGACCGCCGCCGGAAGCGGGAAGGTCAAGCGGATCCGGCGCCGCCCGGACGTCCTCGTCGGCCCCTGCGACCGGCGCGGCAACCCCACCGGCGACCAACTGCCCGCCACCGCCCGGATCGCCGACGCGGACACCACCGCCCGCTACCGGCGCCTGATCGCCGGCAAGTACGGCGTCCTCGGCCGCCTCACCCTGCTCGGCAGCCGGCTGCGGCGCGGCCTGGACGGCACGGTCGGCATCCGGGTGACCCCCGGCCCGTGAGGGCCACCCGGGCGGCGGCGTCCTACGACGCGTCGAGCACCGTGCCCGTCGCCTCCAGGCCGCCGGCCCGCGGCGTGCCGGTGTCCGGGTCGAGCTGCCGGAACCGCACCGACTCGGCGGGCTCCCGGATCCCGTCCGGGGCCGTGGGCACGGTGAGGTCCACGCTGGTGCGGCCCGCCGGGATGTCCGCCCACAGCGAGAGCCCGGCCACCTTCGACAGCGGCCGCTCGGGGTCGGGCTTCTCCCCGGTCTCCTCCCGCAGCCAGCGCGCCGGGACGTCCTTGGTGGACAGTTCCGGGGCGGTGGCCGGCGCGACTCCGAACCAGACGCTCATGTCCACGTCCACCGGCTCCGACAGCGACACCCGCCACTTCAGCGGCTGCCCCTCGGTCACCTTGGCGGCCACGGGGGTGAGGGTCGTCGTGGGCGCCGGGTCGTCGTCGCGCACGGTGAGCCCGCCGCGGTAGGAGCCGACGACCGCGCCGTGCACCGCCTTGACCAGCACGTCATGGGACACATCGGCGCCGTACCGCGTGTTGCCCCGCACCTCGACCGGCACATCGGCTCCCTGGCCGCCCGGACGCACCGTCACCAGCCGGTCCGTGGCCCGCCCGGTGCCCGGGTCGACCACGTACACCCGGACCTGGCCGCTGCCGCCCGGGCCCGTCACCCGCACCGGGACCCGGTAGGTGCGCGTGCCCGTGTCCCCCTCGTCCACGGTCGTCCGGCCGACGTCCACGCGCGGCAGCGCCTGTGTGCGCACCGCGGGCGTCCCGGGCCGCCAGCCCCACGCGTCCATCAGCCAGGCCCGTCCGGAGGCCGAACGCGACGTCAGCTCAAGGGACTTGACCGAACCGAGCTTCAGTCCGGCACGGCCGGCTGCCGACAGCGGCACCCGCACCTCGCGTGCCCAGTAGGAGGCGGTCCGCGCGCTGCCGGGCAGCCCGTCCAGCGTGACCCGGCCGAGTTTCGCCTTCTTGCCGGAGGCGTCGGTCAGGGTCACGTCCAGCCGGGTGTCCCGCGTGTTCGGCGGTACGAACACCCGCAGCGCCAGCGCCGTCGACCCCGACAGCGAAACCGGCTTCCCCGGCGTCACCCGGGCCGGGGCGCCGGCCCGGGTCCAGCGCAGCGCGACCGCCTGCCGGCCGGTCTCCCGGTCGGTCTCCCACCGGGCGAAGTGCGGCGAGGCCCCCTGGGTGCCCGCGGCCAGGCAGCTGCGGGCCGGGCTCGGGTCCACCGCGGCGCACAGCGTGCCGCCGGTCACCGACACCCCGCCGTCCGGCAGGAACCCGCCGCGGCGGCCGGCACCCACCGCATGGCTCAGCACCCGCGCCGGGTCCGCCGACGGCGCCCGCCTGCCGGAGCCGTCCAGCAGCGGCCGCACCCGGTCGTCGCCGGCGAGGAACAGCCGTGCGGCGGCGGCGATGTACGTGCTGCCGGCCCGGTGCTGCCGGTCGGCGGACAGCCGGGTCGCGGCCTTCTTGCCGCACACCGGGTCGGGGTGGCGCGGCTCGTCGAAGAAGTCGTCCTCGGCCGGCGCCGCGGCCTGGCCCGGCGTCCACTGCGTGTTGAAGAAGTTGTGGTTGGCGCCGATCATGTACACGGCGCTGTGCAGCGCGGTGCCGTTGCCGACCGCGCGCGTGCCGTCGACGTACACCTCGCCCTGGAGGTCGGAGACATCACCGTCGCAGCCCGGCAGGAGGGTCACCGACGGCACGTCCGGCACCGGGTTCTGGCCGAAGACGGTCGGACCGACGAGGACGGTGCCCCGGACGGTCCAGCGCACCGGCCCGTGATAGCCGTCCTGGGCGGCGGGCGGCGGCGTGAGGCTGTCCAGCACGGCCCGGTTGACGCCCTCGCCGCCCCGGGAGTGCCCGACCAGCAGCACCTTCGACAGATCGGCGCGGGGCGCCTCGCGGACCGCCTTCGGCGCGCTTTTGGGGTGCTCGGACCAGCCGGCCCAGCGGGCGAGGTGCTGCCGCACCAGCGACGAGCGGGCCTGCGCGCCGCCGTCCTCGGCCGCGTAGTCCTGCCCGTTGACGCCGTTGGCGGCGATGGACACGGTCACGTAGCCCTGGGAGGCGAGCAGTTCCTGGTCGCGCAGATAGCCGCGGTGGCTGGGTATCGGCTTGGTGCCGGCCGCGCAGGGCCAGTCCATGCCGACCTCCTCGCGCCCCTGGTAGCAGGTGGCGTGCCGGCCGTGCAGGAACAGCGCGAGGGGGCGCTTGCCGGCGGCGCCGACCGGTGCGACGACCACCGCGCGCATCTCCACCGGTGCCGGGAGGCCCGGCAGCCGCACCGGGTCCAGCGCGTACTCGCCGGTCCGGGTGCGGTAACCGCCGGGCTTGCCCGGGTCCACGGCGTTCGCCGGGAGCGGGGCGGGCGGCCGCGCCTCGGGCGCGGCACCGCGGGCTTCCGGCGCGCCGCCGCGCGCCGCCGGCGCGTCCAGCCGCCGCCCGCCGGACCAGACCTCCGGTCCGCCCGGCGGCGAGCCCTGCGGGACGCCCCGCAGCCGCGTCAACCGCCGCTCGTCGAGGGGCAGTCGGAAGGTGCGGCCGTCCGCATCCGGCCGCGGCACGCCCAACAGGCGGCCCCCGGACCGGAATTCGACCCGGGCGTCACCCATCGGCACCGGGCGCCGGGACCGCCACTCCAGTCGCGGCGCCGAGCCGCCCCCGGCCAGCCGCCACCCCGGCGGCAGCGGAGCCGTGTCACGCGCGGCCGACGTCCCCTGGGAGTCCACCGGTTGGGAGCGGGCGACCGCCGCTCCCGGGGAGATTCCGGCCACCGCGAGCAACGCGGCGGCCATCACCCCTATGTGCCGGGCACGGACCACTGTTCCTCCTCGAAACACCGATCTCGGACGTCCCGGTGGTCCCGGGGCGCCCCTCGCCCCGGAGGAGGGAAGGCGAAGGCTGTGGGTTGCCTGTGCGCGGCGGGTGATGGATCACATCGCGGTACGGGACGCCGTCCCGTCGCCGTGGGGCCGCCGAGGGGCCCGTACGGCGGTCAGGTCCAGGCCCGGTACTCGTCCGTCAGCTGGAAGACCGGTTCCCCGCGCACCGGGTCCTTCGCGGTGGACAGCCGGACCCGGTCGCCGCTGTGGATGCCGACCGGCGGGCCCATGACCCGGCCGCGCACGACGAACCCCTCGGTCATCTCCACCAGCGACACGTTGCGCGCCGCCGGGGTGTTGCGGTGCACCACGGTGGAGTGGCGGACCGTGCCGACCCCCTCGCTGCGCTCCGTGCGCAGTTCGCTGCCCTGGCACACCGGACACAGCAGCCGGTGGTACATCGCGGTGCCGCACCAGGTGCAGCGCTGGAAGAGGAGGGCGTCCCGGGAGTCGGCGGCGGGGTCGAGGACACCCGTCGCGGAACCGGCCGCCGACTGCGAGGTGCTTGCTGAGTGGTGGAACACTTGGTCAACTCCCTGCGCTCGGCCGGAATCCCGCGCGCCCGGGGGCGGACCGGGCACGCGTGGGCACGGTTGCCGTGCCACCGTGCACGCCGACAGGGTATGGCACTGAGTGTCACTCGTAAAGGCACTCCGTACCACTGAAATTCCCCCGGTCGTGCCCCCCGGCCCGCCGGACGGCCGGGTCAGGGACGGTCGAGGACCGTCTCCAGCTGCTGCACCACCCGCCACAGCGGGGCGTCCCGGCGGGACACCAGCACCACCACGTCCCCGTCCGGCCCCGCGTCCGTGCCGGACCCGGCCGGACCGCTCCACACGGCCGGGGGATCCGCCGGCCGCGCGTACGTCATCTGCACGTAGGCCAGCGCGTGGTCCACCGCCGCGCCCGCGTCGCCGACGCCGTCCGACCGCAGCCAGGAGCGCAGGGCGTTGTTGTGCGCCGCGACCACGGCGGCCGCGATCACGTCGGCGCGCAGCGTCCCGTCGGGCCGCCCCGCGAACCGCCCGCGCAGGTACTCGGCGAGCGCCCGCTCGTAGCGCCACACCACCGACAGTTCGTAGGCGCGCAGGCCCGGCACCCGGCGGGTGAGGCGGTAGCGCTGCACGGAGAAGGCCGGGTTCTCGGCGTACATCCGCAGCACCAGCCGGGCCGCGTCGCACACCCGCCGCACCGGCTCGTGCTCCGGGCCGCTCGCCGCGAGGAAGGCGGTCATCTCGGCCAGACAGCCCTCGTGGTCGGGGAAGACCACGTCCTCCTTGGAGGG
Organism: Streptomyces sp. NPDC104831; assembly: GCF_055583025.1. NCBI lineage: Bacteria > Bacillati > Actinomycetota > Actinomycetes > Kitasatosporales > Streptomycetaceae > Streptomyces > Streptomyces sp. NPDC104831. The sequence continues at coordinate 103,471 of NZ_JBVJOT010000021.1, forward strand.
GAAGTAGCGGAAGAACGAACGCCGGCCCACCCCGGCCAGGGCCACGATGTCGTCCACGGTGGTCTGTTCGTACCCGCGTTCCAGGAAGAGCCGGAAGGCCGCCGCCACCAGGGCGTCCCGGATCGGCGGCTTCGCGGCCGGCACCGCGCTGCTGGAGCTCATGGACGGGAACGTAGCACCCGGACGCGTCTTCTGGCACTCAGTGCAGTGCGAGTGGCGGATGAGGGTACTGAGTGTCGCGCCGTCGCTCGTCCAGGGCTGGGCGACGGGGACCGCGCCCTCCGGCGTAGCCTTTCCCCACCCCCCGCCGACACCGGCCCGCACCACCCCGAGGAGCACCCTTATGCCCGGCGCGCGCCCCCGCCTGCTCTACGTCACCGACCTGGCGTACCAGGCCCGCGGGCGACGCTACTGCGACGAGGACATCCTCCTGGCCTCCCGGCTGCGCGCCCACTTCGACCTGGCCCTGTGCCATCCGCTGGACGCGGCGGCCCTGATGGACGGCTTCGACGCCGTCGTCGTCCGCAACAGCGGCCCCGTCCTCGGCTACCAGCGGGAGTACGACGCCTTCCGCGCCCGGGCGCTCGCCGCGGGCACCCGCGTGTACAACCCGCTGACCGGGAAGGCGGACATGGCCGGCAAGCAGTACCTGCTCGACCTGACCGCCGCCGGCTTCCCCGTGATCCCGACCGTCGGCCGCGCCGAGGACCTGCCGCTGCTGCCGGCCGCCGAACGCTACGTGGTCAAGCCCAGGCTGGGCGCCGACTCCCTCGGCCTGCGGATCGTCCCCGCCGGGGAAGCGGCCGCCCCGGCCACCGGCGACGTCCTGATCCAGCCGCGCGTCGACTTCGCCTACGAGGTCTCCTTCTACTTCGTCGACGACGACTTCCAGTACGCCCTGTACGCCCCCGACCCGGCGCGCCGCTGGGAGCTGCGGCCGTACCCGGCCACCGCCGCCGACCTCCGGTTCGCGCGCCGGTTCATCGACTGGAACGCCCTCGGCTGCGGCATCCAGCGCGTCGACGCCTGCCGCGCGCCGGACGGCGGCCTGCTGCTGGTCGAACTGGAGGACCTCAACCCCTACCTGTCCCTGGACGCGCTGCCGGAACCCGACCGTGACCGCTTCGTCGCCGCGTTCACGGCGTCCCTGAGCCGCTTCGCGCACGCAGCGCACTAGCCCAGCGCGACCGTGACCGGCTGCCCGGCGCCCGCCGTGCCGGACAGGTCCCCGAACGTCAGCGTCAGCTCGGCCCCGGTGGCCGAGGAGACCAGGGCGGCCGGCGCGGACAGCACCGCGGTGACCGCCCGCCGCCAGGTCACCGTCAGGCTCGTGCGCGCGCGCATCGGGTCGCTCACCACGAGCACCGCCGTACCGTCGCCCTTCTCGACGGTCACCACGCAGCACGGATCGCTCGCGGTGAGCGCCCCGGCCGTTCCGCCGCACCAGAAGTTCACCCCGGTGAACCCGGCCGAGGGCACCGAGACGCCCTGCTGCCGGCTGGTGTTGGCGAGCACGTCCAGCCATCCGGCGTCCGCCGCCCGCGCCCGCGTGGCCTCCGCCGTCGCGCCCGGCAGCAGCACATAGGCGTACGAGGCGTCCACCGGGTCGGTGCCGTGGTCGACGTAGAGGGTGAGGTAGGTGCGGGTCAGGACCGTCGTCGAGCCGTCCTCGTCGATCAGGCTCCAGCTGCCGTCGCGGGCCTCGCGCAGCGCCCGCACACCCGCCCCGCCCGGGAACACGTACCCGCCGTGCCCGCCGAGGTGCGCCCACGCCGCCCCGGTGAGCGTCCGGGACCACGGCACGGCGGTGGGCTGCGCCGTGCCGTCCACCGTGAACGGGGCGTCACCCGCGGCACCGAGGCGCCGGTTGTCCACCGTCGTCTCCACGGCGGTGCCGTCGGAGCAGGTGATGCCCGCGCCCAGGCACACCACGGCGTCGTCCAGGAAGAACCACGACTTCCCGGCGCGCAGCGAGGACTGAAGACCCTTCAGACACTGGCCGGCCGCGGCCCGCTGCCCGTCCGTCGCCCCGCCCACCCAGCGCACGTCCGGCTTCGCGGCGCCCCAGTCGCCGCCCGCCCCGTCCGCCAGCGCCTTGCGGGAGACGGTCGTACCCGGCAGCCGGTACGGGTCGACGGTGGGCCAGAACGCGTCCCCGTACTGGTCGTTGGCGAACGTGTCTCCCCACCAGTAGAGCATTCCGGCACCGGTGTGCCAGCCGCGCAGGTTCTCGCCGTCGCCCGTCTCGTAGTGGCTGATCCTGCGGTCGGCCATGCTCAGCGAGGCCGCCCAGCCGGGCCGCCGGTGGGTGGCCCGGGCCATGCACGGGAACAGCCGGTGCCCGGTCGGCTCGGGCACCGCCGGTACCGACGCGTCGTCCTGGACGTCCTTCAGCCGGGCCAGCTGCGGCACGCTCAGCGTGGGGTCGGCGAGCGGCGGGCTGGTGCGGTCGCGCCGCGTCCAGCCCTTCACCAGGCCCCGCCAGCGCGCGTTCTCGGCCGGGCTCGCGCCCTGGCCCAGCAGCACGACCGAGGCCAGGAGCGCGTGCCCGCGGGTGTGGTCGTCCTGCTGGAGGCGGGCGCCCGCCGCACGCCCCCGGCTGATCGCCCGGCCCACGACACCGTCCATCACCAGCCCGTTGTACAGGAACGGTGCCCAGGCGCGCTCCACCGCGTCGAACAGGTTGCGCCGGTCCGGGTCCGCCACCTCCCAGGCGGAGCCCGCCAGCAGCGCGAACAGCAGGCCGAGCCCGCCGAGCAGCACCGCGCCGTAGGAGCCGGTGTACGGCACCGACCCGTGCTGGACGAAGGAGCCGTCGGCGTACAGGCCGTCGCCGGAGGTGACGTACCGGAAGACGGGGGAGAGGGCGTCCCGGGCCAGCGCCACCTTGCCGGGGCTCCCCCCGACCACCCCGCGCAGCGCCAGCACCCGGCACAGGTCCACCCGGTTGGCGCCGGTGCTGGTCCCGGTGTAGCCCGCCACGGCCGAGTCGGGCACGAAGTGGTCCACCGCGGCGAGGAAGCCGGCCAGGCGTGCGGCGGGCAGCGCGTCGTACAGCAGCACGCACAGGTCCAGCAGCGCCTGCGGGACGCCGATCCGCCAGGCGTACCAGTTGCCGTACGGGGCCCGGCCCGCGTGGTAGACGTCGTCGTGGAGATGGCCGAGCCCGGTGAGCAGCGCGTCGCGCAGGCGCGGGTCGCCGGTCAGGCCGGTGCCCGGCTGGCAGTAGGCCTGCGCGAGCGTGCCCAGCCGCGCGTAACTGGTGTTCAGGTGGGACGAGAGGGCGTCCGCGGCGGGGCCCGTGTCCGGCTCCCGGACGGCGTACCCCAGGTCGGGCCAGAGGGAGCCGGGTGCCGGGGCCATGGCGGCGAGGTACCGGCCGGCCGTGCCGCCGAGGCCGGCGAGCCGGGACCGGAAGGGTTCGGCGGCCGGGTCGAAGCCCTCGCCGAGGACCAGGGCGCGCCACCGCGCCCGCAGCGGCGCGAACTCGTCCGCCGCGGTGAGCGCACGGGTGGTGCCGAGGCCCAGTGCGACGGCGGTGCCGCAGCCGGCGGCGACGAACGCGCGGCGCGACCAAGGGCGTGACCAGCAAGACGTCATGAGGGGCCTTCTAGCACGAGGGCGACCGCCGCCGGGAGCGACACGCGTCGCCCGCCGGAGTCCCGCACCGGGCGCGGCGACGATTGAGGAACGGCACGCGGGGCACCGGAGCGGGAGCGACAGCCCACCGGGCGGCGCGGGGCCGGACGGAAGCGGACGGGAGCGGAGCGCATGGCGGACGAGAGCGGCACGGGGCACGCGGACGGCACGGCGGACGGCGGCGGCCGGGCGGACGGCGCGGGGGAGCTGGACGGCTTCTTCGACCGGCTGGACCCCGACATGTGCGTGGTGACCGCCGTGGCGGACGGGGAACGGGCCGGCTGCCTGGTCGGTTTCGCCTCGCAGTGCTCCATCCGGCCGCCCCGGTTCGTCGTGTGGCTGTCCAAGGCCAACCGCACCTACCGGGTCGCCGGGGCCGCGCGGCACCTCGCCGTGCATCTGCTCACCCGTGACCGGCGGGACCTCGCGGAACTCTTCGGCGGCCGGACGGGCGACGACGACGTCGACAAGTTCGCGGGGCTCGACTGGCGGGAGGGACCCGCCGGCGCCGTCGTCCTCCAGGGCGCGGCGGCCTGGTTCGTCGGCACCGTCCTGCACCGCGTCGACGGCGGCGACCACGTCGGCCACGTACTCGACCCGGTGGGATGGGGCGAGGGCCGGCCGGGGCCGCTGCTGCGGCTCTCCGACGCCGCCGGCATCGAGGCGGGCCACCCGGCGGACTGAGCGGGCCGTCCCCGGGCGGCCGGGCCCCGGCACCCGCGCCGCCCGACGCGTGCCCTATCCGTCCGTCTCCCGCGGGCCCGCCACCGCGTCCTGGATCTCCTCCTGAGGCATCCGGATGTCCAGCACGCACACGTCGTCCCGCCGTTCGTCCGGGAGCATCGCCGCGAGCAGCGCGTCCAGCGAGCCGGACTCGCCGCAGCCGTGCGCCCGCACCGCCTCCGCCAGCCGGTCGAAGCCCGCGTCGAGGCCCTCGCCGGGACGCTCCACCAGGCCGTCGGTGTACAGCAGCAGCCGGTCCCCGGGCTCCAGAGCGAGTTCCCGCGATTCGTAGACGGGGGCGCCCATCGCGCCGAGCAGTATGCCGCCGGGACGGTCGAGGAAGCGCACCTCGCCCCGGCGCACCAGCACCGGCGGCAGATGCCCGGCCTGCGCCCAGGTCAGCAGGCGCCGGCCGGTGTCGTAGCGGGCCAGGACCATGGTGGCGGTGGTCTGGCCGTCACGGGAGTGCAGCAGCAGCCGGTTGAGCCGCGCCAGTGCCCCGGTGAGCGAGGAACCGGTGCTCACCATCCCCTTCGCGGTGAACCTGAGCTGGGCCATGGTGGCGACGGCGTCGATGCCGTGCCCCGCCACGTCGCCGACCACGAACAGCGCGTCGTAATCGGGCAGTTCGATGGCGCTGAACCAGTCGCCGCCGACGTGGATGCCGGCCTGCGCGGGCAGGTAGGCGACCTCGACGCGCAGCCCGGCCAGCCGCACCGGCTTGCTGGGCAGCGGCAGCAGGGCGTGCTGGAGCCGGGCCGCCAGCGCGCGTTCGGCCTGGAGGATGCCGCGCTGGAGCAGCATCGCGCGCTCGCTCTCCACCAGCGCGAGTTCCGCGCTGCGCTGCGCGGTCAGGTCCTGGACGAAGCCGTGCACCTCGACCGGGACGCCGTCGGGCGCCGTGACCGCCTCCGCGACCAGCCGCAGATGCCGCACGCCCACGGCCGTCTCGCTCCGGAACGGCACGTCGAGCGGGATCCCGCGCGAGACGAGGTCGCCGATCGCCCGGGCGAGCGGGCACGTGTCCTCCGGTACGGCGAGGTCGGGCAGCCGCTCCAGCGGCACCGGGGGCCGGTCGGGCCGCCGGCCGAGCACGGTGTAGGTCTGCGCGGCCCAGGAGATCTCCCCGGTGACCAGGTCCCAGTTGGCCCAGCCGAGGTTGCCCAGCCGCTGCACGTCGGCCAGTCGCTGCTCCTGCCGGTCCACCGGGTCGTACCGCAGCCAGGTCACCACCAGGCCCTCGCCCAGCGGGGCCGCCCGCACCGTGTAGGTGGTGGTCCCGGGTGCCGCGCCGGCCGTGTCCCGGTAGGCGAACGGCTCGCTCTCGTACGGCTCCCCGGTCTCCAGCGCCCGCAGACAGCCCCGCCACAGCGGCGCGCCCGCCACCGCCGGGTAGCTCCGCAGGAGGTGCCCGCCGACCAGGTCCGGGCCGGCCGGGCCGAAGATGTCGGCCGCCTCCGGGGTGGCGGCGGTGATGCGGTAGTCCGTGACCTCGCCGGAGGCGGCGCGCAGCGGGGTCAGCAGCACCGCCGGACCCGGCAGCGCGTCGAACACCGCCTGCACGGTCCGCGAGACGTCCCCGGCCGGGGCGGTGCGCGGGCTGTCGAAGGCGCGCAGCCGGCCGGCGCAGAGCCGGGCCACGGCCCGCAGCAGCTCCCGCTCGCGCGGCGCGAACCGCGTGTCGCGCCGGCGCAGCACCCCGAGGGCGACGCGCGCGGTGCCGCCCTCGGGCACGGGCAGCCACGCCCGGGTCGGCCAGCGTTCCGGAGGGGACCCGATGAGCGGGTAGCGGGCGCGGTCCTCGGCGGGGTGCTCCAGCCAGCGCGGGCGCCCGGACCGCAGCGTCTCCAGGGCGGGCAGACCGGTCACCGGCGGGACGTGCCGCCACCGGGCGGCGAGGGCGGGCTCGACGCCGGCGTGCCCGACGAGGGCGAGGCCGCCCTCGGGCAGCCGTTCGTACAGCAGCACCGCGTCGGCGGCCACCTCGGGCGCCAGCCGTTCCAGCAGGCAGCCGGCCAGTTCCTGGGGCGAGCCGACGTGGGCCAGGGCGCGGCCGAGGGCGCCCAGCGGTTCCGCGAGATCCCCGCCGCCGGCGGGCCCGCTCTCCTCTTCGGCGCCGGCCGCGGGCGCCGGCGCCGGGTGGGCGGGCCGTTGGCCGGGCGGCGGCAGCGCCCCGAGGGTGAGCCGGCATTGTTCGATGAGCGTGCGGTTGCCGTCCTCGGCCCGCCGGAGCAGTTCCTCGTGGGCGGCGTCCGGCGCGCAGCCGGTGACGGCCATCAGCGCGCCCTTGGCCCGCTCCAGGATCGCCGAGGTCGCGGCCTGGTCCCGCAGCCGGTCCAGCTCGGCGCGCTGCCGGGCCACGACCTCGGCCGGCGTTGCCGGCCCGGAAGAGGTGCCGCGGTCCCCCGGAGGCAGAGGCTCGCTCGTCACGCGACGAGCATCGCACACCTCGGCCCGCTGGATCACTCGTCTGCCGGGTCCGGATTCCCACGACCTTCGTATGAGCGGCCCGGTGGGGGCGGGCGCGGGTTCAGCGGCCGGTGCCGCGGGCGGCCAGCGCCGCGCTGACGGCGCGGACGCTGCGCGCGATGTGCTGGAGCTGGAGTACCTCGGCCGCGTACAGCTTGATCGTGTGTTCGATCACCGATTCGGGCAGTCCGAGCACGGGCAGCTCGGTCCGCGCGGTCTGCAGGGCGGTCCGGGCGACCCGGATCTCCTGCTGCACCTGGATCTGCGCGTGCCGGGCGAGCAGGACGGGGTGCCGGATGAGCGCCGGATAGCTGGCGTAGCGCGCGGGGATCAGCTCGCGCAGCCACTTGGCCGCCGAACGCTCCCAGTCGTAGCTGCCCGGCGTCTTGACCTGACAGGGCCAGTCGGGGCTGATGCGGGTGCTGGTCAGGGGCATGGTCATCGCTTCCGGTGGGCGGCGTCGTGGGGGTGGCCGACGGGGGGCGGGGCGGTTCCGGCCCAGGGGGTGACCGGAGCCGCGCACGGGCGCGTCGCGCGGACGACGCGCCCCGGCACACCCCGGGGGCCGACGTGGGAGGGGATCGGCGGCTCGGCGTGTGCCCCTCTCGGGGCCGTGGGAGAGTCTGTGTGCGGGGAGTTCGCGGAGCAGTATTTATATATGCCGATCGCTTTGCAAGACGCATGAAAACATTCATGTGCCTTATGCGGTGAATCATCCCCGTCCCACCGGCGGATGACCGCAAGATCTTCACGACTGTCCGGCGCGGACGGAAGGAACGGCCGTGCCGCGCGGATCGGGCCGCCGTTCAGTCCCGGAGGAAGAACTGGTGCTGCTCCGACAGTTGCTCGTACTTCTCCAGCCGGGCCTGGGTGCGCTCGGGATCGGCGTCCGTCATGGCCTGGAGCAGCGCCGCCGCGAGCACCCCCGGGGCGGCGTAGGAGTCGAACACCAGGCGGGAACCGGTGCCGGTGGCGAAGGTGACGTCGGCCTCGTCGGCCAGCGGTCCCAGCGCCAGGTCGGTCACCAGGGCGACCTTCAGACCGGCGTCGCGCGCCACCCGGACGGCCTGGAGGGTCTCCCGGGAGTGCCGGGGCATGGCGAAGGCCAGCACCCAGCCGCCGCCCGCCTCCCGGGCCTGCAACAGCGCGTCGTAGGCCACGCTGCCGCCGCGGGTCACCAGCCGCACGTCCGGGTGGATCCGGCGGGCGGCATAGCCGAAGTACTCGGCGAGCGACACCGAGATGCGCAGCCCCAGCACGGTCAGCGGGGTGGAGCGGGACAGCGCGCGGCCGACCCGGATGACCCGGTCGGGGTCGGCGAGGTCGCGCCGCAGGTTCTCCAGGTTCTCGATCTCCGCGTCCACGGCGGCCTGCAGTTCGTTGGCCCGGTCCTCCTCGCCGGGCCCGCCCGCGAGGCCGCTCAGCGCGATCGACTGGAGCCGTTCGCGCAGCGCCGGGTAGCCGCCGAAGCCGACGGCGGCGGCGAAGCGGGTGACGGACGGCTGGCTGACCCCGGCCCGGTCGGCCAGCTCGGTGATCGACAGGAAGGCGGCCTCGGTGAGGTGCTCGATCAGGTACTGGGCGATCCGCCGCTGCCCGGGCGACAGACGCGGCCCGTCGAAGAGGTCCCGCAGCCGGGAGGTCGGGGCGGCGTCGGCCTCGGGCGCGGTCCTGCCGGACGTGATCGCTGACGCCTGCGCGCGTGCCTGCTGCGGCGAGGGCACCGGTCGGCCTCCTTTGTCTGCCACGATCACTCAACATAGCTCACCGACCGCCGTGACCAGGGGCTTGAGACGGCCCCTCACCGCCGGCACCGGGTGGGTGAACGGCCCACGCCGCCGGCCGGCCGCCTCGCGCGCGGGCGTGCCGGGTGCCTCCGTTCGTGCCGTTGTCCCGACGGTGGTCCGCCGTCCCGCGCGCGTGCGCGCCGGCTGCCGTCATCCGTCCCCTCGACGGCGCGGGCCGCGCGATGACGGGGCCCGGACCACCGCCCGGCCGGGGCACCGCTCCCGCCACCGCGCGAAGTCACCGCCGCACGAGTCGTACCGGCAGTTCCTCCGCCGTGCCGACGGGCACGGCCCGCGGCCGCTCGGAGTCCGCCTCGATCCGGGCGAACCGTCCGGACGGCCGGGGTGCGGCGAGGACCGGCGGCGCGCGGCCCGCCGCCCGGGGCCGTCCGGTGTCCAGCCGCAGTGCCGGCACCGCGCGGCCGCCGAGCACGGCCCGCCGCCCGGCGGTCACCGGTGCCGTGCGCCCGGCCCGCGCCGTGACCTCCGGCGGTCCGGTGTCCTGCGCCCAGGTGCCGCGCACCCGCAGCCGTGCGGCCACCCGCGGCGTTCCGCCCGCCACCCGCACGTCCCCGTGGCCGAGCGCGTCCCCGCAACCGGCCGTGAGCGTGCCTCCGGCCGGCGCGCTTCCGCCCGTGTTCCGGTTGCGGCCGGCCGGCGTGAGCGCGCCCGTGCCCCGCCCGGCCCGCGCCGTGACCTCCGGCGGCCCGGTGTCCTGCGCCCAGGTGCCGCGCACCCGCAGCCGTCCGGCCACCCGCGGCGTCCCGCCCGCCACCCGCACGCCCCCGTGGCCGAGCGCGTCCCCGCAACCGGCCGTGAGCGTGCCCCCGGCCGGCGCGCTTCCGCCCGTGTTCCGGTTGCGGCCGGCCGGCGTGAGCGCGCCCGTGCCCCGCTCGGTCAGCCCGCCCGGCCCCTCGACGTCGTCGCGTCCGCCGCCGGACGCCGCGTCCAGGGTGACGCCGGTGCCGAGGGCGCCGTGGCCGCCCACCGCCGCGAACCGTGCCTCCCGGGAGGACCGCCGGGAACGGCCGTGCCGGTGTGCGCGGTCGCGCGGTCCCGTCGCGAAGTACGGGGTGAACGGGTGCATGCCCGGGGCCGGTTCGCGACCCGGTGGGAAGGCTCCGGCGACCGGGGCGCGTGCGACGGGTGAACGCGCGGCCCTCTCCTCGCCCTTTCGAAGGTCTCCTGGGACGAGCCGGCGCGGCGAAGTCCACGGAGACGAACAGGGCGGCCGACGGCGTCAGTCGCCGGACGGCAGCGCGGCGGGCGGCACCACCAGGTCCGCCCGGTCCCGGGTCGCCGCGACCAGGTCGGCGTTGCGCTGGTCCGTGCCCCGCACCCAGGCGACGGCCGCCGCGCGCTCCTTGCCGAACTCCTCGTGCCGGGCGACCAGCCGGCGGACCCGCTCCTCCTCGTCTATCTCGCAGAACCACACCTCGTCCAGGCACGGCCGCACCCGCGCCCACGAACCCTCCCTCAGCAGCAGGTAGTTGCCCTCGGTCACGATCAGCCGGGCCTCGGGCGGCACCGGGATCGCGCCCGCCAGCGGCTGCTCCAGCACCCGCTCGAACCCCGGCGCGTACACCACCTCGCCCCGCTCCTCGCGCAGCCGCCGCAGCAGCGCCGCGTAGCCGCCCGCGTCGAAGGTGTCCGGGGCGCCCTTGCGGTCCCGGCGGCCCAGCCGGTCCAGTTCGGCGTCGGCGAGGTGGAACCCGTCCATCGGCACGTGCGCGGCCCACGGCACGCCGTCGCCGTTCAGGGCCTGGACCAGCCGCTCGGCGAGGGTCGTCTTGCCCGCGCCGGGGCTGCCCGCGATGCCCAGCAGGGCACGCCGGCCGCCCTGGGGCAGGGCCCGGGCCCGGTCGACGAGGTCGTCGAAGGTGCGCGGTACACGATCGCTGGTCACAGACACACCGGACAGTGTGTCACCACCCGTCCGGGCCCGGTGTGGTGCGCGCCACCCACTGGAGTGCCCCGGACGGGGAACAGTCCTCGGTATGACTCAGCTCGGTCTGCCCGACACCATCCAGGCCTGCCTCTTCGACCTCGACGGGGTCGTCACCAGGACGGCCGTCGTGCACGCGGCGGCCTGGAAGGAGACGTTCGACGCGTTCCTGCGGGACTACGACGGCGAGCGGGGAAGGCCGTTCGACGTCCACGCCGACTACGACGAGTACGTGGACGGCCGCCCCCGCGCCGACGGCGTCCGCGCCTTCCTCGCCTCCCGCGACATCCACCTGCCCGAGGGCGAGCCCGACGACCCGCCGGACGCCCCCACCGTGCACGGCCTCGGCAACCGCAAGAACGCGCTGCTGCTGGAGAAGATCCGCACCGGCGGGGTCGAGGCGTACGAGGGCACCGTGCGCTATCTGGAGGCCGTCCGCGCCGCGGGCCTGCGCACCGCGATCGTCTCCTCCAGCGCCAACTGCCGGGACGTGCTGCGCTCGGTGGACGCCGAGCACTTCTTCGACGTGCGGATCGACGGCGTGGTGGCGGCCGAGCGGAACCTGCCGGGCAAGCCGAACCCCGACACCTTCCTCGCCGCCGCCCGGGAACTGGGCGTCGAGGCGTCCCGCGCGGCCGTGTTCGAGGACGCGCTGGCCGGCATGGACGCGGGCCGGGCCGGCGGCTTCGGCTGTGTCGTCGGCGTGGACCGGGTGGGCCAGACCGACGCGCTGTACGCGCACGGCGCCGACATCGTCGTCAAGGACCTCGCCGAACTGGGAGGCGCGCGGTGATCACCGACCGGTCGTACGCCGTCGAGCCCTGGACCGTCCGGGAGACCACCCTCGACCTCGGCGTGCTCGCCCAGAGCGAGTCGGTGTTCGCGCTGTCCAACGGGCACGTCGGCTGGCGCGGCAACCTCGACGAGGGCGAACCGCACGGCCTGCCCGGCAGCTACCTCAACGGCGTCCACGAGGTGCACCCGCTGCCGTACGCGGAGGCCGGCTACGGCTATCCGGAGTCCGGGCAGACGGTCATCAACGTGACCAACGGCAAGGTCATCCGGCTGCTGGTGGACGACGAGCCGTTCGACCTGCGCTACGGCCGGCTCGTCGCCCACGAACGCGTCCTGGACCTGCGCCGGGGCGTGCTGGAGCGGACCTGCGAGTGGACCTCCCCGGCCGGCTCCACGGTCCGGGTGCGCTCCACCCGGCTGGTGTCGCTGACCCAGCGGGCGGTGGCCGCCGTCGCCTACGAGGTGGAGGCCGTCGGCGACCGCTGCCGGGTGGTGATCCAGTCGGAACTGGTCGCCAACGAGAGCCTGCCCGAACCCGACGGCGACCCCCGTGCGGCCCGCGCCCTGAAGTCCCCGCTGGAACAGGAGGACCACTTCGCCTCCGGCGGCCGGCTGCGGCTGGTGCACCGCACCCGGCGCAGCGGCCTCAGGGTCGCCGTGGCCGCCGACCACGTCGTCACCGGCCCCGAACGCACCACCACCCGCAGTGAGAGCGGCATCGACGTGGCCCGGCTCACCGTCACCTCGGTGCTGGAGCCCGGACAGACCCTGCGGGTGGAGAAACTGGTCGCGCACGGCTGGTCCGGCGCCCGGTCGCTGCCCGCGATGGCCGACCAGGTCGACGCCGCGCTCGCCGCCGCCGCGCACGACGGCTGGGAAGGACTGCTGGCCGAGCAGCGGGCCTGCCTGGACGACTTCTGGGCCCGCGCCGACGTCGAGGTGGAGGGCGACGAGGAGATCCAGCAGGCCGTCCGGTTCGCGCTGTTCCATGTCGTGCAGGCCGGGGCCCGCGCCGAGGGGCGCGCGATACCGGCGAAGGGGCTGACCGGCTCCGGCTACGACGGGCACGCCTTCTGGGACACCGAGATGTTCGTGCTGCCCGTGCTCACCCACACCGCCCCCCGGGCCGTCGCCGAGGCGCTGCGCTGGCGGTACAACACCCTGGACGAGGCCCGTGAACGCGCGGCCCAACTGGGGCTCGCCGGGGCCGCGTTCCCCTGGCGGACCATCGCCGGACCGGAGGGCTCCGCCTACTGGCCGGCCGGCACCGCCGCCTTCCACGTCAACGCCGGCATAGCCGACGCCGTCGTCCGGTACGTCGCCGCCACCGAGGACACCGACTTCGAACGGGAGACCGGCCTGGAGCTGCTGGTGGAGACGGCCCGGCTGTGGCGCTCGCTCGGCCACCACGACTCCCACGGGGTGTTCCACCTCGACGGCGTCACCGGTCCCGACGAGTACAGCGCGGTCGCCGACGACAACATCTACACCAACCTGATGGCCCGGCAGAACCTGCGCGCCGCCGCCGACGCGGCCGAACGCCACCCGGACCGGGCGCGCGCCCTCGGTGTGGACGAGGAGGAGAGCGCGGCCTGGCGGGACGCCGCCGACGCCCTGCACATCCCCTACAACGAGGAACTCGGCGTCCACGAACAGCACGCCGGCTTCACCCGCTACCAGCGCTGGGACTTCGACGCCACCCGCCCCGACCAGTACCCGCTGCTGCTGCACTTCCCCTACTTCGACCTCTACCGCAAACAGGTCGTCAAACAGGCCGACCTGGTGCTGGCGATGTACACCTGCGACGACTTCTTCGAGCAGGAGTACGACGAGGAGCAGATCGCCCGGAACTTCGCCTACTACGAACCGCTGACCGTCCGCGACTCCTCCCTGTCGGCCTGCTGCCAGGCCGTCGTCGCCGCCCGGACCGGCCACCTGGACCTCGCCTACGCCTACACCACCGAGGCGGCGCTGATGGACCTCCAGGACCTGGAGCACAACACCCGGGACGGGCTGCACATCGCCTCGCTCGCCGGCACCTGGATGGCGCTGGTCGCCGGGTTCGGCGGCATGCGGCGCGACGGCGACGGGCTGCGGTTCGCGCCCCGCCTGCCCGAACGGCTGCGCCGCCTCGCCTTCCACGTCGGGTTCCGGGGCCGCAGGCTGCGCGTGGAGATCGGCGCGGACAAGGTGACGTACGCGCTGCTGGACGGCGAGCCGCTGGCGCTCCGCCACCACGGCGAGGCGCTGACGGTCACCACCGACGAGCCGGCCGTCCGCCCCGTACCACCGGTGGTACGCCGGGTCACCCCCGCCCAGCCCCGGCACCGGGCGCCGAACACGGGCGCGCAGCGGTGACCCCGGGACACCGCCGCAGCGGAGCCGTCCGGTCGCCGGGGGCGGGCCGGGCCCGGCCGGTCGCGCGGTTCGCCACGCCGCGCGGCGCGTAGGGCCGTCGGCCGGATGGCCCTGCCCGCCGGGCACGGTCGGGTGATCCGCGTAGGTCCGGTCGCGTTTTCCCCGCCCGCCTCCCGGCGCTCGAGGGGCGGCGGGGGACAGTGGACCCCACGACCCGTGGGGACGCGAGGGGTGGTCATGGCCGACAGCGGGCACGCGACACTCGACGCGGTGAGCCACGCGCGCTCCCGCCGGGCGCGCTCGGGCCCCGCTCGTACCGCCCGGCCGCTCGCGGCCGTCGCCGCCATCACCCTGGCCCGGCTCCCGCTCGTACCGCCCGGCACGGGACTCGGCTGGGACGGGACGGCGTACGTCAGCCGGGTCGGCGGCCACGCGCCCGCCGCCTTCTCCAGCGCCCCCCGCGCCCGCGGCGTCTCGCTGCCGGCCGCCCCCGTCGCGTCCCGGCCGCCGTCCACCGCGCTGCTCCCGATCGGCTCCGCGACGCCCCGCTTCCCGCTGCCCGCCTGCGCCCCGCCGGCCGTGCCGCTGGCCGACGCCCTCGCCCGACTGCTGACCGCCCGGCGCCGGCCGGCCGGGTGGCCGGTCCGCGCCGGACTCGCCGCGCGGCCCGCCGTGGCCGTGCGGACGGCCGACCACGCCGTCCGCGCGCGCGAGGCGCGGTTCCGCACCGTGGCGGAACCGCGCCGCCGGGGCGTCCGCCCGCCCTGCCTGCTCACCGGTCACGAGGCCGTCCCGGTGGCGTTCGCCGCCGGTTGCGCCTCGGCCGCGACCGCCGGACCCGGCGCCGGCACCACCCGGGACGCCCTCACCCGCGCCGCCCGGCGGATCCCGGTCGCCGCGCCGGCGCCGGCCGGAGCCACGCCGCCCGGCCACGCCCGCGGCTGGACCTCCGCGGCCGTCGGCGCGGTCCGGCCGTACCGCGACGTCCCGGGCGCCGGCTCATGACCTCGCCGGCCGGCCTCACCACCGCCCTCGGCCGGCGGCGCGCCTACTGGCACGCCGCCGGCTGCCTCGCCGTGCTCCTCGGCGCGCTCTACCTGGCCCGCCGGCACTGGCCCGCGGTGGAGAGCGGGGCCGGGCGGCTGGCGGTCGCCGACCACGGCTGGCTGCTGACCGGTGCGGTGGCGGCCGTGGGCACCTGGGCGGCCTCCGCGCTCGCCCAGCAGGGCGCCGTCGTGCGGCGGCTGCCCGGCCGCCGGCTGCTCGCCGCCCAGTTCGCCGCCTCCGCCGCCAACCACCTGCTGCCCGCGGGGATCGGCGCGGGCGCGGTGAACCTGCGCTTCCTGATGCGCTGCGGGCTGTCCGCCGGGCGCGCGGCCGGCGCGCTCGCCGTCAAGGCCGCCGCGGGCGCCGCCGTCCGCCTGGCGCTGATCGCCCTGCTTGCCCCGGCCTGCCCCGGGCTGCTGCGGCTGCCCCGGCCGTCCCCCGTCGCGGTCGCCGCCGCCGCGGGCGTGGCCGTCCTGCTCGTGCTGCTGCTGCTCGTCATGCCCTGGTGGTCGCGGTGCCGGCGGGTGCTCGTCACCGTCCTCGCCGACATCCGCGCCCTGCACGCCCGCCCGGCCCGTGCGGCGGCCCTGTGGGGCGGCTCCCTGGCCTTCGCCGTGCTGCACGCGCTGGTCCTCATCGCCGTCACCCGGGCCGTCGGCCTGCCGCTCGCCCCGTTCCAGGTGGCGTTGCTGTACCTCGCCGCGAGCAGCGCCGCCGCCCTGCTGCCCACCCCGGGCGGGCTCGGCTCGCTGGACGCCGCGCTGGCCCTCGCCCTGACCGCCGCCGGCACCTCCGGCGCCGGCGCGGCGTCCGCGGTGCTCGGCTACCGGCTGCTCACGGTCTGGCTGCCGCTGCTGCCCGGTCTGCTGGTCCTCGGGGTGCTGGTGCGGCGCAAGGACCTGTGACGGCCGGGGGTCCTCCACGGCGGACCGGGAGATCCCGGACGGAGCCCTCGCCCCCGGTCCTCTTTCCCTCCCCGTGGGGAAGGCCGGTGGTCTCCTTTACCTGCATATCACCTGCACACGAATTGCAGGTACGGAAGGATGGCGCGAGGGTGGGGGGTGCCCGCGGGAACCTCCTCCCCGGCGGCCGTCCCTGATCCGGCTCCGCCTCCTCCCCGCTCGGGCCGGGCCCACCCGCCCGGCCCCGGCACCGCGTCCGGCGGCTCCCGACGCGGCAGGAGCGGATCAGGGCCGGCGAGGCCGATGCCCGGCGAGACCCGATCTCCAGCGACCGGTGCCCGGCTGACCGATGCCCGCGAGGCGGCCGGTCGCCGGGGCCGAAGGCCGACGGGATGCCGACGGGACGTCCACGGGATTAAGGCTCCGGCCGGGGGAAACGCGGACCGGGACAGCCCGTGCGATCCTCAGGAGGCCACCATGAGCGACCAGCAGTCCGAGCAGACCCCTATGGCGGACGACGCCTACCAGCCGACCGGCGGCAACGAGGAACAGGAGGACGCCGGACCGCTGGACCTTCAGGACGCGGTCGGCGAGCGCACCTACGACGACATCCTCGACGAGGGCTACTCCCCGCCCGAGCGGCCCCTGGGCGTCACCAAGCACGGCACCACCGCCGCCGAGCAGCACGAGGGGGAGACCCTGGACGAACGGCTCGGCCAGGAGGTCCCGGACGTCACCGCGCCGCCCGGCGACGAGATCGGCGACCTGCCCGGTGGCGAGGGCGAACCCCTCGACGCCGAGGCCGGCACCGCGCGCGCGGGCCGCCTGGTCGCCCCGGACGAGGGCACCCACACCGACACCACCAAGGAAGAGGTCGCCCGCGACGTCGGCATCGACGGCGGAGCGGCGGGCGCCGAGGAGGCGGCGGTCCACGTGGTGGAGCAGGAACCCTGAGCCCACCGGCCCGCGCGGACGTCACCGCCCGCCGGCGCCGCTTCAGAGGGCCGGGTCCGCGCCCGGGGCCGGGGTGGGGACCGGGTACGGCTCCGGGGCCGCCGCGTCGAGGAGGCGGGACGGTTCCCCGGGCCGGGTGCGGCGGACGCCGTCGATGTGGAAGCCGTCGTAGGCCGCCATCGGGCCGTTCACATGTTCCACGGTTACTGGTGGCGCCCGCCCCCCGGTACGGCCCGTTCGTCGCCGCAGTGACCCCGTACCCCGTCAGCGGACCGGCCCCGTGCTTCCCGCACCGCGTGCCGCCGAGTCCCCGCCGGTCCTGACCCGGGGTGCCCTCGTGCGCCGGGGCGGTCTCCGCGCGCCGAGTCCGCCGTGGGCCTTGAGCGAACGTCCGGTCGCCGGGAATCAGCACACGATCGTGCGCCAAACGATCGTGTGCGGCTCACCGGACAGCGCGGGCCGGGCGCCACTCGCACCCGGCCCGCCGGCCCGTCCCTCTCGCGTCGAATCCCCGGACCGCCCTAGGGCAGCAGCCTCTCGATGGCCGCCGGGCCCTCCGACTCCAGCTTGCGACGCGCCCAGTCGAGGGTCTTCGGTGTGACGTCCCTGCCCGCCGCCATCACCAGGTCCTCCGGGGAGACGTCCCCGGGGGGCGCGGAGTGGAGCAGGGCGTCCGGGGTGCAGACGTCGTCCGACGCACGGGACTCTTCGGGTGTGGATGCCGACATGATGCCTCCTCCTCGGTCCGGATGACCGCATCCGTGCCGGTGCCTCCGAACGGGGCACACTCTCACCATTGCCCGCCCCGGCGCACCCTGCATCCGGAGCACGCCGTGGAGCGGGTGCGTAGCGCGTTCCCGCGCCACGCGAAACCACTCGCTCCTAAGCTGGAGAACATCCCGTGTGCGGGACGACGGCACCGGCCGGGACCCATCCGGCGGCCGGGGAGGCACCCGGCGGCCGGGGAGGCACCGGCGGACACCCGTGACACCCGCGGACGGAAACAACGCACCGCAATCGCTCACCGGGAGGCCGCCGATGGCCGCGACGCCGTTCGCCGAGGAAACCCCCGGGCCCCGGCCCCGCTACCTGCCCATCGCCGACCACGGCCTCATCGGCGATCTGCGCAGCGTCGCCCTGGTCGGCACCGACGGCACGATCGACTGGTACTGCTGCCCCTCCTTCGACTCCCCGAGCGTCTTCGCGGCGATCCTCGACGCCGAGCGCGGCGGACGCTACGAACTGGCCGCCGCCGTACCCGCGCGCACCAAGCAGTTCTACTTCCCCGACACCAACGTGCTGATCACCCGCTTCTTCACCGACGAGGGCGTCGGCGAGGTGCAGGACTTCATGCCGGTCGGCTGCGAAGAGTCCCTCGAGGTGACCCGGCACCGGCTGATCCGGCGCGTGGTGTGCGTCCGCGGCACCGTCCCCTTCCGCGCCCTGATCGCCCCGCGCTTCGACTACGGCGCCGCCCCGCACACCCTGCGCACCGTGGACGGCATGGTCTTCTTCGAGTCCCCCGACCTGTCCCTGGCGCTCACCTCGACCGTCGCCGTGGAGAGCGACGGCCGGGACGCGTGGGCCGAGTTCAAGCTGGGCGAGGGCGAGACGGCGGTGTTCGCCCTCGACCAGCTCGGCGCGCGGGTGCTGCCCCGCGGCTGCGCCCACGCCGAGGCGGAAGACGAGTTCAACGCCACCGTCGCCTACTGGCGCCGGTGGCTGCACCAGTCCCGCTACCGGGGCCGCTGGCGCGAGATGGTGCACCGCTCGGCGCTCACCCTGAAACTGCTCACCTACGCCCCCACCGGCGCCATCGTCGCCGCGCCCACCACCAGCCTGCCCGAGCAGCTCGGCGGCGAACGCAACTGGGACTACCGCTACGTCTGGGTCCGCGACGCCGCCTTCGCCGTCTACGCCCTGCTCCGGCTCGGGTTCAGCGGCGAGGCCGAGGCCTTCATGCGGTTCCTGACCACGCACATCAGCCCCGGCGACGGCGCCGCCTCCGGCCCGCTTCAGGTCATGTACGGCATCGACGGCCGCGCCGACCTGCCCGAACGCGAGCTGCCCCACCTGGAGGGACACCTCGGCTCCGCGCCGGTCCGGGTCGGCAACGCCGCCGCCGACCAGCTCCAGCTGGACATCTACGGCGCGCTGATCGACTCCGTCTACCTCTACGACAAGTGGGCCCAGCCCATCTCCAGCGGGCAGTGGGACGACCTGTGCCACCTCGTCGACTGGCTGTGCGACCACTGGGACCAGCCCGACGAGGGCGTCTGGGAGACCCGCGGCGGACGCAAGACCTTCCTGTACTCGCGGCTGATGTGCTGGGTCGCCATCGAACGGGCTATCCGCCTCGCCAACCACCGTGGCCTGCCCGCCGACCACCGCCGCTGGCGCCAGGCCCGGGACGCCGTCTACCGGCGGATCATGGACCGCGGCTGGTCCGAACGCCGGGGCGCCTTCGTCCAGTACGAGGGCGCCGACGTCCTCGACGCCTCCGTGCTGATGATGCCCCTCGCCAAGTTCATCGCCCCCACCGACCCCAAGTGGCTGTCCACCCTGGACGCCCTCACCGAGGACCTCGTCTCCGACTCCCTCGTCTACCGCTACGACCCCAAGGTCAGCCCCGACGGCCTCCGCGGCGACGAGGGCACCTTCTCCATCTGCTCGTTCTGGTACGTCGAGGCGCTGGTCCGGGCCGGCCGGCTCGACGAGGCGCGGCTGGCCTTCGAGAAGATGCTCACCTACGCCAACCATCTCGGCCTGTACGCCGAGGAGATCGGCCGCACCGGCGAGCAGCAGGGCAACTTCCCGCAGGCGTTCACCCATCTGTCCCTGATCAGCGCCGCGTTCAACCTGGACCGCGCGCTCGGCTGAACCGGCCGTTCGTCCCGGCGCGGCAACGGCTGTCACCGCCGTGTCACAGCCGGTCCGCGCCCCACAACCACCCCCGCCCCCGCCGGGTCGAACCCTGCACCGGCACCGACCACTCGGCTGACGGCCCATCATTCACCCCTGGGGGTAAGGGACATGACCATCGACACCCGTCGCACCGCGGGCTCCGCCGCCGTCGCGGCGGCCTCCTTCCTGCTGCTGGCCTCGGCCGGCGTCCTCGCCGCCCCGACCGCGTTCGCGGGCGTTCCCGGCGGCACCTCGGCCGCCGACCGCAACAGCGACTTCGACGGCGACGGCTACACCGACCTGCTCACCGGGGTTCCCGAGGGCACCGTCGACGGCAAGGAGGGCGCCGGCTACGTCACCGTGCAGTACGGCGCCCCGAACGGCATCGGCAGCGCCACCACCGTCCCCAGGGGGCGGGTGCAGGTCATCAGCCAGTCCACCCGGGGCGTGCCCGGCACCTCCGAGTCCTGGGACGACTTCGGCCAGGCCGTCGCCACCGGCGACCTGGACGGCGACGGCTACGACGACGCGGTGATCGGCGCGCCCGGCGAGGACGAGGGCACCGTCGCCGACGCCGGCCGGGTCACCGTCCTGTACGGCTCGAAGCAGGGCCTCGGCACCGGACCGAACGCCTCGGTCACCGCCGCCCGGCCCACCGCCGGCGCCCGCTTCGGCCTGGCGGTGGCCGCCGCCCGGTTCACCGGCGACGTCGACTCCGACCAACTGGTGGCCGTCGACCAGAACGTCGGCCTCACCGCGTTCACCTGGCACGCGGGCGTCCTGCGGCGGGTCGGCGCCCCGCACTCCACCGGCCACCGGCTCCAGCCCGGCCGCGTCACCACCGGCGACTACGACCGCGACGGTTTCGCCGACCTGGTCGTCTCCGGCCACAGCCCCGACGACGACTACGCCAAGGGCTGGTCGGCGTACTACGCGGGCGGCCCCGAGGGCCTCGCCTACCGGCGCGACCTGCACGGCGGTCTCGGCTCCGCCTCCGGCGACCTCGACGGCGACGGCTACGACGACCTCGTCCTCGGCCGGCTCGACGCCGCCGACGAGGCCGGCGGCGCCGCGAACGCCCCCGGCGGCCTGGTCGGCGTCTACCACGGCGGCCCGGACGGCCCGGCCGGCACCCGGGGTCCCGGCACCGCCCCGCAGTGGTGATCGCAGAACTCCCCGGGCGTCCCCGGCACCGCCGAACAGGGCGACGCGTGGGGCGCCGACCTGTCCGCCGCCGACGTGGACGGCGACGGCTACGCGGACGTGGCGGTCGGTGCGCCCGGCGAGGACGTCGGCACCGTCGCCGACGCCGGCGCCGTCTGGCTGCTGCGCGGCTCCCGCACCGGCCTCACCGCCGCCAACGCCCGCTCCTTCGACCAGAACACCGCCCACGTCCCCGGCACCGCCGAGGCCGACGACGCCTGGGGCGCGCAGGTGCGCCTCGCGGACACCGACGGCGACGGCCGCGCCGAACTGCTGGCCGCCGCCCCCGGCGAGAACGCCGGTGACGGCGCCGTCTGGCTGCTCCCGGCGAGCGGGGACGGCCCGCTCGCCGAGGGCTCCTGGTCCTACGGCGCCGCCGACCTCGGCGCCGCCGCGCACGCGGCCCGCTTCGGCGCCGTGATCGACGAGTAGCGGCACCCGGCCGATCGGCCGGTGTGTCCGCAGGTCGCACGGGTACCCGGGGTCTCCCACAGCGGAATCGACCCTGGTCCCGACAGAGGGAGGAGACCCCGGATGACCAGCACCAGCGAGACCGGCGACGTCACCGGCACCCGCGACAAGGACTACAACCTCATCTGGTACGTCGAGGCGTGCCTGAGCAACGCCCTGCGGCTGGAGCAGTACGTCCAGGACGCCGAGCGGGACAAGGACAACGAGGTCGCGGAGCTGTTCCGCAAGGCCCAGTCCGACAGCCGCAAGGGCGCCGAACTGGGCAAGCAGCTCCTGCGCTCCCGGCTCGGCGGCGGCTGACGCGCGCCTTCGCCCGGGCGCACCGGGAACCGGGGACGGGCCCGGCGGACCGCACCCGCGTGGTCACCGCGCCGCCACGCGCCGGCCACGGCCGTGGCGAACGCGGTGGAGGCGGCGTCGTCCGCCGGGCCGTCGCCGTCCCCGGGCCCCGCGCGAACAGCCCCGCGCCTCACGGCAGCGGCTGTTCCGCCCAGATCACCTTGCCGTGCGGGGTGTACCGGGTCCCCCAGCGCTCGGCGAGCTGCGCGACCAGGAACAGGCCCCGGCCGCCCTCGTCGGTGCTCGCCGCGTACCGCAGGTGCGGCGAGGTCGTGCTGCGGTCGGAGACCTCGCAGATCAGCGTGCGGTCGCGCAGCAGCCGTACCCCGATCGGGCCGCGCCCGTAGCGGATGGCGTTGGTGACCAGCTCGCTCAGGATCAGCTCCGTCGTGAACGCCAGCTCCTGAAGGCCCCAGTCGGCCAGCCGCCCGGTCACCGAGGACCGCACCTGCGCCACCGCCGCCGGATCGGCCGGCACCTGCCACTGCGCGACCCGGTCCCCGCCCAGCACCCGGGTGCGGGCCACGATCAGCGCCACGTCGTCGCTCGGCCGGGCCGGCAGCCGGTCCAGCACCGCCCGGCAGGTCTCCTCCGCGGAGGCGCCCGGCGTCCGGCGCAGGGCGTCGCCCAGCGCGGCGAGACCCTCGTCGAAGTCCCGCTCCCGGTCCTCCACCAGACCGTCGGTGTACAGCACCAGCCGGCTGCCCTCCGCCAGCTCCAGCTCCGCCGTCTCGAACGGCAGCCCGCCCAGCCCCAGCGGCGGACCCGCGGGCACCTCCGGGAACTCCACCGTGCCGTCCGGGCGCACCAGCGCGGGCGGCGGATGGCCGGCCCGGGCCAGGGTGCACCGCCGGGACACCGGGTCGTAGATCGCGTACAGGCAGGTCGCACCCGTCACCACGGCCCCGCCCGCCACCGCGGTCTCGTCCTGGTCGAGCCGCCCCACCAGCTCGTCCAGCAGGCCGAGGAGTTCGTCCGGCGGCAGGTCGAGCGCCGAGAAGTTGTGCACGGCCGTCCGCAGCCGGCCCATCGTCGCCGCCGCGTGCAGCCCGTGCCCCACCACGTCCCCGACGACGAGCGCCACCCGGGCGCCCGACAGCGGCAGCACGTCGAACCAGTCGCCGCCGACCCCGGCCTGGGCCGGCAGATAGCGGTAGGCGATCTCCAGGGCGCCCTGCTCGGGCAGGGACCGCGGCAGCAGGCTGCGCTGGAGGGTGACGGCCATGCTGTGCTCACGGGTGTACCGGCGGGCGTTGTCGATGGACACCGCCGCCCGCGCCACCAGCTCCTCCGCCAGGGACACCTCCTCGGCGTCGAACGGCTGCGGCTTCTCCGCCCGCCAGAAGTTCGCCACGCCCAGCACCAGGCTGCCGGCCCGCAGCGGCACGGTGATCAGCGAGTGGATGCCGTAGTCCAGCACCTGGTCGGTGCGCTCCAGGTCCTGCGCCCGCCAGCCGGGCGCCTCGCGCAGCCGTTCCACCACGACCGACTGCCCGGTGGCCAGCGCGCGGGACTGGGGCGAGGTGGGCACGAAGCGGATCCGCTCGCCGAGCGGGTACAGCGGGGCGTCCTCGCGCACCCCCGCGCAGGCCGTGCGGCGCAGTGCCGTGCCCGGCCGGGGCTCCTCCCCGCTCAGCACCGCGTCGAACAGGTCCACGGTGGCGAAGTCCGCGAACCGGGGCACCGCCAGCCCCGCCAGTTCCTCGGCGGTCCGCGACACGTCCAGGCTGGTGCCGATGCCCACCCCGGCGTCGTAGAGCATGTTCAGCCGTTCCCGGGCCACCTCCGCGCGGCCCGACAGGGCGCGCAGCTCGGTGGAGTCGCGCAGCGTGGTGACGCTGCCGGCCGGTCCGCCGCGCAGGTCCGTGGGCCGCTGGTTGATCGCCAGCAGACGGTCCTTGACCAGGTGCACCTCGTCGGTGGCCACTCGCCCGGAGGCCAGCAGGTCCGCCGTCTCGTCGTCCAGGCCCAGCTCCCGCACATGCCGCCGCTCGGCGTCGGCGGGCAGGCCGAGCAGCCGGTGGGCCTCGTCGTTGGCGAGCAGCAGCCGGCCGTCCCCGCCGACGATCAGCACGCCCTCGCGGACCGCGTGCAGGACCGCGTCGTGGTGCTCGTACATCCGGGTCATCTCGTACGGCCCGAGCCCGTGCGTCTGACGCAGCAGCCGTCTGCTGACCAGGGCCGTGCCCGCCGTCGCCAGTGCCAGCGCGGCGGCGGCCGCGGCGAGCAGCAACGGCAGCTGCTGATCGGCCGTGCCGCCCACGTGCGCGGTGGTGATCCCGGCGGACACCAGCCCCACCACCTTGCCCGCCGCATCCCGCACCGGCACCACGACCTGCACCAGCGGGCCGATGGTGCCGGTGATGTGCTCGGTGACCGTCCGGCCGGCCAGGGCGGGCGCGATCGTGCCGACGAACTTCTTGCCGATGCGGTCGGTCTTGGGGTGCGTGTAACGGATGCCGTGCGTGTCCATCACCACGACGAAGTCCACGCCGGTGGCCGTACGGGCGGCCTCCGCGCGCGGCTGGAGCACGGCCGTGGGATCGGGGGAGCGCAGGGCCTCGGCCGTGCCCGGCGCGTTGGCGAAGGTCTCGGCCACGGCGAGGGAACGGCCCGCGGCCTCGACGTCGGTGTCGTGCCGGACCTGGAGCACCTGGGCCACCACCGCCGAGACGACCAGCAGCAGCACGATCACCACTTGCAGGACGAACACCTGGCCGGCCACGCTGCGTCCGGTCACCGCCGACCGGAGCGCCCCGGGCCGGCCGCCGCCCGCGTCCGGTGCCGGGCGCGGCGGACCGTCAGGTGCCCGCGGGTGCCCGAACGTTCGGGGCGGCCGGGGAGCGGACCGGCCGGGCAGTCGCACCATGTGCCCATGTCTACACTGCCCGGCGCCGTCAGGCGAGGCCGTCACCCGGGGCGCCGACGCCCGACCGGGGGAGCCCCGGGGAGCCGGGTGCGTGGCCGGAAAGCGGTCACCGGCTGCGGGGCGAGCGCCGGACCGTGGAGGCGGGGGAGCGGTACCCCGTAGGGGAGCGGCGCGTCAGACCTCGGGTGTCCGGCGCGGCAGCGGCAGGCTGCGCAGGGCGAGGAGCAGGACGCCGATGTCGTCCAGGTACACCGGGTCGGGCAGCAGGTCGGTGGGCAGCAGCAGATAGGCGACCGCGCCCCAGAACACCCACCGGGGGCCCGTCGGCAGCCCCGCCCGTCGCAGCGTCCGCCGGGCCCCTACCAGCCGCACCAGCAGGGCGACGGCGACGGCGAGCAGCGCCACGCCGACGCAGGCCGCGATCAGCACAACGGTGTGGGTCGTGTTCATGAAGGCTCCTTGTCCGGCCGCCGGGAGCGGTCAGGACGGCTTCTCGTCCCCGGGCACCGGGGTGTCGTCCGGTACCCGGGTGCCGTCGGCCGCGTGGGTCTCGGTCACCGTGGCGGGTTCCGGCTGCGGCCGGCCCCAAGCGGTGGGTTTCAGCCGCTCCAGGGTCCGTGTCAGCTGCTGCAGCGCGCCCGGTGTCCGGGGGCCGGGCCGCTGCTGCGGCAGGGCGGGCGCGGGGACGTCACGATAGGCGGCCAGCGCCTCCAGCGCCTGCTCGGCGGCCTGCTTGTACAGGTCCCGGGACTTCGTCATGGCCTCGAGGGCGTCGGCGTACATCGCGACCAGCCGCCGCTCGCGTTCCAGCTGCTCCTGCAGGGTCATCAGGGTCCAGTTCTCGCGCAGGTCCGCCAGCGCCTCGGCGGCGTCCGGGGACAGGGGGCGGGGCAGGGCCAGGAAGCGCCGCAGCACCGCGATGAGCCCGGCCGGTTCCGAACCGTCCAGGAAGACGGTGCGCACACTGTGCTCGCGGCCGTCGTGGTCCGCGGGGGCCGGGTCCGGGGGCAGCAGCACCGCACCGCCGCGGGGCACCTCGACGCCGAGGTCCTTCAGCGCCCAGTTGACCCCGCGCAGCTGCTGCGGCGCGGCCCGGTGCTCGATCACGCGGTGCCGCAGACCGGGCGGGAGCAGTCCCGTCAGCGGCAGCCGGCCCCGCTCGTCCGGCGTCATCGCCTCGTGCACGACGACATGGACGCACCACGCCTCCCGGGCCGCGTCCCGCAGCCGGCGGCGCATCTCCTTGTCGTCCTCGGGCAGCGCGTTGACGTGCCGGAAGCGCAGTCCGGGGACCGTGGGGTGGTGGTCCCAGGAGCCGTCGTCGTCCTCGCCGGAGCCGCCGTCGGGCCAGAACAGGGTCGCGGGCGAGGGCCACGCGTCGTCCCACGGCCGCTCCGCCTCCGCGACCAGCCGCCACGCGTGCCCCTGCGGGCGGCCCTGATGCGGTACGAGGGTCAGCCGGGCGCGCACGGTCACCGCGCCCCCGGCCCGCCACCGGGCCTCGAAGACCCGGCGGCCGGGATCCCCGGCCACGGGCGGCTCGGCGAAGTCGTCGATGTCCCCGCTCTCCTTGTGCCGGCGCAGGGTGCGGCGGACGACCTCCTCGGGTGCGGGACCGGTGTGACGGCCCCGCACCGCCCAGAGGGTCGGCGGGACGGTGGCGTGGTCGGTGGCGGAGTTCGACATGAGCCAATCTGCTGATGGGGGCGGGTGCGCTTCCCAGTATCACCGTTCGGCGGGAGGACACGGCCGCGGGGGCCGTACCCCGCGCGTCGCCCGGGAGCACGCCGGTCGTACCGGCGCGCGCCGTACGCCCGGACGCGGCACGGCGCACGCCGGGGCCGGGTACGGCGCGCCGGCCCACCCGCACAGGTGATCCCCGACCTGTTTCCGCCATGTCGACGCGATATATCGTCTATCGATACGATATATCTTGGTCTGGTGTTCCTTGCCGGGTGCGTGGTGGCCGCCGGGTGGCTCGTGCTGCTGCCGGCCGCGGCGGACACGGTGTGGGCGCCCGCCACCTGCTTCGTCATGGGCGCGCTCGGCTGGCTGGTGCGGCACGCCCCGCGCGGGGACCGTACGCCTCCCGGGGCCGCGCTCGCCCTGACCGCGCTCGGCCTGCTCGTGCTCGCGGTGCGGGTCGCGGCCCTCGGCCCCTGGCCGGACGTGCCCGGAGCGGGCGCGGTGCGTGGCGGCGGCCTCGGCCGGACGGCGGCCCTCGCCCGCTGACCGCGGCGCCGGCCGTGACCGCGGGCCGCGACCTCCTCCGCCGCTGAGCGGCCCGCCGGGCCTCCCCGGCCGTCGTCGTCCGGCCCGCCGGGGCTTCCCTCCGGGCCGCCCGGCGCTCCGATGGACCGTCAGGTCGGGTTTCCCCGGCCCTGTTTGGGGGTTTTCCCGGAACAACCCCGGAGAACGACCCCGAATGTCCACAGGGCCGGGCGGACCGCTCCCGGCGGTTGTCCACAGGCCCGGACGGCTGTCGGATCCTCGTGCCAAGATCGCCGCATGCTCACTCACGACCTGCTGCCCGCCGAATCCCACCGGTCCACGACCTACGCGCTCTGGGTCGCGGCCCACGACCCGGACGCCGGGAGCGCCGCCGTCGCCCTGCTCGACGAGACGGCGGCGGCGGTGTCGGCGGCGTACCCGAAGATGGGGCGCTGCCTGGAGCGGCTGCGGCGGTCGGCGAGCG
Source organism: Streptomyces sp. NPDC104831 (assembly GCF_055583025.1). Lineage (NCBI taxonomy): Bacteria > Bacillati > Actinomycetota > Actinomycetes > Kitasatosporales > Streptomycetaceae > Streptomyces > Streptomyces sp. NPDC104831. The sequence goes on from NZ_JBVJOT010000021.1 coordinate 130,571, forward strand.
GGCTGCCGCCGGCCCATCTGCCCTGGTTCTGGGACACGGTGGCACACCGCCTGCTGGGCTACCCCGGCGGTGCCGCCGCCAAGGCCTACACCCTGGCCCGCAAGGCGGAGCAGGAGCACGCGCTGCCCGTCGACCCCGGCTGGCGACGGGCCAACGCGCTGTTCTTCGCGGCCCGGGGCGCCCTGCCGGCGAAGGAACTGAGCGAGCATCAGCGCTGGCTGGCCGGACACCTGGACCCCGCCGAGGCGCACGAGGAGTACGTGCGGGTGCTCACCGCCTGGGCCGCCTCCCCCGGGGACCTCCCCGCCGACCTCGCCCGCCGCGTGGCCGCGTCCGCCCGCGCCGCCGGCCTCGGCACCGAGGAGGACGCCCGGGTCCTCGGCCACGTCCTCGGCGCCGCGCGCGGCAAGGCGGTTCCGGACGCCCTGCTGGAGGCCGCCGCGGGCCCGCTCGGCGACCACCCCCAGGACCCCGGCGTCCAGGCCGCGTTGCTCGACCTGTTCCCCGACTCCCGCAAGGACGCGGCGGCCTGGCTGCGGCTGCTGCTGCGCGGCGGCATCGTGGACGCGGTGGCGGCCGGGCACCTCGATCCCCAGGGCGGCCCGGCCGGCTGGCTGAACCGGTACACGCGCACGTACCGGCACCAGAGGGTGGCCTACGGCGGTGTGGCGGGCCAGCCCGTGCCCGCCGAACTCTTCGAGATCGTCACCCGGTTCGCCCCCCGGCTGCGCGCCGCCGGCACCCCGGTGGTGATCCACGAGGACCGGTACCGCTGGCCGGCCCTGGACGCCGACCTGCTGGACGCCTGCCTCGCCGAGGGCATCGAGGTCGCGGACCCCGGCGACGCCGTGGAGCTGACGTTCTGGGCCGACCGCTCGCGCCGCGATCTGTCGGCCCTGGCCGCCCACCCCGTCTTCGGCCGCCGCCTGGAGGGCACCGTGCACGAGGGGCTGCGCGGCACCGGCACGGCGATCACCCGGCTCCCGGAGAACGCCGGTATCGCCACCGAGGTGCACGCCCGCGTCGAGGGCCTGCTCGGCGAGCTGCGCGGCGGCGGGCTCGCCGCGGCCGACGAGGCGGTCACCGAACTGGCCGGGCTGCTCGACCGGCCCACCGCCACCGCGTTGGACGGCATCGAGGAGGCACTGGCGGACCTGGACCTCACCGGCCCGCTGGCCCGCGCCCTGCGCGCCGGGCTGCCCGAGGAACTGGGCTGGCCCGCCCTGGACTCGGCCCTCGCCGGCTTCGACCCGGCCGACTCCCTCCGCGTGACCTGCACCTGGCCCGTCCTGACCGTCTACGGCGCCGGCCGCGCCGTGGCCGTCGACCCCACCGGCACCCGCGCGACCTGCGCCTTCCGGGTGCCGGAGGAGGCGACCGAGCACACCGTCCACTACGCAGGCGGCCAGTTCCTCGTCAGCTGGCACTCCGGCGACCGCCACACCGGAGCCCGGGCGTACTGGTCCGGCCGGCCCCAGGAGGTGTTCACCCCCGAGGACGGGTACGGCCTGCGGCCGTACGGCGGACTGATCCAGGGCGGGTTCGGCTACCAGTTCGAGACCCCGGACCGCGGCGGCCGGTTCGACGGGCAGCGGGTGCTGCGGCCGGGCGGACGCGAGGGCATCGGCCACCACGACTTCCAGCTGAGCGACGGCCGCCGCCTCTACGGCGCCCAGGTGTTCCACACCCGCGGCAACTGGACCCCGTACGACCCCGCGACCGGCGCGCCCGCGGCCGACCGCACCCTGCCGGACTTCCACCGCGACCGGGACGTCCCGCCCGGCATGGAGGAGTTCGAGGGCGGGCAGTACCTCGCGGTGCTCCCCGAGGACGCCCCGCCCTCCCCGCTCGGCCAGGACGGACGGCTCGTCGGCTGCCGCGTCCTGAACCGCACGCCCCACCAGGGCCCGTCGCCGACCGAATTCCTGCTGGAGTCCGTCGACGGCCGCACCGCCCGCTTCCGCAGCCGCCGCTTCGGCCGCCACCCCTGGGGCGTCCTCGGCCTCCCCGAGGGCGGCGAGGACGCCGTCACCGTCGGCGAGACCACCGTCCGCTGCCACGCCGCCGCGGACAACTCCCTGCTGTGGCAGGTGCACGGCTTCGTCCCGCCCGCCGACCGCGACCGCGACCGTCCGCCCACCCTCGGCGAGCAGGCCGGACCCGTGCCACCGCCCGCGTTCTGGCACTTCCTCACCCCCCGCGACGCACGCTCCTCCAAGGCGCTGCGCACCGTCTCCGCCCCGACCGTGCGCGCCCTGCTCGACGCCGCCCTCGCCACCGCGGACGACGGCACGCTCCGCGACCGGGTCACCCGGCTGCTGCCCGACGTCGGCGACCGCCGGGTGCGCGACGGCGTGGTGCGCGCGGCCCGGCTCGCCGCCGGCGTCCTGCGCCGCCGCGAGGACCTGTCCCGCCGTGTCGGCATCATGCGCTCCGGACCGGCCGTCACCCTGCCCGCCGACGCTCCGGACACCGCGCTCGTCCCCGCCCTCGCGGGCCTGCTGCCCGACCTGCGCGCCCACGAGACCCACGCACCCGAGCGGCACTGCGGCACCCTCACCGCCCTCGCCGCCGACGGCCGCTTCCTGCGCGGCGAGATCGACGACGAGACCCGCGCCCTCGCCCCGCCCGCGCGCCCCGCCGAATGGCAGGTGCTGCTCGGCGACATCGACGCCGTCGCCTGGCGGGCCGCCGTCGAGACCACGCCCGCGGACGAACGCACCGCGCTGAACGCCCTGCTGCGGACCTGGTGCGAGCAGCCCTTCGCCCGGCCCGGCGGCACCTGGCGCACCGGCCGGGCCCCGCAGGAGGCCCTGGCCGCCGCACCCGACGCGGCGGCGGGCCCCGACCGCGGCGGACTGCGCCGCTTCGTGCAGCCGGCCGCCGGTCCCGCCCCCGCCCGTACCGAGGAGGAGCGGACGGTCACGATCACCCGGGACGACGCCGCCCGGCTCACCCGCCTGCTGGAACTGGCCGAACGGCACGGACCGGTCCCGCTGACCCCCGAGGCGCTCGCCGTCTTCTCCCGGCGCACCGGCGTACGACGCCCCGTCGCCGCCCTGGCCCTCGCCGGCCTGCCCCGGCGGGCGGGGTACGACGAGCACGCCAGGATGCTGCGCTCCAAGCCGTACAAGGCGAACAAGACCACGGCCGGGGAGTACGACGCCTTCTGCCACCGGCTCGGCCCCGAGGGCCGGCGCGCCCTGCTCGCCGCCGGGCTCCCGGAGGACCCGGCCGACCTGTGGACGGCGGACGGCCCGGTCCGGGCCGCCGAGCGCATGGCCGAGGTCTGGGCGCGGCGGCTCGGCACCCGCCCCTACGCCGACGAGGAACTGGCCGACGCCCTGGAGACGGACCTCGGCCTGGACGCCGACTGGGCCCGCGCCCTGCCCGCGGGCCGGCCGCCGTCCCCCTGGGGCGGACGCGTGCTGGCCGCCGCCCGCGGCGGCCGGCTCCACCTGCACCGGGCCGGGCCGGACGGCACGGCCGGGGAGTGGATACGCTCCGACCGGGCCCCGCACACCGAGGCGCTGACCGTGATCGCCTGGGCCCTGACCGAGCGGCCGGTCGGCGACCCGGCGGCCGAGGGGGCCCTCAAGCTGCACGAGCACCTGCGCGCCTGGTTCGCGGCGCCGGACACCCTGGTCGAACTGCCGGCGCTCCCGGCACTGGCCCGCGCGGTCGCCGGGGACCCGGCCTTCCGGCCCTGCGCGGGCGGTGTGCTCGCGCGCCCCGAGCCGCTGCCGGACACCGCCACGGCGGCGCCCGCGGCGGTGGACGACGGGACGCTCGTGGTCGCCGTGCCCGGCGGGGACGTGTTCCTGCGCACGGCCGCCCTCGCGGACCCGGCGCGGGCGGCCCGGCCGCTGGACCTGGCCGACCGGCTGGACCTGCCCCGGCTCGGGCGGGAGGTGACGCGGATCCGGACACTGCTCGACGGCGTGGCCCGGATGGCGGCCCGCGCGGCCGGCACCCCCGTGCCCGTCGGCGGCTACGAGGCCAATCCCGCGCTCAGCGTCCCCGGCCTGGTCGCCGAGGTCGCCGGGCGGCTCGGCGTGGGAGCGGACGCCGCCGCGCTGTACCTCCAGCTGCGCGCCCTCGCCCGGCCCACGGACCGCGGCGTCCGCCGCTGGAACGGCTGGACGGCCGCCCGGCACAAGGCGGCGCAGGCGGAACTGGTGGCGGCCGGCGCGGTGGAGACCGGACGGCGGCCCCGCGCCGGCCGCACGGCCTTCGTCCCCGGCGCCTGGGAGACCCTGGAGGCGCCCCACCTGCCCGTGGAGGAGGGCAAGCTCGTCACCCACGGCGCGGTCCGGGCGGGCAAGGCCGTGTACGGCCCGTTCCCCCGGCTGCTGCCCCCGGTGCCGCTGCACGAACTGTTCGCGCGGGCGGCTGAGGACTGAACGACGGCGGGGCCGGCGCGCCCGACGGCTTCCCGCGCCCGGTCCTGGTCGCGCTGATCCTCTCCCAGGTCTCCGGGTGGTCCACGATGGCGAAGATGGTGCG
>NZ_JBVJOT010000022.1:0-28483 GCF_055583025.1 Streptomyces sp. NPDC104831
GTGACCGGGTGCTCGACCTGGAGGCGGGTGTTGACCTCCAGGAAGGAGATCGTGCCGTCCGCGCCGACCAGGAACTCCACCGTGCCCGCGCCGACATAGCCGGCCTCCTTCAGGATCGCCTTGGAGGCGCGGTACAGCTCCTCGACCTGGGCCTCGGACAGGAACGGGGCGGGGGCCTCCTCCACCAGCTTCTGGTGGCGGCGCTGCAGGGAGCAGTCACGGGTGGAGACCACGACGACGTTGCCGTGCCGGTCGGCCAGGCACTGCGTCTCCACGTGCCGCGGCTTGTCGAGGTAGCGCTCCACGAAGCACTCCCCGCGGCCGAACGCGGCGACGGCCTCGCGCACCGCGGAGTCGTACAGCTCGGGGACCTCCTCCAGGGTCCGGGCGACCTTCAGGCCGCGCCCGCCGCCACCGAAGGCGGCCTTGATCGCGATGGGCAGGCCGTGCTCCTCGGCGAACGCGACGACCTCCTCCGCGCCCGAGACCGGGTCCGGGGTACCGGCAACCAGGGGCGCGCCGGCGCGCTGCGCGATGTGGCGGGCCGCCACCTTGTCGCCGAGGTCGCGGATGGCCTGCGGAGGCGGGCCGATCCAGACCAGGCCCGCGTCGAGCACGGCCTGGGCGAACTCGGCGTTCTCCGACAGGAATCCGTAACCCGGGTGGATCGCGTCCGCGCCCGAGTCCTTGGCGGCCCGCAACACCTTCTCGATGTCCAGGTAGCTGGTGGCCGGGGTGTCACCGCCGAGCGCGAACGCCTCGTCGGCGGCGCGGACATGGACGGCCGCCCGGTCCGGGTCGGCGTAGACGGCGACGCTCGTGATCCCGGCATCCCGGCAGGCCCGGGCCACGCGGACAGCGATTTCACCACGGTTGGCGATGAGCACCTTGCGCAGACTCACGTGTGACCTCTCACGACGAAGACGTCCGGGCGGGCCGCGCTGCGACCGCCCGGGCGACGGCGGATCCATGGACGGGGTTGATGCGGCAGCAGGCGAGCGCGGGCCCCGGCGGGGCGGCCCCGCCCGCACGACCGCGGGAGACGGACCGCGGCGGGGCCGCCGTGCGCCACCGCGACGAGCGGCCGGCCGGCCCTCACTGGGGCTGGTTACCGTGCTTGCGGGTGGGCAGCGGGGCGTGCTTGTGGCGCAGCGTCGCCAGCGCGTCGATCAGCCGGGAACGCGTCTCGGCCGGGTCGATCACGTCGTCGACCAGGCCGCGTTCGGCGGCGTAGTAGGGGTGCATGAGCTGCGTGCGGTATTCCTCGATCCGCTCCCGGCGCGTCGCCTCGGGGTCGTCGGACGCCGCGATCTCCTTGCGGAAGACGACGCCCGCCGCCCCCTCCGCACCCATGACGGCGATCTCGTTGGTGGGCCAGGCCAGGGCGAGGTCGGTGCCGATGGAACGGGAGTCCATCACGATGTACGCCCCGCCGTAGGCCTTGCGCAGGGTCAGCGAGATCCTCGGCACGGTCGCGTTGCAGTACGCGTACAGCAGTTTCGCGCCGTGCCGGATGATCCCGCCGTGTTCCTGGTCGACGCCCGGCAGGAAGCCGGGGACGTCGACGAGGGTGACCAGCGGGATGTTGAACGCGTCGCAGGTCTGCACGAACCGCGCGGCCTTCTCCGACGCCTCGATGTCCAGGACGCCCGCGAGCGCGGCGGGCTGGTTGGCGACGATGCCGACCACCTCGCCGGCCAGGCGCGCGAACGCGCAGATGACGTTGGTGGCCCAGGTCTCGTGGACCTCGAAGTACTCGCCGTGGTCGACGATCTCGCCGATGACCCGCTTCATGTCGTACGCCCGGCCGGAGTCGGCGGGCACCAGGTCGTACAGCGCCTCGTTGGTGCGGTCGGCGGGGTCGTCGGCCGGCTCGGCGGGCGGGCGCTCCCGGTTGTTGGCGGGCAGCATCGCGAGCAGGTGCCGGACGTCCTCCAGGCAGCTCCGCTCGTCGTCGTAGGCGAAGTGCGCGACACCGGAGAGCGTGGCGTGCGCGTCGGCGCCACCGAGCGCGTCCTGGGTGATCTGCTCTCCGGTGACGGCCTGCACCACGTCGGGGCCGGTGATGAACATCTGCGAGGTGCCGCGCACCATGAACACGAAGTCGGTGAGCGCCGGGGAGTACGCGGCGCCGCCCGCGCACGGTCCCAGGATCACCGAGATCTGCGGGATGACCCCGGAGTTGCGGACATTGCGCTGGAAGATGCCGCCGTAGCCGGCCAGCGCGGTCACGCCCTCCTGGATGCGGGCGCCCGCGCCGTCGCACAGGCCGACGAGGGGTGCCCCGGCCTTCTCGGCCAGGTCCATGATCTTGTGGATCTTCTCGGCGTGGGCCTCGCCGAGCGCGCCGCCGAAGATGCGGAAGTCGTGGGCGTACGCGAAGACGGTGCGGCCGTGCACCGTCCCCCAGCCGGTGACGACCCCGTCGGTGTACGGTCGCTTCGCCTCCAGTCCGAACCCGGTGGCCCGGTGCCGGCGCATCCCTTCGACCTCGGTGTACACCCCCTCGTCGAAGAGGAGTGCCAGTCGCTCGCGCGCGGTCAGTTTGCCCTTGGCGTGCTGCGCCGCGGTGGCCGCCTCGCCCGGCCCGAGGTGCACGGCTTCGCGGACCTGGGCGAGTTCGGCCGTGCGGGCGCTCAGGGATGAGAGGTGAGCCGTCGACAACGGCCGCTCTTCAACGGTGCTCATGTGCCGCCCCCTTCTGGAAGGTTGTGCAAGCGTCTTGCCGGACGAGGCTGTGCCGGGCGGCTCGAGCCGTCCTGGAAACCGTCTGGAAGCCGGGGTCAGGCGTGGCAGGCGGGCAGTCCGCCGTGGAACTCCACCATCTCCGCGAACAGCGCCGGCATGTCCACGGGGCAGCCGCGCTCGGCCCCGCGCTCCTCGAGGTAGGCGCGGTGCAGGTTCGGGACGATCCGTTCGGCGTCCAGCAGCTCGCCGTAGGGCCCGAGTTCGGCCTCGCGGGCCACGTCCAGGACGGTGGCTCCGGCCGCGACGCCCTCCTTCGCCAGCCGCTGGAGCAGCAGCAGGTACCCCTCGGTGGTGTCCAGCAGTCCGTCGCCGGCCACCGGCCCGTGCCCGGCCACCACCACGCGGGGCCGCAGTTCGCGCAGCGCCCGCACGGCGTCGAGCGAGCCGGCCACCGAGCCCATCGGGCAGAACGGCGTCGCTCCCGACATCACGACGTCCCCGGTGAACAGGACGCGCGGCCCGGGCAGCCACACCACGACGTCACTGCCGGTGTGGGCGGGGCCGAGGTGCAGCAGCCGGACCTCCGTGCCGCCCACGTGGACGGTGAGCCGGTCCTCGAACGTGACCTGGGGCGGGCGCAGTTCCAGATCGCCCCAGCACACGTCCGGCCATAGCGTCGTCAGGTGCATCCCGACCTGGGTCACTTCCGTCCGGGTGCCGCGGTGCCCGACGACGGCGGCCTCGGGGAAGAGGTAGTTGCCGAAGGTGTGGTCGCCGTGCGAGTGGGTGTTGACCAGCAGCCGGGGCAGGGCGGGGCTGACACTCTTGACGGCCTCGCGCAGCGCCAGGGCCCGGCGCTCGGTGGCGGCGGTGTCGACCAGCAGGGCCTCCCCCTCCGCCACGACGAGACCGGCGTTGTTCAGGCACCAGCCACCGTCCGGCTGGACGTAGGCGTAGACGTCGTCGGCGATTTCCGTCAGATGCGGCGGCATGCTCTCTCCTCGGTGGGTCGTTCCGCTCTCACAACGACCCTGCCGCCTCCGGCTCGAGGCCCACCGGCAGTCCCGCTCAAGCGCCTGCTCGCCGCGGCCGGCCGTCCGCTCCGCACGGTCGCCACGAGCACGCCTGGAGCACGTCTCGGGCCCCCGTCGAGCACACTTGGAGCGGACGGCGCGGGCTCTGCGCGCCGAGCGGAGCAAAACTCACATACCGTCAGAAAACGTTTACTCGGTTGGAACGTGCGCTGTGTATGATCAAGTCACTCAGGGGCCTCGCCGACTGCCCTGGGGTGGGGGGCGGGACGTGATACGAGTCATGTTGGCCGAGGACATGGAGATGATCCGTGGAGCCCTCGTGGCCCTGCTGGCGGGCGAGCGCGGCATCGAGGTCGTGGCGGAGGTGGGGCGGGGGGACGCCGTCGTGCCGACGGCGCTGGAGCACCGCCCCGACGTTCTCGTGGTGGACATCGACCTGCCGGGACTGGACGGGCTGAGCGCGGCCGCGGCCCTGCACGAGCAGTTACCGCAGTGTCGCACCCTGGTCCTGACGGCGCTGGGCCGGCCCGGGGCGCTGCAACGCGCGATGGCCGCCGGCGTCAGCGGTTATCTGCTCAAGGAAGCGCCCCCGCAGGAACTGGCCACGGCCATCCGGCGGATCGCCGCGGGCGGCCGTGTCATCGATCCCGAACTCGCGCTGGCCTCATGGGAGAGCGACGTGAGCCCGCTGACCCCGCGCGAGACGGACGTGCTGCGCCAGGCCGCCGCCGGCGCCGATCCCGCGGAGATAGCCCGCCGCATGCACCTGTCGACCGGGACCGTGCGCAACTACCTCACCTCCTCGGTCACCAAACTGCACGCGCGCAACCGGCTGGACGCCGTGCGCATCGCCGAGCAGGCGGGCTGGCTGTAGCCCACGACGGCGAAAGCCCCGCCGGGGCCCGGCGGACCGGGCACCTCGGCAAGGCTTCGGGACGCGCGCGGGCCCGGCCGGCACGCCTCAGGTCGCCGCGTACGTGCCGTACGACGTGACGGCTTCCGGAGCACAGGCGGTCAGGTGGAACCAGCCCCCCTCGTGCGCCCAGGTCAGCGTGCCGTCGAACGCGGTGAGCCGGGACGACAGACTCGCCAGGCCGGTACCCAGCGGTTCGGCGCCCTCGATCTCGCCCTCGTAGCCGTCGTTGGAGAGTCTCAGCATGACCGTGCCGTCGTGGGTGCTCAGCGTGATCCGGCAGAGGCCGGCCTTGCTGTGGCGCAGGATGTTGGTCGCGCCCTCGCGCAGCACGAGGGAGAGCGCCGCGCCCAGCGCCGGGTCGCGCACCTCCGAGGCGTCGCCGCAGACCATGGTGTCCACGCCGGCCGCCGCCAGCACCCGGCGGACGGAGGCGAGTTCGACACCGAGGGACAGCTGCCGCGCGGCCGAGGAGAAGGAGCGCATCTCGGCGAGCGTCCTGCGGGACAGCGCCAGCAGCTCGGCCACCTCTTCCCTGACCCGCGGGTCGTTCTGCACCAGATACCGGTCGACGAGTTCCGCCTTGACCGTGATGGCGGACAGGCTGTAGCCGAGCACGTCGTGCACGTCGCGCCGCAGCCGGCGGCTTTCGCGCAGGGTCCGTTTCCGTTCCTCCACGATCCTGCGCTGCTGGGCCCAGAGCATCTCCCGGATCCGGCGCCGGCAGTCGAGCGCCGTCACCGACACGACCAGGGCCAGGACGGGGTAGCTCAGCGCGCCCGGCATGAGCACCAGCAGCGGGGTCACCGCCAGCACGGGCAGCAGGGTCAGGGAGGCGCACTGGCGGCGCGTCCTGCAGGTCGAGGCGTCCACGTCCAACAGGGCCGGCAGGCCCGCGTACACCAGCACGGTCAGCAGGGCGGCCAGGCCCCGCAACATCCCGTGGCCGTCCCACAGGGGCGCGTCGGCCACCATGGCCGCTCCCCCGGCCGGCACCGCCACGATCACCACCGGAGCCAGGTGTCTCGCACATTTCCTGCGCGCGGTGTGAGAGATCACGTGGCGCTGCCTAATACGGCTCGGGCGGGCAGGCCGTTACAGGTCACGACGCTGGGGGGCAGTCCCCGTGTACAGGTGGTCAAACCGTAGAGATCATGCATAACCATCCGGACCTCCTGTATTTTTTGTAGAGGGCAGGTCACGAAATTACAAACCGGTCTCGCGGTTCGTCAACGCTTACCTGTCCTCGCGCCGCAGCCCAGGGCACCACCTTTCGAAGACGTCAGGGGATATGTCGGCTCACTTACCGGGCGAAAGGCCCGCCGGGGCGCCGAGCGCAATCGAGGGAGACACCCCTGTTATCGAACCGACTCGCCGGTTTTTTTGCAGGACTGTGTCCTCTCCGGGCGGGACATGAGCGCAAGGACCCGGGGCGGCGGCAAGCCGCGGCGGTGAGCGGGGGATTCTCACCGCCGCGGCATGCCACCGCCCCGGGTGACCGCCGGCACGGCGAGCGCCGCACCGGTCACCGTGCCGGCGGTGTCCGGGTCACGCCTTGGGCGCGGCCTTGCGCACGAAGTCCTCCAGCGAACCGGGCTTCACCTGCGGGTACTTGGCGTTGTCCAGGCCGTCGAACTTGCCCTTGCCCGTCACCATGCACCACTGGTACTGCAGACCCACGTACTCGAACGGGTTCTGGGTGGCGCCGGCCTGGCGGGTGATCTCGGCACGCAGTTCGTCGGCGGTGCCGAGGTTCTTCAGGGTGAGGCTGCGGCCGGTGGCCCGCTCCAGGGTCTGGTGGAACTCGCGCATCGACAGCACCTCACCGGCGAACCGCTGGGTGCCCTTGGCCTGCGGGTCGAGGGCGACCGCGGCGGTGAAGGCGGCGGTGTCCGGGACCGAGGTCATGTCGAGCGGCTGGTCGGCATCGCCCCAGTGGGAGACGGTGCCCGCCTCCCAGTCGACGATCCCCATGAAGCCGATCATGACCTCGTAGAACGCGCCGTTGAGCACGGAGATCACGTCGAGGCTGGTGTCGCCGTACGCGGTCGCGGCCTGCCGGCGCCAGCCGATCATGACGTTGTCGCTGTCGTCCAGCTTGGTGATGTCGATGGCGAAGTCGGACGGGATGAAGCGGCGGGCACCGGCCTGCTCGGCCGCGCGCACCAGGTTCACCTGCCCGTCCACGATCAGGTCCGGACCGCCCTGGATGGCCGAGACGACGGTGGTGGCGTCGCCGATCGCGGCCGCCAGCTTGTCCGCCGGGTCGGTGATGTCACCCTCGACGAGCTCCAGGCCGCGGGCCTCCAGGGCCGTCAGGGCGGCCTTCTTGTCGCCGTCGGTACCCGGCCGCACCAGTGCGCGGACGGAGGCACCCTGGTCGAGCAGGTTGCTGACGATCTGGCCGCCCAGCAGGCCGGTGGCGCCGGCCACGAAGATCTTGGATGCGGTGGTCATGGTGTTGTCGTTCTCCTCGGTAAGACCCGGGCCTCGGACGGCCCGGACGATTGTGCGCAAGGTGCGTGCCGCGGGGTGTGGTTCACGGGATGAGCAGGGTCTTGCCGATGGTGCTGCGCGCCTCCACGGCGGCATGCGCCTCGGCCGCCCGCTCCAGCGGGTAGCTCTGGCCGACGACCGGCCTGATCTCGCCGGCGACCGCCAGGTCCAGGACGTCGGTGACCAGTTCGCGGGCGTAGGCGGGCCGGTTCCAGATGAGACCCGCGCTGAAGCCGGTCAGGGTCAGGCCGCGGCCGAACAGCTCCATGGGCTTGACGTCGAGCGGCTGCCCGCTGGAGAAGCCGAACACGATCTGGCGGCCGGCGCCCGGGGCGAGCAGCGAGAACGAGTCGCGTCCGAGTTCGCCGCCGATGTGGTCGTAGACGACCTCGACGGCACCCTGGGCGGCCTGGCGCACCTGGTCGGTCCAGCCGGGCAGCGAGTAGTCGACGACGTGGTCGGCGCCCAGCTCCTTGACGAGGCCCAGCTTGGCGGCGCCGCGGGCGGTGCCGATCACCGTCGCGCCGGCCCGCTTGAGCAGCTGGACGAGGATCGTGCCGACGGCGCCGGCGGCGGCCTGGACCAGGACCCGGTCGCCCGCGGTGACACGCGCGGCGTCGATCAGGCCGCGGGCGGTGGCTCCGTAGCGGTAGAGCGCCACGGCGTCCCGGAAGTCCAGCCCGTCGGGCACCGGGACGAGCCCTTCGGCGGGCGCGGTGGCCAGTTCGGCGTAGCCGCCGGTGCCGCCGGTGGTGGCGAGCACCCGGCTGCCGAGGAGCGCCGTGTCGACGCCCGGCCCGGTCTCGATCACCTCGCCCGCGATCTCCTTGCCGAGGATCACGGGCAGGGGCGCGCCGCCCAGGGCCCCGCGCATCATGCCGGAGCGGACCTGGGTTTCCAGGAACTGGATGCCGACGGCGGCCACCCGGATCGTCACCTCGCCCGGGGCGGGGCGCGGATCCGGGACATCGGCCACGGTCAGCTGGTCCGGGGGACCGAAATCTTTCAGCAGGACGGCACGCACCTGTCCTCACTCCTTCATGGTGGATCGTGTACGGATTACTCGTCCGCGACGACCGGGACGAGCAGATGGCTGTCGAACCGGCCGCCGGTACGGATGACGTGGTCGCCGGCGTTGCGGGTGACGCGGTGACCGGGCAGCACACCGGTGACCACATCGCCCGCCTGGACCACGAGTTCGAGGCTCTCGCCCGGCTCGAACAGCGTCGAGGAGGGCCAGATCTCGATGTCGAGGGCGACCGGGACGCCGGGCTGGAGAAGCTCCTCGCGGTCGTGCCGGTGCCAGGGCTGCCACGGGGTGGAGCGCTGCTCGTCCACGGCCCGGTGGCTGGCCCTGAGCCACCCGAGGGCGACGGGGCCGTTGTCGTAGAGCGCGAAGAACGGGAACGGCACCTCGCGGCCGGCGGCGTCCTTCTTGCGCAGCGCGACGAAGACGTCGGCGTCGTCGGAGCCCCGGGCCTCCAGCCACAGCCGCAGCTTGGCGTGGCCGGTGAGCCGGGTGCGCTCGGTGAACTCGTGGCTGAAGCGGGTCCCGCCGACCCCGTCGCCGTCCCGGACCGGGTAGCTCACCTCGGCCTCGGCCAGCGGCGGCTTGTCGGCGAGGGTGCGCCGGGCCGCGTCCAGGTGCAGCGGCACGTACTCGGTGCGGGCGATGGGCCACTCCCGCTCCTCGGTGACATAGCCGACGCCGGCCCGCTCGCGCACCTCGGTGAGCACCTTCGGCCGTTCGGTCCAGCCGTTGTCCTCGCCCTTCAACGCCCAGTCGAAGAACTGGAGCTGGCTGGCGAGGTTCTCGGGCCGGTAGTAGTACTCCCAGGTCTTGCGGCCGTGCACCTCCAGCCACTTGTCGGCCGAGGAGATGCGCTTGAAGCCTTCCAGGGTGCCGCGGCCGTGCAGGCCCTGGTTGGACCAGCTGGCCACCACGTACGCGGGTACCTCGACGTTCTCCAGGACCGCCCGCTTGGCGTCCCAGTAGGCGTCGTCGAAGGGGTGCTCGGCGGCGAGGCGTTCCAGGTCCTCGACGCGCGTGGAGGAGTAGCCGAGGCTGTGCCGGGCGAACACCTCCATGAAGCCGGTCTCCGGGATGCCGCCGTGGTAGGCGATGTCCCGGTAGAAGTCGGTCAGGCCCTCCCACGGGTTGATGGCGGCCAGGTGCGGCGGCCGGGTGGCGGCCACCCGCCACTGGGCGATGCTCAGGTAGGAGACACCGGACAGGCCGACCTTGCCGTTAGACCAGTCGCGGGTGCCGGCCCACTCGATCGCGTCGTGGAAGTCCTGGGCCTCCTGCTCGGAGGCGAGGGTGTAGTCGCCGGGGGTGCTCCAGGTGCCGCGCGGGTCGACGTAGACGACCGCGTATCCGTGGCGGCACCAGTACAGCGGGTCCGGGGCCTCGATCGCCGCGTACTCGGAGACCCAGGACGGGTCGACGCCGCTGGCGGCGCTGCGGCTCGGGGCGGTGCTGCGCCCGCCGTGCTTGCCGTAGGGGCCCCAGGAGATCAGCACGGGCAGCGGCGCGGCGCCGGGGTCGGCGGGCCGGTGCACGTCGGCGTACAGGACGCTGCCGTCGCGGACCGGGATCTCGACGTCACGGTCGATGCGCATCCCGTCGACGACGCGCGATCCCGGCGCGAACCCCGGGTAGTTGCCGTCGGCGAGCGGGTTGGGCTCACGGAAGTGCAGGTGCGGGTAGGTCAGTTGGGGCTTGTCGGTGCTCACGAGGTCTCCTTGCAGATAAGTCGGCCGTCAGGAGCGGTTCTTGGCGATGCGGGGCAGGACGAGTGCCGACGCCGCGCCGAGGACCACGAAGGCCGCGGCCACCAGGAAGGCCAGGCCGTAGCCGGAGACCAGGTTGTCGGGGGTGGGCTGAGCGTCACCGGAGAGCGACTGGATACGGCTCGTCGCGATGGTGCTGAGGATGGCGAGGCCGAGGGCGCCGCCGATCTGGCGTGAGGTGTTGAGCAGCCCCGAGACCACTCCCGCGTCGGCGGGCGCGACCCCCGAGGTGGCGGCCGCGGCGACGGGGGTGAAGACCAGGCCGACACCGAGCGCCATCAGCATGCCGGGCAGCACGACCATCAGGACGAAGTCGCTGTGCGGGCCGAGCTGGGCCTGCCAGACGAAGCCGGCGAGCGCGCTGAGCGCGCCGGCCAGGATGAGCGGGCGGGTGCCCGTCCTGGAGATGATCCGGGAGCTGAGCCGCGCCCCGGCCATCACCATCACCGTGTGCGGCAGGAAGGCGAGCCCGGCCTGTACGGGGCTGAAGCCGCGCACGTTCTGCACGTACAGCGAGACGAAGTACCACATCGACAGGAACGCGGCGTTCATCAGGAGGCCCACCAGGTTGCCGCCGGCCACCGAGCGGGCCCGCAGCAGGCCGAGCCGGATCAGCGGCACCTTGGCGACGCGTTCCTCGACGAAGCAGAACAGGGCGAGCAGCAGGATGCCGGCGATCAGCGGCGGCAGCACGTGCGGGGAGCTCCAGCCGTACGACGCGGTGTTGACGATGCCGTAGACGAGGGCGAGGAGGGCCAGGGTCACGGTGGCGGCGCCCAGGACGTCGAGGCGGCGCGGGCCCTCGCTGCGCCGGTGGTCGAGGTAGCGCACGCAGGCCGCGATGAGCGCGACGCCGATGGGGATGTTGACCAGGAGGATCCAGCGCCAGGACAGATAGCCGGTGAGCAGTCCGCCCGCGATGGAGCCGACCGCGCCGGCGCCGCCCGCCACCGCGCTCCACAGGCCCAGCGCGGAGGCCCGTCTGGGTCCCTCGGGGAAGGTGGTGGTGAGCAGGGCCAGGGTGATCGGTGACAGGAAGGCGGCGCCGATGCCCTGCACGACGCGGGCGAAGATCAGGACGCCGGGGCTGCCCGCGAGGCCCCCGACGAGGCTCGCCGCGGTGAACACGGCGATGCCGGCTATGTAGACGCGCTTGCGGCCGAGCAGGTCGCCGGCCCGGCCGCCGAGCATGAGGAAGCCGGCGAAGGCGAGGGTGTAGGCGTTCACGACCCACTGCAGGCCGGTGTCGCTGAAGCCGAGGCCGGTCTGGATGGACGGTAACGCGACGTTCACGATGGAGACGTCGAGCAGCACCATGAACTGGCCGAGGCAGGCGAGGGTGACGATCACCCAGGGTGGTGCGGTGCGGTCCGGGGACCGCCGGGTGCCGGGGGGCGGAGTGGTCGTGTCGCCGCCACTGGTGCCGTCCTGGGTCCCTAAGCGGGTCACGGCCCCTATCCCTTCTTCTCGATCGCTTCGGCGAAGGCCGCCAGCTGGGTGGCCAGGCTCTTGATGTCGGCGGTGCTCCAGTCCTCCATCAGCTCGGCCACGATGGCGGCCCGCGCCTGCCACAGCTTGCGGACGGCGAGCTTGCCGGACCGGCTGACACTGACCAGCTGGGCGCGGGCGTCCGCCGGGTCGGGCTCGCGGACGATGAACCCGCGGGCCTCCAGCCGCTTGGCGGGCGGGGTGAGCGTGGACTTGTCGACCTCCATGAGGTCCGCCAGGACCGACAGCCGCACGGGTGCGTGCTGGGAGATCTGGGCGAGCAGCGTGTAGTCCCCCAGCGACAGCTCGAGGCCCGAGGCCGCCATGATGCGGCGCCGCGCCGCCGTGGAGAACATCCAGTTCCCCACCACGGCCAGAGCCGACGCCACCTCGCCGGACGCCTCGCGCTGTGCGTCCGGTCCGTCCGGTGGATTGGCTGACGTGCGTCCCATGTCCGACACCACGATCCCGCTCGATTGGTTGTGTCAAACCAACTATTACCCGGTGGTCCGGTCTCTCGCAAGTCGTTCCTTCTCGATCCGGCCTCCAGCCGACTGCGAGCCCCGCTTGCGAGCGTCGCCGTACTGCAGCCGACATCAGCCCGCGAGGTGCACAGTGGAATTCGGAGTGACCTTCTTCCCGACCGTGGGTCCCGCCGACAAGGACGGCGCGACCTACTACGACGAGGCGCTGTCCGTCGCCGAGCACGCCGACGCGCTCGGCTTCCAGCACGTGAAGATCGTCGAGCACTACTTCTTCCGGTACGGCGGCTACAGCCCCGACCCGGTCACCTTCCTGGCCGCCGCGGCCGCCCGCACCCGCCGCATCCGGCTGATCACCGGCACCGTGCTGCCCGCGTTCACCCACCCCGTCAAGCTCGCGGGCAAGCTGGCCATGCTGGACAACCTCTCGCACGGCCGGCTGGAGGTGGGCTTCGGCCGGGCCTTCCTGCCCGACGAGTTCGCGGCCTTCGGCGTGTCCATCGACGACAGCCGCGCCCTGTTCGAGGAGAACGTGGAGGCGATCCGCCGCCTGTGGACCGAGGAGGACGTGGTCTGGGAGGGCCGCTTCCACAAGTTCGGCCCGGTCACCCTGCAGCCCCGCCCGGTGCAGCGGCCGCACCCGCCGACCCATGTCGCCACCGCCATGAGCCTCGAGTCCTGCGAGTCCGCGGGGCGCGCCGGCCACCACCTGCTGCTCGTGCCCGCGACCTCGTCCGTCGAGAAGGCCCAGGAGATGCTCGGCGCCTACCGCGCCGCGCGCGCCGCGGCGGGCCACGAGGGACCGGGCCGCGTGCAGTTCAGCTACCCCACCTACGTCGCCGAGGACGGCGACGAGGCGCGCCGTCTGGCCCGCAAGGACGACGAGGAGTACAACCGGCGGATGGCCGAGGCCGTCTCCGCGTGGGGGCGCGTCTCCAGCAGTGCCTACCCGGGCTACGACAGGATCCTCGAGGCCACCCGGACCTACGACTTCGACAAGAAGCTGGAGGCGGACAAGCTGCTGGCCGGGTCGCCGGCCGAGGTCCGCGCCCAGGTGGAGCGCATCCAGGGCTGGTTCGGGCCGGACGTCACCCTCAGCCTGACCATCCACTCCGGACTGCTGCCCGTGGAGGTCGCCAAGCGTTCGTCGGAGCTGTTCGCGCGGCAGGTGGCGCCGCACTTCGCCACGCCGGCGCGATGACCGGGCCCGTACGCACCGTCACCGTGGTCGGCGCGGGCACCATCGGCCTGGCCTGGACCACGCTGTTCCTCGCGCACGGCCTCGACGTACGGCTGAGCACCCGCAGGACCGACGCCGAGCGGGCGGCGCGCGAGGCGGTGGAACTGTTCGCCCCGTCGCTGCCCTCGCCGCCCGCCGATCCGGCCCGGCTGCTGGACCGGCTCACGATCGAGCCGGACGTGGCCAAGGCGGTCGCCGGCACCGATCTCGTACAGGAGAACATCCGCGAGCAACTCACGCTGAAGCAGGAGCTGTTCGCGGAGGCGGAGCGGGCCGCACCGGGCCACGTCCTGCTGCTGTCGTCGTCCTCGTCGCTGTCCGCGGACGCGCTGGGCGCCACCATGGAGGACCCTTCGGGGCTGCTGGTCGGCCACCCCTTCAATCCGGCGCATCTGATGCCGCTGGTGGAGCTGGTCCCGGGCACCCGCACCCGGCCCGACGCCGTCGAGCGGGCGGCCGCGTTCTACCGGTCCCTGGGCAAGGTGCCGGTCGCGCTGCGCCGCCCCATGGCCGGCACCCCCGCGAACCGGCTGCAGTCGGCCCTCTTCCGGGAGGCCGTGCACCTGGTGTCCGAGGGGTACCTCACGGCCGAGGAGGTCGACGCCGTGGTCACCGGCTCGATCGGACTGCGCTGGGGGGCGGTCGGGCCGTTCCAGGCGTTCCACCTCGGCGGCGGTCCCGGGGGCCTGCGGCGGATGCTGAGCGCCGTCGGGGACCGGATGGCCGCCGAGTGGGAGCACCTGGGCACGCCCGGGCTCACCGACGACACCGTGCGGACGCTCGCCGCGCAGACCGAGCAGGCGTACGGACAGGGCGCCGACGCCTACCGGCGGCTGGCCGCCGCGCGGGACGCACGCCAAGGAGCCGTGCTCGCCGCGCTGCGGGCCGGCGAGGGCACCGGGAGGGCCGATCCATGACCGGTGGCATCACCGATACGGTGCGGGGCGTCGACGCCGACAGCTTCCGGGCGGCCCTGGCCCGGTTCGCCAGCGGGGTGGTCGTGGTCACCGCGCGCGACGCGCTCGGCACGCCGCACGGCTTCACCGCGAGCTCGTTCTGCTCGGTGTCGCTGCGGCCGCCGCTCGTGCTCGTCTGCCTGGCCGAGACCGCCACGTCGTACGACACGTTCACCCGGGCCACCGACTGCGGGATCAGCATCCTCGCCCACGACCAGACGGGCGTCGCGCGGCGGTTCGCCACCCGGGGCGCCGACAAGTTCACGGACGGCGCCTTCGAGACGCTGCCCAACGGCACACCGGCGGTGCGCGGCGCACTGGCCACGCTCGCCTGCCGGATCCGGCAGCGGCACACCGCGGGCGACCACATGATCCTCGTCGCGGAGGTCACCCACACCGGGGAGGGCGAGGGGCACCCGATGCTCTACTTCGGCGGCGCCTTCCGCGAACTGGCCCCCTGACGACGCGCCACACACCCTGCGAGCAGCTCTCGATCGCCGCTCTAGGACGGGAACACAGACTTCTTTCCGCACCACCTGAGCAGTCTCACGCATCACCTTCACCATCGACACCTCATCTGGGAGAGGCACTTCATGCGCAGCATCGCCACCCGCGCCGGCGTCGTCGCCGCCACCGCCGTACTCGCCCTGACGGGCCTGGGCGCCGCCACCGCGTCCGCCACCACCACCGCCGACGCCCCGATCGCCGCCGACGCGACGTACTCCAGCCTGGCCGGCGAGTGGCAGGGCTCCGGCACCGCCGGTCCCAACCCGGTCCAGCCGCACTTCTTCTTCTACGGCAACGGCACCCTGAAGATGATCCCGGAGGACAACGCCTACCTCGCCACCGGCACCTGGCACCAGAGCGGCTCCACGTTCACCTTCCACCTGGAGCACCCGATCTACGACTCCACCGGCGCCGTCGTCTCCTACATCAAGGCGGACCAGACCGGCACCATCAGCGGCAGCACCTGGTCGTCGACCGGCACGTCGGGCCGCTACGACACCCAGGGCAACCTCCTCGAGACGTTCACCGTCACCCTGACGGCCCACCGCGTCTGATCACCGCCCGGCGAAGACCCCCTGCCGCCTCGGCACGGGGGTCTTCGCTGCGTTCGGCCCCGTGCGCCGGGAATGGGCACGCGGATCAGAACACCGCGCGCACCTCCCCCACTTCCCGGCCGCCGCCCAGGACCGGCGTCCGGCCGACGCGGTCCACGACCGGTGACGTCACGCCGAGGAGGCGCAGGGCGCGGGCGAGGACCGGGCCGAGGGCCCGGGTGCCGCCGTCGTCGATCTTGAGGGCGAGGGCACGGCCGTCGGGCAGCGCGACGGCCTGGACGGCTTCCGCGCCCACCTTGGACAGGGCGCCCGGGACCTCCCGCATGAGCCAGGTGTCGTGGCGGCGGGTGCCCGCGACGTACTCGGGGTGGGCGCGCATGGCGTCGGCGACGCGCCGTTCCGGGCTGCCGGGTCCGGCGCGGGCGACGGTGCGGAAGGCACGGGCCAGTCCGGTGAGGCTGATCGCCGGCAGGGGCGCCCCGCAGCCGTCCACCCCGACGGCGGCCACCGGCTCCCCGGCCGTCTCCTCGACCACCGTGCGGATGATCCGCTGGAGCGGATGGCCGGGATCGAGATAGGACTCCAGCGGCCAGCCCCTGAGGGCGGCGGCCGCGAGCATCCCCGCGTGTTTGCCGGAGCAGTTCATGGCCACGCGGTCGGGCCGGTCACCCGCCGCCAGCCAGGCCTCCTGCTCCCGCTGGTCCAGCGGGAGGGAGGGCGGGCACCGCAGGTGCTCCGGGGTCAGCCGGTGCTCGGCCAGCATCGTGCGCACCAGGTCGCGGTGGAAGGGCTCCCCGGAGTGGCTCCCCGCCGCCAGGGCGAGCCGCTCCCCCGCGAGGTCGAGGCCGGCCCGGAGCATGCCCGCCGCCTGCATCGGCTTGTTGGCGGAGCGCGGGAAGACCGGGGACGTCACGTCGCCGAGCGCCCGTTCCACCGAGCCGTCCGCCCCGAGCAACACCAGGCTCCCCCGGTGCCGCCCCTCCACGAATCCGGAGCGGACGACCTCGGCGAGGACCGGATTGCCGGGAACACCGTTGGCCGGACTGGGCTGTGGCATCGGATGAGCACCTCCGAAGGGGGTTCGCGCGCGACCGCCGTGCCGTCGCGGGAGGCACGGCGGTACATGCCTCGGCGGGAACGGATCCGCTCAGCAGAACCAGCCGTTCTGAACGAAGCCGCGGGCGTTGACGTTGCCGTAGGCGAAGCCGTAGACCCACTCGCTGCCGAACTCGCCGTCCACGCCCTCGACGGTGAACGTCTGGGACCGGTGCAGCTGGTTGAAGGCCGGGCCGCCCCGCGAACTGCGCACGTCCAGGTCCTGGGCGCAGACGGTCAGCCGGGCGCCGATGTCCTTGGCCATGGCGTACCGGTAGGGGCCGGCGGCCTGTGCCGGGGCCGCCACCGTCAGCAGCAGCCCGGCGATCGCGGCCGTCAGACCGGCCAGGAGGCCGGACCGGGCCGGGGACGTCCGGCGGCGGTGAGAGGCGGCGCTGTCCGGAGCGGAGGTCGAGGCCATCGTCGTCCCATTCTTCGCGGGGAGCCGCTGTGCGGCTGGATGGCACGGACTGTTCCCCGGGTGCCACCCCCGTGTCAACAGGGACTGCCGAGGACCTCGGCCGCCTCCGGCGCGACGTCCGCGCTCCCACGCCGCACGGCCCCGCTCACGAACGGGGCGAGATCGGCCACTGGGTCCCGGCGGGTTCGGCCACCGTGTCCGCGGCGATCCGGCAGTGGGAGCGGGTGCGCAGGTGGAAGGCGAGCAGGGCCAGCGCGCTGGTCGAGGCGGACCAGGCGAACGAGAGCAGTCCGTACGGCCAGGGGGTGAGGGACGTGAACGCCGCGGCCAGCGCGGACTGGCACGCGCCGTACAGGGGAAGGGCGCCCAACCCGGTCAGGTCGGCGACGTTGAGGACGGGGTTCTGCAGGCCGGTGTCGACCAGGCTGAGCATGATGACGAGGAAGAAGCCCTCCAGCTCGCCGCGTACCAACGAGCCGAGCAGGAGCCCGATGCCGCCGTAGGCGAGACCGGCCCCGAGCACGGCGAGGGTCAGCAGGCCCAGCTGGCGCACCGGCAGCGAGCCGCGGAGCAGGATGGTGGTGTACACGGCGATGAGGGTCGTGACGACGGCGACGGCGGTGACCTTGGCCAGCAGCATCTGGACTTTCGGGTAGCCGGCCAGGACCAGGCGGCGGTCCATCTCCCCGGCTTTGAAGGTCTCCATGAACATCGAGAACCCCGTGACCAAGGTGACGGCGGCGAGGGCGTTCACCACTTGGCTGACGTGATTCGCGGGCGCGTGGACGCCGGCGTGCACGGATTCCAGGGGGAACCGCAGGACCCGGTCCGGCGCGCACAGCCGTGCCACCATGATCCAGGCGGGGATGAACGCGACCGCCAGGAGCACCGCCATGCGGCTGCGCAGGTGACCGAGGAGGGTGCAGCGCAGCATCTCGGTGTACGCCGAAGGGCGGACCGTCATCGGATGGGCCCCTCCATGTCGAGGCGGCCGTCGCGCAGGTGGCCCACCGCGTCGAAGTGGTGCATGTCGTGCAGCAGGTGGGAGACCACGACGATCGACCTGCCCTGGTCGCGCAGGTGGGCCGCGAGCGACCAGAAACGCTGGTGCGTATCCCAGTCGAAACCCTGATAGGGCTCGTCGAGCACCAGGAGCTGCGGGTCGTGCATGAGGGTGAGCAGGAGGTTCAGCTTCTGCCGCGTGCCTCCGCTGAGGTCCCCGGCTCGCTGCCGGCCGCGGTCGGCGAACGCCAGGAGGTCCATCAGCTCGTGGGCACGCGTGAGGTTCGGCAACCGGTAGGCGGCCTGGAAGAGGCGGAGGTGCTGCATGACGGTGAACGACTCGTTCAGCACCGCGTGTTGCGGGCAGTACCCCGCCTTGCCGGTGCGCTCCACCGTGCCCCGGTCGGGCGCCAGGTGCCCCATGGCGATGCGGAGCAGCGTGCTCTTGCCCGCGCCGTTCTCGCCGACGACGCCGATCAGCGCCCCGGCGGGCACGTCGAGGTCGGCACCGCGCAGGACCTGCCTGCGGCCGTACGCCTTCCATACGCCGCTGATCCGCAGCCGTGACGGGTGCCGCACGTGCGGCGTGGCCTCCGCGGTCACGTCGAACCCTCCCCTCAGCGAAGCGTGTAGACGGAAGCGGCCAGGGCGAGGGTGTACCACTGTTCGACCAGGCGGTAGCTGCGCTGGTCCTGGTCCCGTCCCCGCGACAGCATCACCCGCACGGAGAGCACCAGGCTCAGGCCGCACAGCACCGCGTCCGTGGCGACGATCCACCAGTGCGGGCCGGCGGGCTCCATGAGGAAGTGGTGGATCGCCAGGGGGCCGACGGCGAAGCCGGCGCACAGGAAGACCCGGGTGGGTCTCTCGCCGAAGACCAGCGGCATGGTGGAGCGGTGCACCGCGCGGTCGCCGGTGATGTCGCGGAGGTCCTGGACGGACATGAGGAGGGTCACGGTGACCGTGAGGGTCGCGATCCAGCGCCAGGCGTCCGGTGTCATGGCGGTGACCATCTCCCAGGCGGCGGCCAGTTGGGCGACGACTCCGATGCCGGCGTAGAGGTTCCTGCCCAGCCAGTGCCGGCCCCAGCCGTACTCGTGTTGCAGCAGGGAGAGGATCTGCCACAGCAGGGCCCACTCCAGGACGCCCAGGCAGTACCCGTACAGGGGGAAGACGACCCGGACGGCGTTCAGGCGCAGCCGAGCGCCGCGGATGCTGCTCTGGCCGGTGACCAGGGGCCGGAAGGGCTTGTTGACGCGGTCCTCCTCGACGCCGACGAGTTGGTTGGCCAGCGTGTGTTCGTAGACGAACAGCCAGAAGTACAGGGCGCCTGCCACCAGGGTGGGCACGGCATCGGACGGGGGCAGCCGGGCGTGGACGACGGCCGCCATGACGAAGCAGGTGGCGGGGAAGATGGTGGTCCAGCGGTCGGCGCTGATGAACAGCCAGCTCAGGCGAATCTCGCGCCAGGCGCTCTGGAGAACCACCGCGGGCGCGGTCGTGGTCATCACTGTGGGTCCGTACTCCGTGGTCGGCCGGGCCGGTGGACGGCCGGGGGTGTCTCCTGGTGTCGGTCGGCGACTGGGCCGGGCTTCACGCCGTGCGGTGTACGACCGCCTCCGCGACGTCCTTCAGCGTGCGGACGGCGTCGGCGGGGAAGGGGGCAAGGGCCAGGGAGTCCAGGGCCTGCCGGTATCTCTCCTCGATCATTCGCTCGACCGCCCGGCGAGCGCCCGTGCCGGTGAGGATGTCGCGGACCTCCGCGGCTTCCTGCTCCCCGAGGTCGGGGTCGCCGATCAGCGCGTGCAGCCGGCCGGCCTGAACCGGGCCGCAGGCTCTGAGGGCATGGACGACGAGGCTGGTGCACTTGCCCTCGCGCAGATCGTCCAGGCGGGACTTGCCCGTCCGGTCCGGGTCCCCGAACACGCCGAGGATGTCGTCCCGGAGCTGGAACGCCTCGCCGAGGGGGATGCCGTAGGCGCTGCAGGCGTTCATGACGTCCTGCCCGGCGCCGGCGAGGGCCGCCCCCACCTGCAAGGGGCGCTCGATGGTGTACTTCGCGGTCTTGTAGCGGATGACGCTGAGCAACGTCTCGACGCTCGCGTGGAGCTTGCCGGTGGTCAGCAGGTCCAGGTGCTGGCCGGCGATCAGTTCGCTGCGTGCGAGGTCGACGCAGTGCAGGACCCTGGCGCGGTGGGCGTCGGGCATGGGCGTGGTGTGGAGCAACTCGTCGGACCAGACGAGGGCGAGGTCGCCGAGGAGGATCGCTCCGCCGAGCCCGTACTGTTGCGCCAGCCACGGTACGTGGTGCCGGTCGGCCAGCGCCCGGTGGACCGTGGGGCGCCCGCGGCGGCTGTCGGACGCGTCCATGATGTCGTCGTGGATGAGCGCGCAGGTGTGTGCCAGCTCGATGGAGGCGGCCAGCCTGACGGCCTGTGTGATGTCACCGCGCCCCCCTGCCGCGATCCATCCGGTCACGCACAGCAGCGGACGGACCCTCTTCCCCCCGGAGACGAAGTCACGCAGCATCAGGACGAGCGCCGACTGCCCGGCCACGGGGGCGGTCCGTGCCTTCTCCGTCAGGAAGTCGAACAGGAGGTTGTCGATCGCGGTGCGCGGTGCGAAGAAGTCGGACTCGACCGCCAGCGTTTCAGCACTCATCACGAGGGCGCCTTTCGGAGGGGAGGCCGGTCACCGGTCCGGCCCCGTCGCTTCTTTTCGTTGCCGGCCCACCCGGACCTCACGTGCGTGACCTGTGCCCTGGACATAACGGCCCAGCGCCATCAGGGGGAAGACGTGCCCGTAGTACCCGTAGTGCGCGGCCACGGCCCGGGGGACGAGCGTGCCGGTGAACTGCGGCTCCTCCCAGGTGCCTGCGTCCGTCTGCCGCTCGGTCAGCCAGCGGATCCCGTCCCGCACCACGGCGCTGTC
Source organism: Streptomyces sp. NPDC104831 (assembly GCF_055583025.1). NCBI lineage: Bacteria > Bacillati > Actinomycetota > Actinomycetes > Kitasatosporales > Streptomycetaceae > Streptomyces > Streptomyces sp. NPDC104831. Next base: position 20,601 of record NZ_JBVJOT010000022.1, read on the forward strand.
GCGCTCTCCCGCCGCGAGCAGCGCGAGCAGCGCCCAGGCGGTCTGCGAGGGGGTGGACGGGCCACGGCCGGCGCGGGCCGGATCGGCGTAAGACTGCCAGCTCTCGCCCCAGCCGCCGTCCGCGTTCTGCACCGACGTCAGCCAGGCGACGGCACGCCGGACGGCCGCGTGTCCGCGGGGTACTCCGGCGGCGGCGAGGGCGGGAAGGACACAACCGGTGCCGTAGAGGTGGTTCACGCCCCAGCGTCCGTACCACGCACCGTTCGCCTCCTGCCGGCCGAGCAGCCAGCGGACGGCACGGCGGGTGCGGGGGTCGCGTTCCCTTCCCAGCGCGGCCAGCATCTCCACCACGTGGGCGGTGATGTCGGCGGTGGGCGGGTCGGTGCAGAACTCGCCGAAGTCGAAGAAGGGGACCTTCGCGGGGAGGGTGCTGGTGTTGTCCGCGTCGAAGGCCGCCCATCCGCCGTCGCGGCTCTGCATGCCGAGGCACCACCGCACCGCTCTGTCCAGCGCGTCGTCGACGCGTGCCGGATCGGGGTGCTTCACCCGGTGCAGTGCGAGGACCACCTCGCAGGTGTCGTCGTTGTCGGGATAGGTCCGGTTGTGGAACTGGAAGGCCCAGCCGCCGGGCGCCAGCCCGGGCCGCCGGGCGGCCCAGTCGCCGGGCCGGTCGGCCTGCCGGGTGAGCAGCCAGTCGGCGGCCTTGACCAGCGCGGGGTGGTCGGTCGCCAGGCCGGCGTCGAGCAGCGCGGTGGCGGACAGGCAGGTGTCCCATACCGGGCTGTGCACGGTGTGCAGGGCCCGTACGCCGTCCTCGGGCCACGCGCCGCAGTCCTCCAGGAAGTCCCAGGCGGCCCTGAGCACCGGGTGGTCCGGGGGGTAGCCGTGCAGGTGCAGGGCGAGGATGACCCACGTGGTCATCGGGGTGCACGCGCCCCAGCTGCCGTCCTGTTCCTGACGCTGGAGGAGCCAGCGGACGCAGGCGTTCTCCGCGGCTTGGCGCACCGGGCGGGGGATGCCCTTGGAGCACACGCGCACCGTGGCGTTCAGCCGCCGGAAAAGCTTTTCCCAGCCGCTGTCCGGTGCCGGCGGACGCGCCGCGGTCGGAGCGAAGAGTTCGTCGATGCCGAAGGGAGCCGGCCGCACCGGGCGGTGCGTGCGGATGACGCTGAGGGAGACGAGCGCCAGGCGCATGATGGAACTGAACGAGTAGATGTTCAGCGGCGCCCACTTGGGCAGGGCGATGATCTCCGGGGGGATTTCGGGAAGCTCGTCCCAGCTCCACCAGCCGAGCAGGGCGAGCCATACCCGTGCCTCCAGCTGGACGGCCGCCGCACCGCCCTGTTCGCGCACCCACGCCGCGCACCGGAGCATGTGCTCCTCGTCCGGGCCGTCCCCGGCGAGCCGTAGGGCGATGTACGCCTGGATCGTGGTCCCCAGATGGCCCGCGCCCTCGAAGACGAGGGGCCAGGAGCCGTCCGCGCTCTGCTGGGAGCGGATCCACCGGCCGCTCGCCCCGGCCACGCGGTCGTCCAGCACGCCGAGCAGATGGCGCAGGAAGAGATCGTGGGCGTCATAGCTCACGTCCGTCGTGAAACGGCCCTTCCACCAACCGCCGGCGTCCTGCCGGGCGAGCAAGTGGTCCGCGGCCCGCACCACCGCGCGCCGGGCGGCTTCCTCCGCCGGACCGGCGGCGGAGGAGGCGAACGTCACGCCGGCGTCACCCGCGCAGACAGGGCCTTTCGCGTGCGGCGCACCGTCAGCCGAAATCGTCATGGCACTCCTAGACCACCGAATCCGTAAAATGCCCGTGTTTCGCAGATCATCTGAATTCCGTGGAAGTTACCGTCGCTGATCTACCGAATCGCCGTGCCGGCGGGGCGATAACGATCCTTCCGAATCTTTTCGGCCGGCACATCCTTCATTCGAGTGCACGGTGCGGGCGTGAAGGGTCACGCCGTCTGTTTCCGGACGCGCCGTCGCGCGCGGGGACCACCAGCCGCTTCGCTCGCATCCGGTCGTGCCGACGGGCCGCCACCACCTGGTCCGGACGGCTGCGCACGCCGCCCGGGCCCGCATCCAGCCACCGGGCGGCCGGTGGCGTACGGGGGTGAGCAGCGCCGGCTTCCCCTCCCCCGGCCCCGCACGCTCCCGCACCACCGCGGAGCGCCCGTGGGCGGCCATCCCCACGCATACGGCCGCAACGAGACCGCCGCTGAGGCACCGGCCCTCGCCGTCGGCGCCGGGGTGCCGCGGCTGCCGTCCCGCGCCCCGGCGCACACCGCCCGGATGCCGGCCCGGCCCCTCCGCACGGAGCCGCCGCCCGTCCCCGGCTCCCTGGTCCCGGGGACGGACACCGCCCCGCCTTCGGGAACCGCGCGTCCGCCCTGCGGGCGCACCTCGGCCGCGAACCGGCCCCGGCCTACGCCGGCGAATCCTGGCGGCCGGCCGGGTTCGCGCGCCGGCGGGCCCGATGCGCGGCGGCGCTCGCGCGGTTTCCGCAGATCTGCGGGCTGCAGTAGCGACGCGACTGGTTGCGGGAGACGTCCACGAACACCTCCGCGCAGCGGTTGCCGCGGCAGACGTGCAGGCGGCTCATCCCGGTGGTGGTGACGACGCCGAGGAGGCCCATGGCGGCGTTCACGGCGTACTGGTCGACGGGTGGTGCCTGCGGGCCGGTGACGTGGAGGTGCCACGCGCCGTCGTGGTTGGTGTAGTGCGGGACCGCGTGGTGCTCGGCGAGGATGCGGTTGAGCAGCGCGACCGCGGTCTCCTCGTCCGGGGCGCCGAAGACTTCCCGCAGGGCCGTCCGCAGGGCGCGGGCCCGCTCCAGGTCCCTCTCGGTGGGCACCTCCCCGATCCGGATGCCGTGCGCGACGAGCAGCTCCGTCAGCGCGGCCACATCCGGCAGCTTCTCCTTCTCGCGGACGATGTTGTAGGTGTTCACCAGGTCCTCGGCCCATGTCACCGAAGCCTCGGAGTAACTAGTAAACCGCATCATGGCTCCGTATCATCTGTCACAATGGACCGGCTCGGACTGGAGGGTCGATGGACTCCCAAGAGGCATTACCCGCTCCCCCCGTTACATCTGAAGGGTATTATCCCCAGGCCGGCTTCAGGGAAGAGTGGCTGCGCGGGCTGCGCATGGCGATCCCGCTGGCGATCGCCGTCTTCGGCTTCGCCGTTTCCTTCGGTGTGGTGGCACGGGCCGCCGACATGGGGATCATGGCCCCCATCGCCATGTCCCTGACGACCTTCGCCGGATCGGCCCAGTTCGCGGCCGCCTCCGTGGTGGGCACCGGCGGGGGCATCGCCGCCGCCATCGTGGCCGCCGTACTGCTCAACTCCCGCTACCTCCCGATCGGGATCAGCGTCGCCCCGGCGATGAGCGGCAACGCCCTCAAGCGCTTCCTCTCCGCGCAACTGGTGGTGGACGAGTCCTGGGCCGTGGGACACCTGGGCGGGGGCCGCTATTCACGCGGAAGGCTGCTCGGCGCGGGTGTGGTGGTCTACTGCGCCTGGGTCGGCGGCACGGCCGTCGGCGTGCTGGGCGCGGAGTACGTCGGGGACCCGCTGCGCTTCGGACTGGACGTGGTGTCCCCCGTCCTCTTCCTGGCCCTGCTCAAGGGACAGATCAACGACCGGCGTGCGCTCGTGTGCGCGATCCTCGGGGTCGCGATCGCACTGGCGCTGACACCGGTCGCCTCACCGGGTGTGCCTCTGATCGCGGCCACGGTCGCCTGTCTGCTGGGATTGAGGAAGTGATGAACGGAGTATGGCTCGCGGTGCTTCTCGTAGGCGCCGTGTCGATGGCGCTGAAGGCCACCGGTCCGGTGCTGCTGGGCGGCCAGGAGCTGCCGGAGAGGATGCAGCGGGTGGTGGCCCTGATGGCACCGACCCTGCTCGCCGCACTGATCTCCACCCAGATCTTCGCCGACGGGCAGCGGCTGACGGTCGACGCCCGCGTGGTGGGTCTGCTCGTCGGCGCCTTCGGGGTCTGGCGGAAGTGGCCCACCTTGCTCGTGGTCGTCCTGGGCGCCGCCGCGGCGGCCGTGACCCGGCTGATCGCGGGATGAGGGGAGCCGTCACCATGAGCACAGACACGGCCGACGGGCAGGTGTGGCCCACGGCGGCACTGTGGGACGCGGGAATCCGGCTGGGGCAGCGGCTCACCCTGCCGCCCCTCCCCCTGCGGCCGGCCGCGTCGGGCATGAGGCTCGCCGGCCCGCTGCGCCGGATCCGGCACACCGAGGGCGTCGCCTCGATCTTCCAGGGCCTGGACGAGGCACGCGAGGGGGACGTGCTGTTCATCGACAACGGCGGGCGCACGGACGAGGCCTGCATGGGCGACCTCGTCGCGATCGAGGCACGGCTGGCCGGAATGGCGGGCCTGGTGGTGTGGGGATGTCACCGGGACACCGACGAGCTGGCCCTCATCCGGCTGCCGGTGTTCAGCCTGGGGCCGTGCCCGTCGTCGCCCACCTTGCGTCCGGACACCGGTGACCCCACGGGCCAGCCGTTCCCGTTCGAGACGGGCGACGTCGCGGTGGGCGACTCCGACGGCCTGATCGTCATCCCCGCCAAGACCTACCCGGAGGTCGTGGATGTCGCCAGGACCATCGTGGCGGCCGAGCAGCGGCAGGCCGAGAAGGCGCTGCGCGGAGTGAGCCTGCGCGAGCAACTGCGCTGGGCGGAGTTCGCGGAACGACGACGGGAGGACCCCTCGTACACCTTCCGGACACACATGGCCCGGCTGGGCGGGGCCCTGGAGTAGGAGGGGTCCGGCCGTGCTCAGGCGGGGCTGTGCCGGCGCAGCAGGCGTTCCCGCAGCCGTCGCGGGCGGTGGACGGCGATCTCGCCGCGGTGGGTGTTCCCCGGGGCGCATCGGCAGATCATGACAGCCTCCCTGCGGCATCGAGGTGTGTGCGGGTGAACGCGAGCTGACGGCGGAAGACCGTGACGCGTTCCTCCACGGCCGTCACGCTGTGGCCCGCGTCCATGGCGTGGAACTCCACCGGCAGGCCGCGGGCGCGCAGCCGCTCGGCGTAGGCGCGGGCCTGGTCGATGGGGCACCGGGCGTCGTTGACGCCCGCGCTGATGAAGACCGGCGCGCGGACGGCATCGGCGTAGGTGGCGGGCGAGGCGTCGCGGTACGCCTCGGGGACTTCCTCCGGTGTCCCGCCGAAGAGGCTGCGGTCCAGCGCCTTGATGTCGTCCATCGCCTGGTGGTGGGCGGCGGCGCAGTCGGCGACCGGGGCGCCGGCCAGTCCGATGGTCCAGTCGTCCGGCCGGGTGCCGAGTCCCAGCAGGGTCAGATAGCCGCCCCACGACCAGCCGGCCAGCACCAGGCGGGCGGGGTCGATGATCCCCTGGCCGACGGCCCACCGCCGCACCGCGGTGATGTCCTCCAGCTCGGTGTGGCCGACGCGGCGCCGCAGGGCCTCCGTCCAGGCCCGGCCGTAGCCCGTCGAACCGCGGTAGTTGACGCGTACGACGGCGAACCCCTCGTCCGTCCAGGCCGCCGCCTCGGGGTCGAAGGCGTCCTGGTCGTGTTCGTCGGGCCCGCCGTGCAGGAGGAACACCGCGGGGTGCGGCTTCGTACCGGTCCGGGGCAGGCTCAGCAGGGCGTGGACCCGGCCGCCGGGGCCGTCCACCCATACGTCACCGGCGAGCGCGGTCTGCGGCGCACGGCTGGTGGCGGGAAACCGCGGGTCGCTGTCGAGGGCCCGGAAGACGGGCGGGTGGGCGGAGTCCGACCACGTGAACCACACGTCGCCGCCGGGGCGGGTGCGCGCGTGCTCGATGGTGCCGTCGGGGATCTTCAGCCGGGTCAGCTCACGGGAGGCCAGGTCGTAGCCGAACGCCTCGGAGCGCGCCTGGTGGTCGTGGACGACGAGCAGGGACGCGGCGTCCTGGGCCCACTCGACGGAGACCTCCCCGGGCAGCCCGAGGTCGAGGGTGACGTGTTCACCGGTGCGCGGATCGTAGAGGGCCGGCTCCCAGCGGTCCTCGTGCGGCTGGAGGACCAGCAGCCGGTTGTCGCCGGGCACGGGGGCGAACCCGACGGCCTCGCCGTCCAGGTCGGCGACGGCGGTGCCGTCCGTCGTCAGTACGCGGATGCCCGGCTCCCACAGGTCGCCGCGCTCGCTGTGCGCGATGACGGCGAGGGCGAGGTCACGGGACAGGTCGACGGCGTACGCGGGCTCTTCGTGCCGGTAGAGGCGGCGGGCCGTGCCGTCGGGCAGCACGAGGGAGACGTCGGTGCCGTGCTCGGTGGTGTGGCCGAGCAGATTGTGTCCGCGCAGGCCGAGGGCGAGTCCGGCGGGCCAGTACGGCTCCAGGTCCCGTACGGCGGGCACGTCGGGGCCGCCGCCGAACGGCTGCCGCATCCACTGGCCGCGCTCGTCCCCGTCGGTGTCGGCGAACCACCACACGGTCTCCCCGGACGCCTCGATGGCGCAGTGCTGGACGCCGGAGGGCCGGTCGGTGACCTGCCGCAGCGTGCCGGCCGTACGGTCCCAGCAGTAGACCTGGGCGTTGCCGGAGCGGTCGCTGACGAACACGCAGCGCTCCGGGGAGCTCTTCGCCCAGGCGGGGAGCGTGTGGCGCGGGGCCCGGAAGCGCTGCTCCCACAGGGGCGTGTCGATGCCGGTCATGTCAGTGGCAACCGCAACTGGCCGCCGAGACCCGGTTCATCCGGCGGCGGGGGCCCTGTGCGGTGGGGGCCGTGCCCGCCCCGGCCAGGGGGGCGTCGCCGCCGAGCACGCTGAGGGAGCTGGTGGCGCAGTCCAGGACGACCTGGAACTCGGTGTGCGGCAGCGCGCCGAGCACCAGGTGGACGGAGGCCGCCGCCTTGCCCGTGCCGACGGCGTTGGACTCGGAGTTGAAGGGCAGTTGCGGGACCGCCGGGTTGAGGCCGAACTCCAGTCCGGTGACCTTGGCGTGGCCGGGGTCCGTGGCGAAGAGCTGTGTCAGTGCGGTGGCCGCGGCGGCCGACCCGGTCTCCGTGGCCTTCATGTCGGTCACCGACCCGTCCTCGACGGTGAGGACGAGCGGGTAGTGGAAGAGCCCGGACAGCTTCTCGAACAGCTCCTGGCAGGCGGCCGTGCCCGGCTCGCGCGTGCGGACGACGGACCAGCCCTTCACGGCGATCTGGCCGGTGACGCTGGTGCCGGCACCCGTGAGGTCCAGGCTTCGCAGGCCGGTGAACGCGCTCTGCGCGGCGCCGGTCCGATAGGTGCCGGTGTCGATCCGGGACCATGCCGGCGCGGTGAAGGTCGTCTTCGCCACGGCGCCGGTCAGGGCCTCCTCGACGACCAGGCCGCCGGCCCCCGCCACCGCGTCGCCGAGCGCGGCGCCGGCGACGTCGAGGGTGTTGGGGTCGCTCTTCTCCAACGCCGCCAGCAGCCCGCCCAGTTGGTCGAGGGCGAAGGGGCCGGTGCCCGCGCGGACAAGGGCGACGGTACGGTCCGGGCCCACCTCGGCGTCGGAGGCCGTCAGCAGCCGGTCGTCCTGGGCAACGACGAGGACGTCACTGTCCCGCGGGATGCCGGAGCGCAGTACGTCGCTCAGGGAGCGGTCCGGTCCGGCCGTGACCGTGTCCCATGCCTCGTAGCGGCTCGGGGGCTCCAGCCGGACCTGGTCGGAGAACCGCTCTTCCACGACGAGCGTGAATCGGTGATGGCCTGCCGGGTACTGGCGATAGGCTTCAGGGCGGACGATAATCACTGTGACACTCCCAGGTCGTTGTGCCGGTATGTCAGCGGGGGGGGGGGGGGGGGCCCCCCCCTCCCCCCCCCCCCCCCCCCCCCCCCCCCCCCCCCCCGCCCCCCCCCCCACCCCCCCCCCCCCCCCCCCCCCCCCCCCCCCCCCCCCCCCCCCCG
>NZ_JBVJOT010000022.1:28491-45129 GCF_055583025.1 Streptomyces sp. NPDC104831
CCCGTGGGGACCCCCCAGGGTCGTTGTGCGGGTGTGTGGGGGGGGCGCCCCGCCCCCCCCCCCCCCCCCCCCCCGCTTACGGCACGCCCGGCGCGATGCTTCTCGAGCGTTTCGCGCGTGGCTGCCCGCTACTCGGCTCAGCCCAGCAGGGTGCCGAGGTAGTTGCTGTTCTTGCGGACCTTGATGGTCTTCTTCATGGCGCACACCCCCAAACCGATACTCGATCCGACAGGCGGCGGGCCCGGGAAACCGGCCCGACTACTCGGCTCAGCCCAGCAGGGTGCCGAGGTAGTTGCTGTTCTTGCGGACCTTGATGGTCTTCTTCATGGCGCACACCCCCAAACCGGTACTCGATCCGACAGGCGGCGGGCCCGGGAAACCGGCCCGACTACCCGGCTCAGCCCAGGAGGGTGCCGAGGTAGTTGCTGTTCTTGCGCACCTTGATGGTCTTCTTCATGGCCGCCACCTCCTTTCGTCGTGAATTTCACGCTCGTGCGATTCGTTCACGGCCCGCCGGTCAGCCGACAGAGGCCATGCGAACGCTGGGAGCGCCGCCTTTGTCGCCCAGGACCACGTCTCCGTTTTCGGTGTAGACGGTGGTGTCGGGCGAGATGATGTCGAGGTGGTACTGGGTGAAGGGCGTGAGACCCAGTCCCCAGTGGAGGCAGCCTCGTTCACCGCCGTACACCTCGTTCATGGCATGGTTGCCCGGAAGAATGTCCAGGCTGGTGTTGAGGGCGTGTCCGATCTCCCAGACCAGCGCGTAGCGCGAGTCGATCTCGAACATGGCCTCGAAGACCTTGGCGACCTCGGCGCCTTCCTTCCGGAAGGGGCGCAGGGAGGTGATCGTGCCTTTGGTGACGTCGCAGACGATCGCTTCGTGTTCCAGGCCGGCGAGCTTGCCGGACAGACGGGCCTGGTCCCTGCGGGTGAACGACGGCGTACCGCTGTGCAGGATGGGGAATCCACGGAAGGCGATGCTGCCTTCGAGCGGGAGGTGCAGCTTTTCGTCGAATTCGACGATCTGCATCGGCAGCACGCTGATCTCCCCGGAGGGGACGATCTGCTGCTCCCCCCATTCGAGGGGGCCGGCCTGCTGGTTCCAGATCAGGTCCTCGGCGAGGTGGTCGAGCACCGCGCGGGTGCCGTGCCGCTCGTCGACGTAGAGCAGGTGGTCCGTGGTCTCGGCCAGCTCGAAGAAGCGGTCGCTGAACTCGCCCTGCTCCTTGGCGGAGGTGTTCTCGATGACCCCGATGAAGTGCCGGATGATCTCGAGGTCCGCGGGCGTCGAGTTGCAGGCCATCCCCATCAGCTTGCGACGCGGACCGAGGGCTTCTTCCGAGGGCGACTCAAAAAAGCGGTACGGCGAGATGACCAGGGAGTGCGACTGCTGAGGAATGGTTTCGTCAGCCAGCATGGTCTCGAAGTCGTCGCCCTTGCCGATAAAGATCGTCCGGTATTCGGCGTACGGCGCTTCCTTGACGATCTCCAGCTCGTTCTCGAGTTCCCGGTTCGTAATCAGGCAGAAGATGCTGCCCTCTGCCGGCCCGAACTGGCTGTATCGAGCAGGATTGATCTTAACCCTCGCCATAAGCAGCTTCCCTCTCATTGATCACGAGGCGCTCGGCCCAGGGCATAGCCAACACGAGGCACGACGAGACATGCAACACACCCTCCGGAATACGGCCGGAAACAGGAGAGCGAAAACAGGAAAACGGAAGCAATGAATCCAGGACCGCAACGGCACCAGCACGTCTTTTATCGCGATCAACGCTTGTCAAGCACGCGTTTTTCACGTTGCCGAAACATTCCGTACAGCGGAGTTTCAGGCCATGATCCGGATTTCGGGCCCCACGCCGGCGGCGATCTCCCGTCCCGGCGGGCCGTGGCGCCCACCCGGTCGACGGCACCACCCGCGGCGGAGAAAACGCCCGGCCGGCCGCGCGGCGCCCGAGAGCCGGGCCAACTCTCGTCCGCGGCACGGCCGTTCGTCAAATCGGCGACGACGGCGACAGGGCGATGCCCGGACGACCGGGCCCGGCTCGCGGCGGCGGCACCGGCGGCCGCCCCCGGCCCGCCCGGGCGGCACCGCGGGTGACGGGCCCCGCGCCGCCTGGTGCTAGCTCCCGGCGCCTCCCGGGTCCCGGACGGCGGCGCTCAGCGGAGCGACCGTCCGCCAGCCCATGGTCTCGTACAGGGCGCGGCCTTCCTCGGTCGCGCCCAGTACGGCCGCCCGCGCGCCCTGGCGGGCCGCGGCCTCGGCGAGTGTCCCCATGACCACGCGGCCGAGCCCGCGGCGCCGGTGGGCCGCGTCCGTCTCCACTTGGTCGACCACGGCGGTCGGGCCGGTGACCGCGATCTGCCCGCGCGCGGCGAAGGCGCCGTCGGCGGCGCGCACCACCACGCGGGTGACGTCGGCCCGGTCCCAGGTGTGCAGCCGGTAGCCGCCGGGGAGGGGGAGCGGGGTGTCCCCGGCGGCCAGCCGTACGGCCATGAGGGCGGCGTGGCCGTCCAGGAGGAACCAGCCCGGCGGCAGCCACGCCTTCAGGGTCCGCGCCGGCACGAACGCCTTGAGGGGGACGCCGGGGGTGGTGGTGTTCTCGGCCAGCTTGCGGACGGTCGCCTCGTCGGCGGTGGTGACGACGTGCCGGGCGACCTCCTTGGGCAGGCCGACGTCCACGGTGAACCCCCAGGGCTGGGGCGTCGGCCGGGCCGCGCCACGCGAGACGACCCAGCCCTCGACCCATGCGCGCACCGCCTCGGTGGTGGTCCTGAAGGGCACGGCCCCTCCCTCAGTCGGTAATAGGTGCACTTGCCTTTGAGTTATTACACCATGGGGGCCGGCACGGAGGCGAGCACCCGGCGTCCGGTCCTACCCGGCCGGGGCCGCCAGGCGGAAGCCGACGCCGATCGCCTCCAGGTCCGGTTCGTAGGCCCCGTGCCTGCGGGCGCAGCGGGCCAGGTCCCGGTCGTGCCGGAAGGCGCCGCCTCGGGTGATGTGCGGGTCGAAGGCCCAGTCCTCGGTGCGCGGCACGTCGGCGGGCGCGCCCGGGTAGGGGGCGTAGAGGGTGGAGGTCCACTCGTCGGCGTTGCCGGCCATGTCCAGCACCCCGAAGGGACTGGCGCCCTCGGGGAACGAGCCGACGGGCGTCGTGGTGCCGATGCCGAGGTCCACCAGGTTGGCCAGGCCGGTGCGGTACTCGTCACCCCACGGGAACTCACGGCTGTCGTCGCCCCGCGCGGCACGCTCCCACTCGTCCTCCGTGGGCAGCCGTACCGCGAGGCCGCCGAGCCGTTCCCCGAGCCACCGGCAGTAGGCCACCGCCGCCTCCCAGGAGACGCCGGTGACCGGGTGGTCCGCCGGCGCCTGCGGGAGCGGCCTGCCGGTGGCCGCCGCGAAGAGCGCCCACTGGCCCGCCGTGACCGGGGTGCGGGCGATCCGGAACGCCGGGACGTGGATCTCCGCGCGCGGGGCCTCCTTCAGGTACCACTCCACCGGCACACCGGTGTCCGCGTAGCGGCGGGCCACGGCCGCCACTTCCTCGGCCGGCGTACCCCGGCGCACCGTCCCGGCCGGAATGCCGACCCAGTCCACTTGCTCCACCTGCATGGCTCCTCCTCGTTCGAGCGGACAGGCTTCATGATCGCCCCTCGGGCGACGGCCGCCGAGGCGGGCGATCCTCCACCCGGACTGACGGCCGCCCCCCAACGAGACCGGCGGGGGGCGGAGTTGCCGCGTCGACGCGGACCGCCGCGTCACGGCGCGCGCAGGGTGGCGTGCTCAGGTGAGGCCGTAGCGCGCGCCGATGCCGGCGACGACGAGCGCCAGGCCCTCCTCGAACTGCCGGTCGTAGTCGTCGAAGAGCAGGCCGCCGGCCTCGGCGGCGAGGGGGAAGCCGGCCAGGCGGCGGGCGCGGTCCTCGACGTCGAACCCTTCCCGGCGCTCGCCCGGGAGGGGCTGTACGCCCTGTTCCTCGATGACGAAGCCGATGGTGTAGGCGTTCGCGGTGCGGCCCGCGTCGACCGCCTGGGCGAGGCTGAGTCCGGCCCCGGTCAGCAGCCGCAGGTTCGCCTCCAGGGCGGGGGCGTGGTCCGAGGTCGTGAAGCGGGTGCCGCTGAAGACCCGGGCGCCGTCGCGGTAGCCGAGCAGCGCGGTCCGCAGGCCGCGGTTGACGGCGAGCAGCCGTTCCCGCCAGGTGTCGGCGGGGTCGAGCGGGGCGCGGGCGAGCATCTGCCGGTACATCCGTGTCGCCATCTCGTCCAGCAGCGCCTGCTTGTCCTTGAAGTGCCAGTACAGGGCGGGTGCCTTGACGTCCAGTTCCCTGGCGATGGCGCGCAGGGTCAGCCCGTCCAGGCCGACCTCGTTCAGCAGGCGCAGGGCGGTGTCGGCGACCCGCTCGCGGTCGAGGGGGGCGCGTTTGTCCGTACTCACGCTTGACAGCTTAACAGCGTTAAGGGCACTCTCCCGGAGAGCGGAACTTAACGCCGTTAAGGAGAAATGTCATGGATGTTCTGATCGTGGGCGCCGGCCCGACCGGTCTGACCCTCGGGATCGATCTGGCGCGGCGGGGTGTGGACGCGCTGGTGGCGGAGCGGGGCGAGCACCTGTTCCCCGGCTCGCGCGGCAAGGGGCTCCAGCCGCGCACCCAGGAGGTCTTCGACGACCTCGGCGTGCTGGACGCGATCCGGGCGGCGGGCGGCCCCTACCCGAACCGGATGGTCTGGAAGGACGGCGAACGGCTCGGCGAGGAGTCGATGTTCGAGAAGCTGGACGCGGACGAGGGCGTGCCCTACGGCGAGCCGCTGATGATTCCGCAGTGGCGGACGCAGGAGGTGCTGTACGCGCGGCTGACCCGGCTGGGGGGCAAGGTCGCCTTCGGGCGCGAGGTGACGGCCCTGACGCAGGACGCACAGGGCGTGACGGCACGGTTCGCCGACGGCAGGGCACTGCGCGCGCGGTACCTGGTCGCGGCCGACGGCGGGCGCTCGGCGGTCCGCCGGGCGCTGGGGGTGGACATGGCCGGGGAGACGGTCGACCCCGCGCCGTTCGTGGTGGCGGACCTGCGCCTGAGGGGCCTGGACCGGAACCACTGGCACGCCTTCCCCGGGGACGACGGCGGTTTCCTCGGGCTGTGCCCGCTGGCCGGGACGGAGGACTTCCAGCTGGCGGCCCGCCTGCCGGAGGCAGAGCGAGCGGACGTCTCCCCCGACGGCATCCGCAAGCTGGTCGCCCGTCGCACGCACCTGGACGCGCAGGACGTGACGGAGGTGGGCTGGGCGTCCGAGTTCCGGCCGCGAGCGGCCCTGGCGGACCGGTTCCGGGCCGGCCGGGTGTTCCTCGCGGGCGACGCGGCGCACGTGCACTCGCCGGCCGGCGCCCAGGGCCTGAACACCAGCGTGCAGGACGCCTACAACCTGGGCTGGAAGCTGGGCGCGGTGCTGCGGGGCGGTGCGCCGGACGCGCTGCTGGACACCTACGAGGAGGAGCGCCGGGCGAACGCCGCGGCCATGCTGGAGCTGTCGACGGGTGTGCACCGCGGACAGGTGCGGCGCGGCAGGGCGACGGTGCAGCTGGGGGTGGGCTACCGGGAGTCGTCCCTCAGCGTCGACACGCGCCGCCGGGCCGCCGGGCCGCGCGCGGGTGACCGCGCCCCCGACGGCACGGTGGCGGGCGTACGGCTCTTCGACGCGTTCCGGGGGCCGCACTGGACCCTGCTGGGAGCGACCCTCCCGGGACTCCCCTCGCTCCCCGCTCCCCCGGCCTCCTACGGCCCGGGCGTCTTCCTGATCCGCCCGGACGGATACGTGGGCTGGGCGGGCGACACGACGAAGGGGCTGCGGGAGTACGCCGACCGGACGGGATCCCTCACGACGGCCTGAAGCGGACACGGCGACGAGCGCCGACCGCGCCGGGAACGCCGCACCGGTCCCCGCGACGGAAGCGGACTCGACCGGCCGGTCCGGCCGCGACGGCGTCGGACCGGCCGTTCACGCCGGGCCCGTCGGGCTGTCCAGCCGGGACGGGGGCGTCGTGCGGCCGTCCACGGCCGGCGGGAGCCGGGGGCCCTGCCCGTCGGGCGGGCGAGGATCCGTCCCGGGCCCGCCGGGCCTGGTACCCGCCCGGCGGCAGCCGGGCGCCTGCCCGCCAACGCCTCACCCCCGCCCGCCCGTCGGCCCGCGCGTGGCCGGATCCCGGTGGCACGGCCGCGGCGGCTGCCGAACCGCCTCCCTCGCCGTGGTGACCGACGGGTACGGTTTGACCATGGAATCCGGAACAAGTCCCGCCGCCGACAAGACCGTCGGACGCGTGGAGGCCATCAAGACCACCGCACGCCGGCTGCTGGGGACCCTGGGGGCCGGGCAGCTGTCCCTGGACGCCGTCGCCGAGGCCGACGGCCTGTCCCGCTCCGACGTGGCAGCCGTCTTCCCGCACCGCGACGATCTGCTGACCGCCCTCATCATCGACGCCTACAACGCGTCCGGGGCCGCCATGGAGCGGGCCGACCAGGCCGCCCGGGACGCCGGGGCGCCGGCGGGCGCGCGGCTGCTCGCGGCCGCCCGTGCGCTGCGGCAGTGGTCCTTCGACCACACCGCCGAGTTCACGCTGATCTACGGCTCCCCCGTTCCCGGCTACGACGCCCCGCAGGACACCGTGCCGCCGGCCTCACGCACGCCCGCGGTGCTGGCCGGGATCGTGCGGTCCGCGCTGGAGGCCGGCGAACTCACCCCGCCCCGGCGGGCGGTGCCCGGGCCGCCGCTGCTGCGGCCGGAAGCCGTGGCCCTCTTCGGCGGCACGCCCGAGGCCCCCTTCACCGACCTCGTCGAACGCGGCATCGTGCTGTGGAGCGGCCTGATCGGGCTGTTGGTGTTCCAGGTCTTCAGCCGCACGCACGACAGCGTCCGGGACGAGACCGCCTTCTTCGACTTCGCCGTCGCCGTGGCGGCCGAAGGCATCGGCCTGCGAGTCCCCGTGGACGACAACACCCCCGAGAACACCACCGAGTAGACCGACCGAGCCGTCCGCCGCCCGCGCGGCTTCCCAGGAATCGGGCCGTGACCACCATCAGAACACTCTGCTTCGTCATCGCGGCGCTGTCCTCGTACGCCGCCCTCGTCTACCGGCTGTGCCAGGTGCGCCGCAACTGGCGGGACAGCGCCTACCGCACGCTGGTGATCACTCTGCTCCTGCAGTCGCTCACCTTCACGATGGGCGCCGTCGCCATGGGCGGCGGCGCCTTCCTGGGCGTGGGCAATCTCGCCATCCTGGTGATGCACCTCTCGGCGGTCGCCTTCTGTGTCAGCGCGCAGATCATCCTGCTGCACTGGGCGGCCTCCGAGACGGAGGCGGCACGCCTGAGCCGCTACTGGCTGATCACCGGAGTCACCCTGGACGTCCTGCTGACGGTGCTCTTCCTCGTCGCCGACGGCACCGGCCGGCCGGCCTCCGACTTCGACACCGGCAGCGGCGATCCGCTGGTCCTCACCTACCTGTTGCTCTTCATCGTCTCCCAGGCGGTGCCCTGCGTCACCATCTTCCGCCAGTGCGGGCCCTACGCCCGGATGTCCGACAAGCCCTCGCTGCGGCAGGCGCTGCGGCTCCTGTCCGTCGCCGCGGTGGTCCTCTTCCTCTACTGCTCGGCGAGGACGGTCAACATCCTCACCGCCGCGGCCGGGGTGGACATCGGCGCCTGGACGCTCGCGTCCAACCTCTTCAGCGCGGCGGGCATCGTGATCCTCTCCCTCAGCCTGACCGTGCCCTCCTGGGGCGCACCGGCCGTCAGGCTGGTGGAGTGGGTGGACACCTACCACTCCTACCGTGTCCTGTATCCGCTCTGGCGGGACTTGTACGAGTCCTCCCCGGACATCGTGCTGGAGCCGCCCGCGGCCTCGGTCGCCGACCTCGACTACCGCCTCCACCGGCGGGTCGTGGAGATACGGGACGGCTGGCGCGATCTGCGTCCCTACATGGACCGCAGCGCCGGCGGCACGGGCGGGCCCCGCCCGCAGGCGGGCGAGGAGTCGCGGCAGGCGTTCGCCGAGGCCGCCCAGATCCGGCAGGCGCTGCGCGCCAAGCGCGCCGGCACCATCCCCGACGACAACAAGGACACCGCGAACTTCGAAGATCGTGATTCGGACAACTTCGCGGCGGAGACGGCCTGGCTCACCCAAGTCGCCAGCGCCTACCGTAAGCTCGGCAAGGCTGGTTGAGCTCCCGCCCGGTCCGTTCCCCCGTCGGACCGGGCGGGTCTTCTCGTGCCCGTGTCCCGCCGCCGTTACTGCGGCGGGACACGGGCCGAGCGGCGCCTTCCGGTCAGGCCTGCCCACCCCCTGGGACAGGCCCGACCGGATCAGCCGGAGCCGACTCGGCCACCCCCGTGAGCCAAGTTAGCTACCAGCTATCGGCGCGCTTCAACGTTGGCGGAGCCATGCCCAATTGTCAACTGACAGCTAATCTGGAAAACTGTCATATAGCCAAGGGCATCATCGAGGGGCGCACCGGAAGGGAGGATCAGTGTCCGAGCCCGACGACCGACCCCTGCTCGCCACCCGCCTGGACAGCCTCTTCAGGACGGTCCGCCCCAAGGGCAGGCACTGGACCAACGCCGAGGTGGCGGAGGAGCTGAAGCGGAGCAACCCCGATCTGAAGGTCGGCGGCGTCTACCTCTCCCAGTTGCGCACGGGCAAACGCTCCAACCCCTCACCGGACCTCCTGGCGGCACTGGCCCGGTTCTTCGGTGTGTCGGTCGCCTACTTCTTCGACGACGAGGTCGCCGAGTCGGTCCTGAGCGAGTTGGCCGCCGTCGAGGCGTTGCGGCAGGCGGGGGTGCGGGCCGTGGCGATGCGGGCGGCCGGCATGAAACGCGAGAACCTCCAGGCGATCACGGCCATCATGGACCAGTACCGGCAGTTGCAAGGGCTGCCCCCGGTGACCGACGTGCCCGAGGCGGAGGGAGGGGATCCGGCTCAGTGAGAGGGCTCAGGAAGAGTCGGCCGGCCGAGCAGGACCGCCGCAGTCAGCTCAAGCGGCTGCGCAAGGCCGGTGCCCAGCGCATCGCCGCCCTGGACCTTCCCGACGTGGCCGACGTGGCCGAACTCTGCCTCCACCTGGGGAGTGTCCGCGGCCGCCCGATCACGCTCGTGCCGATGCAGATGCCGGCGTCGCACCCGTGCGGCATGTGGGTTGCCGCACGGGACGAGGACCTCATCTTCTACGACGCCAACACCACCACCGCGCATCAGGAGCACATCATCTTGCACGAGCTCGGTCACATCATCTGTTGCCATCGCGGGGCCGGCCTGCTCGACGAGACGACCGCTCGCCTCCTCTTCCCCAACCTCGACCCCGAACTCGTGCGGGACATGCTGCTGCGCGCCACCTACGACGACGTCCAGGAACAGGAGGCGGAGATCATCGCCTACCTGCTCTCCCAGCAGGTGGGGAGCACCCGCGAGCAGCGGAGCGCGCCGTCGGCCGAGGACGCCGGCCAAGGCGGGACCACGGGCGGCAACGCCGTGCTGAGCCGGATCGAACGCACCCTGATCTGAGACACCCCGGTCACCCCACGGCGGACGTCACCTCCTCGGCCAGCACCGACACCACCCGCCGGATGTCCTCTTCGCGGTGCTCGCTGGTGACGAAGAACCGCAGCCGCGCCAGGCCCTCCTCCACGGCGGGGTGGAAGATCGGATCGGCTATGACGCCGCGGTCGTACAGCCGGTCCGCGACCCTGAGGGTCCGGGCCGAGTCCCCGAGCACACAGGGCACGATCGGGGTGTGGGCACTGACGCCCGTCGCCAGACCGGCCGCGGCGGCCAGCGAACGGAAGAGGTCCGCGTTGCGCCGCAGGGCCCGTACCCGCTCCGGTTCCGCGACGATCAGCTCGGTGGCCGCCAGCGCCGCCGCCGCGTTCGCGGGGGTCAGGCCGACGCTGTAGACGAAGCCCGGCAGGGTGTGCCGCAGCCACCGCACCATCCTGGCGGAGCCGCCGAGGTAACCGCCGCAGCTGGCGAAGGCCTTGGAGAGGGTTCCCATCCACAGGTCCACGTCGGACCGGTCGACGTCGAAGAACTCGCCCACGCCGCGCCCGCGTTCGCCCACGGTGCCGATGCTGTGCGCCTCGTCGACCATCAGCAGCGCGCCGTACCGCTTCTTCAGCTCGATCAGGGCCGGCAGGTCGACGAGGTCGCCGTCCATGCTGTAGGCGCCCTCGACGGCTATCAGCACCCGCCGGAACCGGGACCGGTTGGCCCGCAGCAGGTGTTCCAGCCGGCCGACGTCGTTGTGGGCGAAGGGGCGTCGCGCCGCCCCGGAGAGCGCACAGCCCTGGAGGATGCTGTCGTGGGCGAGCGCGTCGTGCAGGACGAGGTCGTCCCGGCCGACGAGGTGCCCGATCGCGGTGACGTTGGTGGCGTGACCGCTCACCAGGGCCACGCAGTCCTCGACGCCGAGGAAATCGGCCAGCGCGCGTTCCAGCCGCACCGTCAGGTCGCGTTCGCCGGAGAGCACGCGGCTGGCGGAGACCGAGGTCCCGTACCGGTCCACCGCGCGGCGCGCGGCCTCGTTGACCGCCGGGTGCCCGGAGAGTCCCAGGTAGTTGTAGCTGCCGAAGGACAGGTACGACCGGTCGCCCACCACGGTCGTGTCGCGGATGTTGCCCTGGTGGACACGGAAGTAGGGGTAGTCCGCGCCGCTGTCCGTGATCGCGTCGAAGCGCTCCTCGAAGCGCCGCACCTCGGGGAAGTCGTCGACGCGGGAGGTCTCCGCGTCCCACCGGGGCTCCTGCCGGCCGTGCGGGAACGGGAGCGGTGCGGGCCCCTCCCGGACCGGCTCCCCGCCGGGATGCGCGGCGGCCAGCTCGATCAGCCGGGCGACGGTGAGCGTCGGCTCGTACATCTCCTCGGTGCGGAAGCCCGGCAGCCGGTTGCCGATGCTCACCTCCAGTTCCTCCAGCATCAGCGAGTCGAAGCCCAGGTCGGCGACGAGTGCCATCCGTTCCTGGACGTCCGAGGGCGGGAAGACCCCGATCCGGGACACCTCCTCGCGTACGACGGCGGAGGCGGCGGACGTCCGGGGCGCGGGCACCGTTTCCTCCGGCTCGCCCGCCGCGCGGGCGGGGCCCACCGGGACGGCCTCGCGGGCCGATGCGTCCACCACCCAGTGCCGGCGCGGGGCCAGCGGACTCGGCGGCAGGGTCAGCGGCGGCAGGCGCTCGCCGGTGGGACGCAGCCCCGGGCCGGTGACCGCGTGCTCCGCCAGCCGCAGCAGCTCGGCCGTGCGCGGCTCACCGGACAGCCGCCCCGGCACCGGCCCGGCGGCGTCGGCCGGCGTGCCGGGCGGCGCGGTGCCGGCCCGCTGCCCGGGCCCGATGTCTCCGGTGCGGCCCGCCGCCACCGCCTCGGCCGCCCCGGTCAGCCTGACGACGGCGTCGGCGGCGTCCTGTGCCACCACGGCCAGTCGTTCGCCGAGGAGCGCACGGCGGCCCAGGGTGTCGGCCACCCGGTCCAGCGGCGCTTCGCCGGCGGCGACGACGTGCGCCAGCTCCCGGGCGTGCCGGGCCAGCCCCGAGCGGTCGCGAGCGCTGAGCACCAGCAGGTGCGGACCCGCCTCGGGTGCCGGGCGGGCCGGCCGCGCGGCGCATTCCTCCAGCACGAGGTGGACTCCGGTGCCGCCGAACCCGAAGGCGCTCACCCCGGCCCGGCGCGGCTGCCCGGCATCCGGCCACGGGACGGCCTCGGTCGGGACGGTCAGCCGCGCGGCGTCGAGCCCGGCGGAGTCGGCCAGCCCGAACGCGGGCTGCGGCGGGACGATCCCGTGGTGCACGGCCAGGGCGGCCTTCATGAGACCCGCCAGGCCGGCGGCGCCGAGTGAGTGCCCGACCACGGCCTTCACCGCTCCGAGGTAGGCGTGCGAGCCGCTGTCCCCGCGCAGCTCGCGCAGGGCCTTGATCTCCACCGGGTCCCCGACCGTGGTCGCCGTGCCGTGCGCCTCCAGGTAGCCCACCGCGTCCGGGGTCAGGCCGGCGTCGCGGTAGGCCCGGCGCAGCGCGCGCAGCTGACCGGCGGCCTGGGGCTGCATGCCGCCGTGCACCGTCCCGTCGTTGGCCGAGCCCACCCCGCGGATCACCGCGTAGACCCGGTCCCCGGCCGCCAGGGCGTCGGCCAGGGGCCGCAGCACCAGGAGGGCGGCGCCCTCGCCGAGGACGAAGCCGTCGGCCTCCGCGCCGAACGGCAGGCACTGGCCACTGCGCGAGATGGCACCGATCCGGCACAGCCCGACCAGCAGGTCGGGGGTCAGGGCCAGTTGGGCACCGCCTGCGAGGGCGATGCGGGTGCGGCCGGCCCGCAGCGCGTGCACGGCGTTGGCCACGGCCATGAGCCCGCCGGAGCAGGCCGCGTCCAGCGCGTAGCTCTCCCCGTGCAGATCGAAGACCGAACTGACGGTGTTCGGGCCCATGTTGAGCAGCAGCCCGGCCACGGAGGTGCCGTTCAGCCGGTCGACCGCGCGCACCATCTCCAGCTCCCCGGAGCCGGTCGCCCCGGCTCCGAACTCGCCGCCGGCCAGCTGGCGCATCCGGATCGGCAGGGTGCTGATCTCGCGGTACCCGCTCTCGGTGAGGGAGGTGATGACCGAGGTCTCCTCGCGGTCGAAGCCCTCGGCCTCCCAGCCCGCGTCCTGGATCGCCTCGCGGGCGAGGTCGATCAGCAGCCGGTGCTGCGGATCCATCGCCCGGGCCCGGCGCGGGGGTATGCCGTAGTGGGCGGCGTCGAAGTGGCCCACGTCCGGCAGCGTCGCCATGATGTCGGTGTAGGCGGCGGAGGCGTCCCGGAGGGAGTCGCTGAGGAAGGCGGCGGCCCGCCACCGCTCGTCGGGTATGCGGGTGAACTGCGGCTTCGGGCTGGTCAGCAGCCGCCAGTACTCGTTGAGGTTCCGCGCGCCGGGGAACCGGCAGGCCATGCCCACGACCGCTATGTCGTCCCGGTGCCCGGATCCGCTCGGCGCAGAACGCATCGTTTCCGCTCTCACTGCTCCTCACCCTGTCTGGCGCGCCACCAGTCCACGGTCGCCTCCACCTGTTCCTCGACAGGGGTGGCCCGCACCGAGAAGGCGGCCTCGTAGGCGCTGGAGTCGATGACGAAGGGGCGGTCGAACTGGTAGCGGATCTCCCGTAGTTCGCGCAGGAGCGGGGAGAAGACCGACGCGATGCCCAGGACGGCCGGTGGCAGCGGACGGACCGCGACCGGTCCGGTGCCCGCTTGGGCGGCGAGGCGGTCCACCATCACGCGGACGGACGAGGGAGGGGCGGTCGGCACGTGCCAGGCCCTGCCCCAGGCGCGTTCCTCGCCCGCGACCTCCACCAGGGCCCGGGCCACATCGGGGACGTAGCTCCAGCTGTGGGCGGCGTCGGGATCGCCGAGCGTGGAGACCGGCTTGCCGCGCAGCAGCCGAGGCACGACCCGGGCGGCCAAGTGCCCGCCGTCGGTCACGCCGGGCCCGAAGAAGTCGGAGGCCCGTACCTCGACCGCCTTGATGCGTCCCTGCTCGGTCAGTTCCCGGGTCCGTTCCCAGACCGCGGCCCGCGCCCGGCCCTTGGGCCCGGTCGCGGCGAGCGGCAGGTCCTCGGTCAGCGGACCGTCCACCGGTCCGTAACCGTAGAGGTTGCCCAGCATGACCAGGACGGCCCCGGTCGCCTCGGCCGCCGTGTGCAAGGAGGCCGCCAGCGGTGGCCAGTCGGCCGTCCAGCGGTGGTACGGGGGCGCGGCACAGCCGTAGACGGCGGTCGCGCCGCGGACGGCCTCGGTGAGCGCCTGCGGGTCCGCGGCGTCCAGTGCGAGGTGTTCGATGCCGGACTCGGGGGCGCGGCCCGAGCGGGTGATGACCCGTACACGGTGGCCCTGTTCGGCCAGCAGCCGCGCCGTGGCGGCCCCGGCGGGCCCTGATCCGATGACAACTTGAAGATTCACGCGCGCACCCTAACGCGCGGACCGGCCGCGATGTGACCGAGCGTGTCGCAAGCGCGTCATAGGGCAGCCGGAAACGACCGTACCACTGCGAAAGCCCGGTCCCGGCGGAGCCTCCCGCTGCGCACGGAACGGAGCCGGCCGCGCAGATGGACGGACCGTGTCCGTCAACCCGCCCTCGTGTGCCAGGGATTCACCGTTTCCGGTCAGGGGGTGTCCGGTCCCGGTCCCGGTCCCGTGCACGGATGGTACGGGCCGGAAGGTCTCGTTCCCTCGACCGTCACCGGCCGGGCACCGGGCCGCGACGTTCCGTGCAGCCCGGCACACGCGCCGTCCCTCCCCGCTCAGGAAGCCGTCTTGGCCGCCTTGGTGCCGTCGATGACCTTGTCGGCCGGCGGCGGCGTCGCCTTGACCGGCTTGCCGTAGTCCGAGAAGTGCACGGTGCCCGGGCTCTTTCCGCCCGACTGGTCCACCTTGAGAATGTACGGCTTTCCTTCGGTGGCGACGTACATGACGATGGTTTCGCCGCTCCCCTTCTTCTTCTTCAGCGGAATCGCCTCGCGGCCGTCCACCGTGGTGACGTCGCCCTTCGTCATTCCCTTGCGCTCGGACTTGTCGGCGTCCATGTCGGCGAGGAATCCCTGCTTGTCGCACAGCCCCGTCGTACGGGAATCGCCCACCGGCACCTTCACCCACCGGCCGCTCAGCGCCTGGGCCTGCTTCTGTCCGCCCGGGGAGTCCTGTGCGGCGCCGGCCCAGAACTTCTCGTCACCCTTGACATAGGTCGCCTGACCGGTGTGGATGACGTCGGCCGAGCCGCTTTCCATCGCCATCCTGCCCTTGCAGTTCTTCTGGGTGTCGACGTGGAAGTCGACCGTCAGCGGCCGGCCCTCCGCCGAGACCTTCCCGGCCATGCGCACCGAGGTGGCGTTCCGGGTGGCGGTCACCGCCTTGGCGGCCACCTGGTCCGCGCTCTGGCCCTGGAACGGCTGGTCCGACGAATCGCCGTCGGAGCAGCCCGCGATGCCGATGGCGGCGGTCGCGCAGATCACGGACACGGCCAACGTACGACTCACAGACATACGAATTCCTTCCGGGCAAGCTGCGATTGCTGTCGATCGGCCGCCACTGTTCCGGCTCGTGACGGCTGTCGTGGAACCCCGGTTTCCCCGGGATAATGGAATAGTCGCTTCCTCTTCCAGAACTTCCCCGCCCGGCCGGGCTGTTCGGCATTTCCGTCGGTTCCGGCCACCCCGTGACACGGAAGGCTTGCGGGCCCCCGCGGCGGGCAACCGGATAGCCCAGGGACCGCCGGACAGACGACGGCTGGACGAAGACGAGGACGGACCCGAGGAGGTCGGTGATGGTGTGGTGGGGCTGGGTGGTCTTGGTGGTCGCGGTGGTGGGGTTGCTCGTCGCCGCGGCCGTGGCGGTTCAGGCCAAGCGCCGTAGCGGAACGGTGATCGCGGTGCGCCCGGGCCGTGCGACCGACCGGGAGGGTTCGCAGTGATCGCCCTCATGCTCGCTTCCGAGCTGACCAAGCGGGTGGTGGTGACGCTGGGCGGTGAGGCGGTCGCCCAGATCAGGGACACCCTCTTCGACGCCCGCGCGGGCCGGATCACCGGGTTCACGCTGAGCGGGCGCGGGCTGCTGGCCGGTCCGCTCAAGGAGAGCCTGCCCTTCTCCGGGGTGCACGCCATCGGCCCGTCCGCCGTGATGATCACCAGCGAGACGGTGCTGGAACGGCGGGACCTGGCCGGCGCGGCCGGTGACGCCGGACACGGCCAGGTCATCGGCGCACCCGTGCTCACCGACCAGGGCACGGAGATCGGCCGGGTCCTGGATGTCGTGATCGAGGCCGGCGTCGGCGGACGCGTGGCCGGCTTCGAGATCGCCGCCGACGAGCACGTGGACGGTCACCGGCGGAAGGTGTTCATCCCGCGCGGCGAGACGCTGGCCGTCTCCGGGCGGGCCCTGGTGATCCCTGCGCACGCCCGGCACTTCGTCGCCGACGACCTGCCGAGCTTCAGCTCCCAGGTCGAGGCGTTCCGCGCACACACCGCGCAGTCGTACCCGGACGGTCCCACGATCGAGGCAGGAGGCCCGGCATGATGCTGTTCACCCAGGCGCAGGGGCTTGCGGTGATCACCGCCGACGAGGCCGAACCACTGGGGCGGGTGGAGAGCCTGACCCTGGACGCGCACACCAGGAGTGTCGCCTGCCTGCGCCTGTCCGGAGCCCCGAAGCACCTGGCGACCATCGCCTGGCACGCGATCGAGGCGGTGGGGCGAGACGCCGTCATCGTGCGCTCCCGGACCGCCGCCGATCCCGGGCAGGGCAGCCTCCCCGCCCATCAAGAGGCCCTGGGGCGCCGGGTGCTGACCGAACTCGGCAGCGCGCACGGCACGGTCAAGGACATCGCCTTCGACAACACCACCGGACACGTCCGCACGCTCTACACGGCCCTCGGCGAGATCTCCGGCGACCGTCTCCTCGGCGTCGGCTCCTACGCGGTCGTCGTACGCGCCGACACCGCGTGACACCGCCGCCGGAGGGCACCGGCGGGGAGCCCGCTCCCCTGCCGGCGAAGGAGCCGTCCGACAGCGGAGGGGGGGGGGGGGGGGGGGGGGGGGGGGGGGGGGGGGGGGGCGTGGGTGCTGTCTTGGCGTTGCGGCACCC
>NZ_JBVJOT010000022.1:45139-63559 GCF_055583025.1 Streptomyces sp. NPDC104831
GTCGCGGGGGGACACGGGCGGGACCCCCTCTCCCCTGTGGGGGAGGGGCCCCTCCAACGGCAGAGCGCCCCCCGGAAACCCCCCGGCGCGCCGCTCCGTGTCCGTGCTTCACTCGCCGGCGGCGGCCACCAGCTTGCGCACGTTCTCGATGCTGCCGCAGCCGTCTTCCAGGTACTTCGCGCGCGCCTCGCGGAACGCCGCGCCCAGCTGGGCGCGGCGGTCGTCGGCGACGTTCTCCCGCGCGTCGTTGAGCAGGGTCCGCTCTTCCTCGTCGGCGTGGTGATTGACCGCGGTGACCAGCTCTTCCAGCTTCTCGTCCCACTCGTCGGAGGCGGGATCCCCGACTTCGAGCAGGGCGAGCAGGGCCTCGTTGGCCTCATGGTGCTCGTGCACGCTGTGATCGACGTCCTCACCGTCGACGTTCTTGTACCGCCGCAGGGCCGGATAGACCTCGTCCTCCTCGGCCGAGGCGTGGGCGATGAGCAGATCGGCGAACTCTTCGAGGGCGGCCGCGCGGTCGGCTTCGGCATTGCGCAGGGTGCGGAAGAGATCTTCCATGCGCCGGTGGTCCTGGAGGATCAGCTCGACGACGTCGGTGGACGACACGGTGGCTCCTTAGTGCTTTCGAGGGGATGACGGCCCGCTCTCGCGGATACCCCGGTCCTCGCAGGTCAGGCGTCGCAGCGGCCGGTGTGTGGGTCAGGGCCCCCCGGATGGCTCAGGACGCGGCCCGCAACTCCGCGGCGGCGATACCGCCGGTGACGCCGAAGCCGCTCTCCGGGGCCGCCGCCGGATCCCGTGTCCGAAATCACCGGCCGCGGCGTGCTCCCGCGGGAGGCCGGGGAACAGCGGTGCGATCGCCCGGTCCGCCGGGGAGAACTCCCGGGTGTGGATCGGCGGACTCGGGGTAGACCGCCGGGTCTCCCGCGCCCGCCCGCGGCGGCGGTCCGGTGGAGTGCCGGAGTGGTCGGTGGCACCTGACAGACTGGCTTGATGGATATCGCTCGCAGGAACAACGTCACCGTCACGGGCAATCCCCGGGGGCGCGCGGTGGTGCTGGCCCATGGGTTCGGCTGCGACCAGAACATGTGGCGGTTGACGGTGCCTGCGCTGGTGCGGGACTACCGGGTCGTGCTGTTCGACTACGTCGGCTCGGGGCGCGCGGACCCGTCCGCGTTCTCGGAGGAGCGGTACGGCTCTCTGGACGGGTACGCCCGCGACGTGGTGGAGGTGTGCGAGGCGCTGGACCTGCGGGACGCGGTGTTCGTCGGGCATTCGGTCAGCGCGATGATCGGGGTGCTGGCCGCCGGTACGGCACCGGAACGCATCGGCGCCCTCGTGATGGTCGCCCCGTCACCGCGGTACATCGACGACGAGGGCTACCGGGGCGGGTTCAGCTCCGAGGACATCGACGAGCTGCTGGAGTCGCTCGAGTCGAACTACCTGGGCTGGTCGGCGGCGATGGCACCGGTGATCATGGGCAACGCGGAGCGGCCCGAACTCGGCGAGGAGCTGAAGAACAGCTTCTGCGCCACCGACCCGGACATGGCGCGCGTCTTCGCCCGCACGACGTTCCTGTCCGACTCGCGGGACGACCTGAAGGGCGTGCGCGTGCCGACGCTGGTGCTGGAGTGCGCCCAGGACGTCATCGCGCCCCGGGAGGTCGGGGCCTTCGTCCACCAGGCGGTCCCCGGTGCGAGCCTGGTCACCCTCGACGCGACCGGGCACTGCCCGCACCTGTCCGCGCCCGAGGCCACCAACGAAGCGATCACGGAGTTCCTGGCGGGCCTGCGGTGATGAGCCGTGCCGAGCGGCAACCCGACCCGCACGACGCCGACGACGAGGGCAGCGCGGACGCCGCGTTCGCCGCGTTGCTGGAGGACAGTGCCGAGGAACTGTACGAGTCCGCGCCGTGCGGATACCTGTCCACGCTGATGGACGGCACCATCGCCAAGATCAACGCCACGCTGCTGGACTGGCTCGGCCTGGACCGGGCGAAGGTGGTGGGCCGCATGCGGTTCACCGACCTGCTGACCGTCGGCGGCAAGCTGTACCACGAGACGCACTTCGCTCCCCTGCTGCGGATGCGGGGCGAGATCAGCGGCATAGCCCTGGAGATCAGACAGGCCGGCGGCGGCCGGATACCGGTGCTGGTCTCCTCCGTGGTCAAGGAGACCGGCACCGGCGAGCCCCTGCTGATCCGCACCACCGTCTTCGACGCCCGCGACCGCCGCGCCTACGAGGAGGAGCTCCTGCGCGGCCGGAGGGAGGCCGAGGCGGCACGCAGGCAGGCGGAGGCCGACCGCGCCCGGCTGCAGGACGCCCTCGCCGTGCTCCAGCAGTCGCTGCTGCCCGACAGCCTGCCGCGGATGCGCGGAGTGGAGACGGCCGCCCACTACCACACCGCCTCCCCGGACCGGCTCGGCGGCGACTTCTACGACGTCTTCCCCGTCGACGGCAAACGGTTCGCCTTCTTCCTCGGCGACGTGTGCGGCAAGGGTCCCGAGGCCGCCGCGCTGACCTCGCTGACCCGCTACACCCTGCGCGCCGCCGCCCTGCACGACCCCGACCCGGTGTCCGCCCTGACCACGCTCAACAAGGTGCTCCACGAGCGTTACGCCGCGGGTGGCGACCCGCGCTACTGCACCGCCGTCTTCGGCACCCTCGAAGCCGACCCGGCGACCGGGCGGATAGCCGTGCACCTGGCCTCGGGCGGGCATCCGCCGGTCCTCGTCCTGCGCGGCGACGGCACGGCCGGCTACCTGCCCACTCCCGGCGGCCTCCTCGTCGGCATCCTGCCCGAGGCCCGCTTCACCACCGCCGCCACCACCCTCGCCCCCGGTGACACGCTGCTGCTCTACACCGACGGCCTCACCGAGGCCCGTACCGGCGCGGACCGCACCGCTCTCTACGGCGACGACGGCCTGCTCGCCTTCGCCACCGGCCTCGCCGGCAGAGCACCCCACGCCGTCGTCCAGGCCCTGACCCGCCTGCTGGACGACTTCGGCGACGGGCTCGACGACGACACCGCCCTGCTCGCCCTCGGCGCCCCCGCCCTCCCCGCCCCCCGCACGACGACGAGCAACCCCGCATGAGCCCCCTGCACATCACCCCTCGCGACGCCACGACCGGTCCCGTTCTGGAGATCACCGGCGAACTCGACTACACCAACGCCCCCGAGCTGCGCGCGCGGCTCGCCGCCCTCTCCCTGTCGCCGGGCCAGCGCCTGGTCCTGGACCTGGCCGGGATGCGGTTCTGCGACTCCAGCGGCATCACCGCCCTGCTCGCCGCCCGCACCCACGCGCACGCCGCCGGCGCGGACATCGCCCTCGCCGCGGTTCCCGCCCACACCCTGCGCGTGCTCGGCATCGTCGGCCTGGACCAGATCTTCCCGCTCCACCCCGACCGGGCGACCGCCACCCGCCCCTGACCGCCCGCGCCGCCCGACCGGTTCCCGCGGGACATGGGCGGGCGGGTGCACGGCGGTGGTCGCGTGCCGGACCCGCCGGGGGGCGGGCTACGACACCCGCTGGGTCAGCGCGAGGATCAGGTCGTGGACCGCGGCGGTGTCGGAGTCGGCGCCGTGCGCGGTCGCCCCCTCGAAGGCGGCGGCCTCGGCGCTGCGCGGGAACATGGCCCGCTCGTACGCGGTGAGCGCGGCCTCGGTGTCGTCGGGGTGCGCGGCGAGGGCCTTGCCGAGTTCGGCGCCGTCGAGCAGGGCCAGGTTGGCGCCTTCGCCGTTCGGGGCCGTCAGATGGGCGGCGTCGCCGATCAGGGTCACTCCTGGCACCCGGTCCCACCGGTGCCCGGTGGGCAGGGCGTGGAGGGGGCGCAGGACGGGCGCGGTGTCGCTGTCGGTGATCAGTGCGGTGAGCTCGGGTGCCCAGCCGTCGAACTCCGCGGCGATCCGCGCGGTGGCCGCGGCGGCGTCGGTGAAGTCGATGGCGGCGAACCAGTCCCGCGGCTCGGACAGTCCGAGGTAGGCGTGCAGGGTGTCGTCCTTTTCCCGGTGGGCGAAGATCTCCCTGCCCGGTGTGTGCGCGATCATCGAACCGCCGCCGACCGCCTTCGCCGCGGCGGGGTGGCGGGTGCCGGCGTCGTAGAGGTACGTCTCGACGACCGACTTGCCGGTGTACCGGGGGGTGGCGGCGGACAGCAGCGGCCGGACGCGTGACCAGGCGCCGTCCGCGCCGACCAGCAGGGTGGTGACCACGGTGCCGCCGTCGGCGAACGTCACCTCGTGGCGGCCCGCGCCGAGGGCGCGGGCGCCGCTCACCTTGTGTCCCCACCGGACGGTGCCGGGCGGGAGCGAGTCGAGCAGCATCCGGCGCAGGTCGCCGCGCTGCACCTCGGGCCGGCCGCCGGTGCCGTCGTCGGCCTTGTCGAACAGGACGGTCCCGTCCGGGGCGAGGAACCGCATCGCCTGGCGGCCCTCCAGGACCAGGCCGCGGAACTCCTGCATCAACCCGGCCTCCTCCAGGGCGAGCTGGCCGTTGTAGTCGTGGATGTCGAGCATCCCGCCCTGCGCACGCGCGGCCGGGGAGGGCTCCGCCTCGTAGACCGTGGCCGCCATGCCGTGGACGTGCAGGACACGGGCGAGCGCGAGGCCGCCGAGACCGGCGCCGATGATGGTGATGTCCGTGGTCATGAGAAGTTCCTTCCTGAGCGTGGAATCGCCGCGGGGACGCCCGGCGGCACGCCGGGAACGCCGCCGCGCCGAGCCGGGACGGTGCGAGCCGGTGCCGTGGGAGGGCGCCGGCCGATGCCAATGTCCCGTCGGCCACCGACAAAGCACCGACAGACGACCGACCACCGCCGACAGTCACCCGACACCGGTGAGCCGGAGCGGCTACGCGGCGGACTCCGCCGGGGGCCGCCGCCCGGGGTGGTGCCCGAACCGGGCGGCGGCCGTGGGGGGATGTCAGGCGGCGGTGCGAAGGGACGCGCAGCGTTCGGCGTCCCGCAGCCACTCGATCAGTGCGGCGCGGGCGCGCGCCACCCGTGAGCGCACGGTGCCCACCGGGCAGCCGCTGACACCGGCCGCCTCGGCGTAGGGAAGCCCGACCAGCTGGGTGAGCACGAACGCCTCGCGGCGGTCGTCGGGAAGCGTGTCCAGCAGATCGGCGAGGGCGATGCCGTCGTCGAAGCCGGGCAGACCGCGCGGCTGGGCGCGTTCGGCGGCCGACTGCCAGTCGCCGGTGTCGGACAGCCGGGGGCGGGTGGAGCTGTGGCGGAAGCTGTCGATCACCGCGCGCCGGGCGATGGACAGCAGCCAGGTGCGGGCCGAGGAGCGGCCTTCGAAGCGGTGCAGGCCGCCGAGTGCCCGCAGGAACGTGTCCTGGGTCAGGTCGTCGGCGCTGTGGGGGTCGGCTCCGAGGAACGTCACGTAGCGGTGGACGTCCCGGTGCAGCGCGCGGACGAAGCGGTCGACGGCGTCGGGGTCGCCACCGCGGGCGGCGAGCGCCCAGGCGGTGATCGCGTCGTCGCCCGGGCCTTTCTCCGCTTCTTCGCGTGGCGCGGTCAGGGCAGGAGTGAGCACCTGCTGTCTCCTTCTCGGGATGTCCGGAACCGGGCTCCGCGCCGGGCGCGCACGGGACGGCGCGGGCGGCGGAGCGGAACCGGTGAAGGGGGAACGGCCGGGCGCGGAGGTGCGCGGCCGAGGCCCGAGGCGGGGAGCCGGCGGCTCCCGTCGTGCGTACGGCCTCGGGAATCCGGCTGTCGTCAGGCGACAGCGGCCCCCGCGGGCGGCCCCCGGGAAGTGATCGCGCGGGTGAGGAGGAGCCGCCGGAGCGTGCCGTCCGAGCGGCCCCGCCGGGCGCGCACGCGTGGCCGGTACGGCGGCACGGGCAGCCGGAGGAGCAGGCGCAGCGGAGCGGCGAGCCAGCCGGCGAGGACCCGCAGGATGCGGAACGCGGCGCGTTCACCGTGGGCGAGCCACAGACCGCACAGCAGCGCGGCCAGCAGGTGGGCGGTGAGCATGCCGGTCGAGGACATGCCCGCCATGCCGTGGTCCACAGGGGGCGCGGCCGCCATGTGGTCCATGGGCCCCATGGAGTGCCGGGCGCCCCTCGCGTGATCCATGGGGCCCATGGACCCCGGCAGGGCACCGTGCTCGCCGCCGGGGTCCGCCGGCATACGGCACAGCAGGTGGCCCAGCCAGCGCCGGGCGAGCGAGCCGTCGCCCGGGGCCCCGGGGTCCGCGACGGCCTGGACGAGCGAGAACGACGCGTGGAGCACGGTCTGGGCGGCGAGCACGAGGGAGCCGACGGTGAGCGGTCCGCGCTCCCGGCCGGCCGGCAGCCAGGCCGCGCCGGCGGTCAGCCCGGTACCCGCGGCCATGGCCCACCAGGGCACCGCGGTCCCGGACATCACGACGTGGCCCAGGGAGGCGAGCAGCACGCAGACGGCCGCGAACACGGCGGCCCTGAGTGCGCGACAACACCACCCGGCGGTCATGGCGCCTCATCCTCGCAGTCCGGGCCCCACGTGCCGCAGGGGGGTACGCGAGCGCCCTCGCCGTCCGGCCCGTGCCGCACCACACCGCACCGCCCCGGGCGGGAACTCGATCGCTTTCCCCAACGACGAATGTTCCACGGGCGGTTCACGGAAACCGTGTGCCGCTTCGAAAGCCACTTACGGCACACAAAGGAGGCGCATCGATGGAACGCAGAGACTTTCTCCGCCGGACGACAGCGGCGGGAGCGGCGACCTTGGGGGCCGGGGCACTGACGGCAGCGGCCTCGGGGACCGGGGCCGCTGCCGCGCCCCGGCGGACGGGTCCGCTGCGCGTCGACATCGTGGTGTTCGACGGTGTCGAGGAACTGGACTGCGTCGCTCCCTACGAGGTCTTCTCGGCCGCCGCGATGCACAGCGCCAACGGGGTCGAGGTCCGGTACGTCACCACCGGACGGCCCCGGCTGATCCGCTGCGGGTACGGCACGGGGATCCAGGTGAGGCACCGCTGGGCCCCGCGGGAGGCGGATGTGATCGTGGTGCCCGGCGGTGGCTACACACGCCGCGACGGTCCGGGGGTCTGGGCCGAGGTCGACGACGGCACCCTCCCGCGAGCGCTCGCCGCGGCTCCCCGCGAGGGGCTGACGATCAGTTCGCTCTGCACGGGCGCGGTGCTGCTGTCCGCGGCCGGTCTGACCAGGGGGCGCCCCTGCACCACCCATCACGGCGCGAAGGCGTACCTCGCGGAGCAGGGTGGCTCGGTCAAGGACGCCCGCGTGGTGGACGACGGCGATCTCGTCACCGCCGCGGGCATCACCTCGGGCCTGGAGCTGGGCCTTTGGCTGGTCAAACGCGAACTCGGGTCGGATGCCGCGACCGGTGTGGAGGCGATGCTGGAGTACGAGGCTCGCGGGACCGTCTGGCAGGCGCCCCGATAGCGGCGGCTCCGCGCTCACCGGCGGGAGTCGTGGCACGTCCGCACGCCCCGGTTCCGGAGCCAGGGGGCGGCGGCCACGCCCCGTACGGGCCGGGCGGCGGTGAGGAGGACGGCGGCCGGTGCCAAGGCCCCTGGGGTGGGGCGGGAGGGCACCGGCCACAGCGCGGCAGGTCCGGGAGCGCGGCACCGAACCTGCGTCCGGTCGCTGGTGCCGACCCGTTCGGGAGTTGCGACGGCACGGCACCAGCATCCGGAAGCGTGCTCCGCCACACGTCCGTCACCGGCCTCCTCGCGCGGATACCAGCCGGGGGGAGTAGACCAGTTGACGGCCGGTATCCGCGAGGGGGTGATGCACGCGATCACCAGCCGTCGGACTTGCCGGCCGGCGCCCGCGCAGCACCGAGCATGCATGACACAACCAGCCAATATCTACGGCAGATCTTTTACAACAAAACCCCGTGACAGTAATTAGACTGGCTGCCACTCGACAACCGGTCCCGGGGGACAAATCCGCAGTGAACAAGCAAGCGCTCAACAAACTCCTCAAAGACCGTCGTGCCCAGATATCCCCTGAAACCCACGGCTTTCCCCGGCCCACCGGCAGAGGCCGCCGCGCCCCCGGCCTCGCCCAGCACCATGTCGACGAACTCCTCGGTTGCGCCGATCGCACCTACCAGCGCCTGGAATCCGGCAACTACCCGAACGCGCCGGTCGACCTGCTCCGCGACATCGCGCGGCTGTACGGCATGAACGAGCAGGAATGGATCTCCTTGTGCCGGTACGCCCGCGGCGAGGACCCGCCCGGCCCGCTGTACGACACCTCGGGGCACGCCGTGCCCGCCGCCTGGGCCGACGCCGTCCACGCCGTGCAGGGCATGGCCTATGTGACCGACGCCAGTTGGAACCTCATCACCTGCAACGACCACTTCCACCAGCTCTTCGACCGCGGGCGGGCCCCCGCCAACACCATGCGGTGGATGCTCGTCGACGGCCGCGACCAGCTCACCGACTGGGCCACCGCCTGGGCGCCGCTCGTCATGCCCCAGCTGCGGACCGCGCTGGCGCAGCGTCCCGACGACAAGACACTGCTGCACATCGAAGCCGACGTGCTCGCCGATCCCGTCTCCCGCCCCCTCTACGACGCGGGCGGCACCAGCATCCACCCCGACGGCGACGAGCGCCCCATCCGGCACGCGGTCCACGGGCGGGGCTGGGTGACGATGTGCGTGGCACAGCCGCTCACCGCACCCGGGTCACGATTCATGATCCTCATTTTCCGGCCGGGCCCCCGGCACAAAGCCGCACGCCCTCCCATGCTGCAGGCTCGAACAATGGGGTGAACGCAAGGCTTTGTTCCGGTATGACAGGCACTGCGGGACCATAAGCGCGACGACCGAGGGAAACGATCGCGCCAACTTTGCCGTACGTTGACCCGATCAGGTCAACGTACGTCCAGGGGGGACCACATGCCTGCACACATCGCCCGTCCGACCACCGTCCTCGCCCCGCACAAGATCACGACCGGCGAGATAGCCGACGACATCCGCGCCCACCACCCCGACCATCCCCGTCTCCGCGCGATCCTCCGGGTCCTCGACAACTGCGGTGTCGACAGCCGGTACTTCACCCAGCCGCTCACCGCGGACACCATCTCCGGAACCGCCGACGTGGGCGAACGCGTCACCCGGGCCTTCGCCGACGGGCTGTCGATGGCCGAGACCGCGGCCCGCGCCACCCTCGACCGGTACGGACTGCGCCCGGCCGACATCACCGGCATCATCACCACCCACGCCACCGGCTGGGCCGTTCCCAATCTCGACGTCCATCTCGTCCACCGGCTCGGTCTGCGCCCGACCGTCCGGCGCGCCGCCCTCACCACCGCGGCCTGCGCCGGGGGCGCCCACGCCCTCATCCGTGCCGCCGAACAAGCGCTCCTGCACCCGGGCTCCCGTGTCCTCGTGGTCGCCGCGGAAGTCCTCTCCACCGCCTACAACCACCACGACACGAAGATCGAGCACATGATCTACAAGGCGCTGTTCGGGGACAGCGGGGCGGCCACCGTCGTGAGCAGCGAGCCGCTCGGGCCGGGCCTGTCCGTCACGGCGGACGGCCTGTTCGAGTACGTCCTGCCCGACAGCCTCACCATGTACGCCGGCCGCATCGGCCCGGACGGCCTGCACTTCGACTCCACGAAGCAGGCCACCGGCGGAGCCCGGCACGTCATGCCCGCCGTCCTCGACTGGCTCGACGGCCGCCCGGCCGACGTCCCCGTCATCCATCCCGGGTCCAAGCCGATCATCATGGACACCGCCACCGCCCTCGGCCTCGGCGAGGACGACGCGCGCCACTCGCTCGACACCCTGTCCGAAGAAGGCAACCTCGGCGGCGTGTCCGTCCTGCGCGTCCTCGAACGCACCCACGAGCAGCCTCCCGCCGACGGCACGCCCGCGCTGGCGGTCGCCTACGGGCCGGGCTTCTCCGTCACCGCGCTCCACGGCACATGGACGCACCGGTAGGCGTGCGCCGACGGTGAGGGCCCGGCGCGAGCCGGTGGGGGCGCCGCGGCCGGGACACCGGCGCAGGCGGGCCCGCGCTCGTCACACGGGCGCGGCGCGCGACGAAGCCGCCGCCCCGCGACCCGCTCCGGTCCACGGCCCTCCCGTCCCGCCGCCTCCCGGCCCAGCGGCTGTTCCCCGCCCGGCGACCGCGTCCGCGCGCCGCCGGGCGGGCCCTTGTCCGACGAGGGCCCGAAGGCGCGAGTGCCCGGTCCGTGAGCGGCCGCGTTCCAGGAAGTGGACGGCCCTTGGTCGGGGGCCGCGTCTGCTGTAGAAATACGCCTCATGATCTCCGAGTCCCTGGTGCGACGTCTGGTCATCGACCTGTGCCGACGCCCGGGCTCGTGTTGTTGCTGAGCCGGCCTGTTCCCGCATCCCTCGTCGTCCTCTGACGTCTCCCTGACGAGGGTCCTTGTCGCGCCCTGCCGGGGTGCTCCGTCCGCATCGTTCAGCATCACCCACGCCGGGGCCGACCGCTGCCCTCCGCCGCTGAGGCCGTTCCTCCCCGGCGTCCCATGGAGGACGCCCGTGTCCACGACTCCCCCACTGTCCGAACCCGGCACCACCGCACCGCCCACCGATCCGCCGCCCGGACGGTCCTTCCCGGCCCGGCGCCTGTGGGCCCGTGTCCGCCCCGTGCTGCTGCCGTTCGGCTCGCTTCTCGTCTTCCTCGTGCTGTGGCAGCTGCTGGCGGCGAGCGGCACCTGGAGCGAGACCCTGGTCCCGCCGCCGGCCAAGGTGTGGGACGCGTTCGCCAACGTGTCCACGACACACCACGGAGTACGCGGGTACAACGGCACGTATCTCGTCGAGCACCTGGGCATCAGTCTGCGCCGCATCGCGATCGGCGCCGGGGTCGGTGTCGCCTTCGGGGTGCTGTTCGGGCTGCTCATGGGCACCGTCGGCTGGCTGCGCGCGTTGTTCGAGCCCTGGATCACCTTCCTGCGCACGCTGCCGCCGCTGGCGTACTTCTCCCTGCTCGTCATCTGGCTCGGCATCAACGAGGAACCCAAGGTCACCCTGCTGGCGGTGGCCGCCTTCCCGCCCGTGGCGGTGTCGACCACCACGGCGGTCGCGGCCGTGCCGAGGAGTCTGATCGAGGCCGCTCGTGCCCTCGGCGCCTCGCGGTGGAACGTGGTCACGGACGTCGTGGTCCCGTCCGCGCTGCCCGAGACGCTCACCGGCGTCCGGCTCGCCGTGGGCGTGGCCTACTCCTCCCTGGTGGCCGCCGAGCTGGTCAACGGGCTGCCCGGCATCGGCGGCATGGTCAAGGACGCCGCCAACTACAACAACACCCCCGTGGTGCTGGTCGGCATCATCACCATCGGCGTCTCCGGCCTGGTGATCGACGGCCTGCTGCTGCGGCTGGAACGCGCCGTCGTGCCGTGGCGCGGACGCGCGTAGCACGCACGCAGCACCAGCCGGCCGGCCCTCCTCTTCTTCTCCTCCCCCTCTCTTCCTCCTCCTCTCTTCCTCCGCCCGGCCGCGTCGGCGTACGGCCCGCCCCGGCACCGTGCGCAGACCTTCGGCCGGGCACCCCCCTTCCGTCCCCGCACCCAGCACAGAAACGGCTCTGTCATGTCCCGTGTGCCCCAAGGCGCTTCCCGTCGGCTCCTGCTGGCCGGTGCCCTCGCCGCCGTCTCGGCGGCCGTCACCGGCTGCTCGTCCGGTGAGACCTCGACATCGGGCGGCTCCCGGCGGCTGCGCATCGGCTACTTCGCCTTCCCGAGCGGCGACCTGCTCGTGAAGAACGGGAAGCTGCTGGAGAAGGAGCTGCCGGACTACCGCGTCACCTGGATCAAGTTCGACTCCGGGGCCGCCGTGAACCAGGCCTTCCTCGGCAAGTCGCTCGACATCGCGGCGCTGGGCTCCAGCCCCTTCGCCCGCGGCATCTCGGGCACCTCGCCGATCCCGTACAAGGTCGCGTGGGTGCTGGACGTCGCCGGGGAGAACGAGGCCCTCGTCGCGCGCAAGGGCAGCGGGATCTCCGACGTCGCCGGTCTCAGGGGAAGGACCGTCGCCACCCCGTTCGCCTCGACCTCGCACTACAGCCTGCTGGCGGCCCTGCGGGCGGCCGGGCTGAAGGGCTCCGACGTCAAGCTCGTCGATCTGCAGCCGCAGGCCATCCTCGCCGCCTGGCAGCGGGGCGACATCGACGCCGCCTATGTGTGGCTGCCCACCCTGGACGAGCTGCGCACGAGCGGCACCCAGCTCACCAGCAGCAAGGAGATAGGCGCGGCGGGCAAGCCGACACTCGACCTGGCGGTGGTCTCGGACGACCTCATCGCCAGGGACCCGCGGGCCATCGACGCCTGGCGCACGGCTCAGGCCCGGGCGCTGCGCCTGCTCAAGTCCGACCCCGACGGCTCGGTCGCGGCCGTCGCGGCCGAACTCGGCATCAGCGCGGCCGATGCGAAAGCCCAGCTCAAGCAGGGGGTGTTCCTCACCCCCGAGCAGGTGGCGTCCCCCGACTGGCTGGGCACCGACCACCGCCCCGGCAAGCTGCTCACCTACGTCACCGACACCGCGCGTTTCCTGGCCGACCAGCAACAGATCGACGCCGCGCCGGCCGAGGACGTCGTCCGCGAGGCGTTCTATCTCAAGGGGCTGCCCGATGTCCTCAAGTGATGTCACCGCGACCGCGCGGGAGAGCGACGCCGTAGGCGCCGGGGCCGTCCACCTCGACAAGGTCGTCCACCGGTACGGCCGGGGCGGCGAGTCCTTCACCGCCGTGGGACCCGTCGATCTGACCGTCCCCGCCGGGCAGTTCCTGGTCCTGGTGGGCGCCTCCGGGTGCGGGAAGAGCACGCTGCTGCGGCTCGTCGCCGGGTTCGAGCGGCCCACGCACGGCTCGGTGCGTGTCCACGGTGCCGCACCGCGGCCCGGGGTGGCCGCCGGGGTGGTCTTCCAGACACCACGTCTGTTCCCCTGGCGGACCGTGCGGGGCAACATCGACCTGGCGCTGCGCTACGCGGGCGTCGAACGCGCCCGGCGTCCCGAACGCAGGGCGGAGTTGCTGGCCCGCGTGGGCCTCACGGGGGTCGAGGACCGCCGGGTCTGGGAGATCTCCGGCGGCCAGCAGCAACGCGTCGCCATCGCCCGGGCCCTCGCCGCCGAGAACCCCCTCCTGCTGCTGGACGAACCCTTCGCGGCGCTGGACGCGCTGACCCGGGAACGGCTCCAGGAGGACGTCCGCCAGGTGACCGAGCGGACCGGCCGTACCACGGTGTTCGTCACGCACTCGGCGGACGAGGCGGTGTTCCTCGGCTCGCGCATCGTCGTGCTGACCAAGAGCCCGGGCACCGTGGCCCTGGACCTCCCCATCCCGCTGCCCCGCGACGGCGTCGACGCCGAAGAGCTGCGCGGCTCGGCCGAGTTCGCGGAACTGCGCGCGCGGGTGTCCCACGCCGTCAAGGCCGCCGCCGCGGCCTGACCCCGTACCCACGATCCGGAAAGGACACACAGATGAGCCTTCTCAGCGAGCGGCCCGCCCCGGCGCGGCTGCCGGTCACCGAGCTCGGCCCGCGCTTCGGCGCCGAGATCCACGGCATCGACCTCGGCCGCCTCGACGACGACCAGGTCCTCGCGCTGCGCGAGGCGCTGGTGGCGTACAAGGTGCTCTTCGTGCGCGGTCAGCACGGCCTGGACGACGCCGCGCAGATCGAGTTCGGCCGGCGGCTGGGCGAGGTCACCGCCGGGCATCCGGTCCACGACTCCGGTGACGTGGCGCCCGAGGTGTACTCGCTGGACAGCCAGGACAACGGGTTCGCCGACGTCTGGCACACGGACGTGACGTTCGTACGGCGCCCCCCGGCGATCTCCGTGCTGCGGGCCGTGGTGCTGCCGCCGAGCGGCGGGGACACCAACTGGGCCGACAGCCAGCTGGCCTACGAGTCGCTCTCGCCGGGTCTGCGGGACTTCGTCGACACGCTGACCGCCGTCCACGACGGCACGCGCGAGTTCGGGTACTACCTGGCCCAGCGCCGGGGCGGCCGCGGCAACCTGTGGGAGGGCGAGGTGTTCACCGAACTGAGGCCCGTGGAGCACCCGGTGGTGCGCGTCCACCCCGAGAGCGGCCGCAAGGGGCTGTTCGTGAACCCCGGCTTCACCTCGCACATCGTGGGCGTCTCGGAGCACGAGAGCCGGGGCATCCTCGACATCCTCTACGCCCACCTCACCAAGCCCGAGCACGTCGTACGGCACCGCTGGCAGCCGGGGGACGTCGCCCTGTGGGACAACCGCAGCACGGCCCACTACGCCAACCGGGACTACGGCGACCGGCACCGTGTCATGCACCGCATCACGCTGCGCGGTGACACACCGGCCGGCCCGGCGGCCGTGCGCCGCTGATGGCGGGTGCGGGAGGACCGGCCGCGGCCTCCCGCACAGACGTCCGCTCCCCCGGCCGTGTGCGCGGACGGTCGTTGCGCGCGGATGTCGTTTGTGAAGTCCTCGTTGCGCGGTGGCGTATCGCCCTGTTCGAGGGGGGCCGGCCGTGCTTACCTCGTCGCAACTCAGCGCCGCTCTCCCGCACGAGGAGCACCATGAGCAGCCAGTCCCCCGAGTCCGTCACCGCCGGCCACACCCCCGGGGAGCCGTCCGCCGGTCCCGACACACCGGCCTGGTCCTTCGAGACCAAGCAGGTCCACGCCGGTGCCGCGCCCGACCCCGTCACCGGTGCCCGCGCCACGCCGATCTACCAGACCACGTCGTTCGTGTTCCGGGACACCCGGCACGCCGCCGACCTGTTCTCGCTGGCCGAGCCCGGCAACATCTACACCCGCATCCACAACCCCACCCAGGACGTCCTGGAGCAGCGGCTGGCCGCCCTGGAGGGCGGTGTGGCGGCCGTGGCGCTGTCCTCCGGGCAGGCGGCGGAGACGCTGGCCCTCCTCACCCTGGCAAGCGCCGGCGACCACATCGTCTCCAGCACCTCCCTCTACGGCGGCACCTACAACCTGTTCCGCCACACGCTGCCCCGGTTCGGCATCGAGGTGTCCTTCGTGGACGACCCGGACGACGCGGAGGCGTGGCGCGCGGCGATCCGGCCGAACACCAAGGCGCTGTTCGCGGAGTCGCTGGGCAACCCGCGCGGCAACGTGCTCGACGTGCGGGCGGTGGCCGACGTGGCGCACGCGGCGGGCGTTCCGCTGATCGTGGACAACACGGTTCCGACGCCGTACCTGCTCCGGCCGCTGGAGCACGGCGCGGACATCGTCGTGCACTCGGCCACGAAG
Source organism: Streptomyces sp. NPDC104831 (assembly GCF_055583025.1). NCBI lineage: Bacteria > Bacillati > Actinomycetota > Actinomycetes > Kitasatosporales > Streptomycetaceae > Streptomyces > Streptomyces sp. NPDC104831. The sequence goes on from NZ_JBVJOT010000022.1 coordinate 60,322, forward strand.
TTCCTCGGCGGCCACGGCACCGCCATCGCGGGCGTGGTCGTGGACGGCGGTACGTTCGACTTCGGGGCGCACGCCGACAGGTTCCCGGACTTCACCGAGCCGGACCCGAGCTACCACGGGCTGCGGTACTGGCCGGCGCTCGGCCCCGGTGCCTACGCGGTCAAGCTGCGGGTGCAGTTGCTGCGCGACCTCGGCCCGGCGCTGTCCCCGCACTCCGCGTTCCTGCTGCTGCAGGGTGTGGAGACGCTGAGCCTGCGGATCGAGCGGCACACGGCCAACGCGCAGGCGCTCGCCGAGTGGCTGGAGCAGCGCGACGAGGTCGCCGCCGTCCACTACCCGGGTCTGCCGTCCAGCGCGTGGTACGAGGCCGGGCGGAAATACCTGCCGCGCGGTGCCGGCGCGATCGTCTCCTTCGAGCTGCGCGGCGGTGTCGAGGCGGGCCAACGGTTCGTGGACGGCGTGGAGTTGTTCAGTCACCTCGCCAACATCGGTGACGTGCGCAGCCTGATCATCCACCCGGCGTCCACCACGCACAGCCAGCTGGACGAGGAGCAGCTGGAGGCGACCGGGACCGCGCCGGGGCTGGTGCGCCTGTCGGTGGGCATCGAGGCCCTGGCCGACCTGAAGGCGGACCTGGAGGCCGGTTTCCGCGCGGCCAAGGGCGCGTAGGTGCACGCCGTCGCCGCTGCCGAGGCGCCCCTCCCGCCGGCCACCGGGGCCTGGCGGGAGGGGGACCCGCCCGGCCGGCGCCGGTGGTACGACGCCGAGAAGCCGCTGCCGCTGGAGGCGGGTGGTGAACTGCCGGGCGCGCGGCTCGCGTTCGAGACCTGGGGGACGCTCGCGCCGGACCGTTCCAACGCCGTCCTGGTGCTGCACGCGCTCACCGGGGACAGCCACGTCGCCGGCCCGGCCGGTCCCGGGCACCCGACCCCCGGCTGGTGGGACGCCCTGATCGGTCCGGGCCGGGCGCTGGACACCGACCGCTGGTTCGTCGTGGCACCGAACGTGCTCGGCGGCTGCCAGGGCAGCACGGGGCCGGCCTCCCGGCGTCCCGGCGGCGGGCGGTCGTGGGGCGGGTCGTTCCCGTTCCTGACCCCGCGCGACCAGGTGGCCGCGGAGGCCGGCCTCGCGGACGCGCTGGGGATCGACCGGTGGGCGCTGGTCGTCGGCGGCTCGATGGGCGGGATGCGGGCCGTGGAGTGGGCGGTGTCGTACCCGGCGCGGACGGGCGCGCTGCTGCTGCTCGCGACGACGGCGGCGGCGAGCGCGGAGCAGATCGCCTGGGCGCACGTCCAGGTACGGGCCATCCGCGCCGATCCGTACTGGCAGGGGGGTGACTACCACGACACCGGCCGAGGGCCGCACGCGGGGCTGGAGCTGGCCCGCGGCCTGGCCCACGTCACCTACCGCAGCGAGCCGGAGCTCCAGGTCCGCTTCGGCCGTCTGCCGCAGGGCGGGGAGGACCCGTGGCGCGGCGGGCGCTACCAGGTGCAGTCGTATCTCGACCATCACGCGGCCAAGCTGGTACGGCGTTTCGACGCGGCGAGTTACGTCGTCCTCACCGAGGCGATGAACGCCCATGACGTGGGCCGGGGCCGCGGTGGTGTGCGGGCCGCCCTGCGGCGGGTGACCGCACCCGCCCTGGTCGCCGGGGTGGACTCCGACCGCCTCTACCCGCCGGCCCAGCAGGCGGAACTGGCCGCGCTGATCCCGGGCGCCGACCGGCTCAGGCTGGTGGAGTCGCCGTACGGGCACGACGGGTTCCTGATCGAGGCCGGGCAGGTGGCGGCGCTCGTCCGCGAACTGCTGGGCTGAGTCCGGCGCCGCGCGCGGTCAGTGGTTCGCCGCGTCCCGCGCCGCGCGCTCCAGCCGGCTCCGGTGGCCCTCCCACCATGCCCGGTCCCCCGGGGGCAGGCTGTCCTTGCCCGGTGTGTGCCCGACGGAGCCGTCGACGAGTTCGCGCACGATGTCGGCGTGCCCGGCGTGCCGCTGGGTGTCGCACAGCACGCGGACCAGGGTGTGGTGGAGCGTCACCTCGCGTCGTTCCTCAGGCCACCACGGGACGTGGCCGATCGCGTCGAGCGCCAGTGCCGTGATCGTGCTGTCGGAGTGTTCCCACGCCCGGCGGTACAGTCCGACGATCTCTTCCCGTGACTCGTCCGCGGTGGCCCACATGTCCGCGTTGGGTTCCGTCTCCCGCGTGTACCACCAGGCCGGCGGCTCGCCCTCGAAGAACGGGCGTCCGAACGCGTCGCCGAAATACCCCAGTTCCACGCCGGCGACGTGCTTGACCAGTCCCAGCAGGTTCGTTCCGGTGGGGGTCAGCGGGCGGCGGATGTCGTACTCCGAGAGCCCGTCGAGCTTCCACACCAGGGCCTGTCGCGCCTCGCGCAGGTATCGGAGGAGGTCCGTCTTCATGTTCGCTTCGGTCATGCCGGCACTCTTCCATCCGGCACTGACAACGGGGGCGGCACCGGCCCGCGCATGCTCCGGGCGCGCCGTTCGTCCGTACGCTCCCCCGGCTCCGCCGGAGGACTCGGCTCGCACCGCGGCGCCATGTGACCGCCCGGGACGCCTCGCGCGCCATCGCACACGCTCTGGTGGCCTTCGTTCACCGCGCGTGACACTGGCAGCCGTCGTCCGGGGACACCGGCGACGAATCCAGTGGGAAGGAACCGACCACCATGCGCCCCGTCACTTCACTCGCCCTCGCCTCCCTCGCCCTCGCGGCGGCCCTGGGCACGGCCCCCGCCGCGTCGGCCACCGCCCCGGCCGCGGCCGGCACCGCCGCCGCCGCGGCCTTCCGCTGCGACCCGGGACACTTCTGCATCTACAGCGGCTGGGACGGCGGCGGCACCCGCTGCCAGTGGACGACGGAGAAGGTCGCGAACACCGCCGACGCGTGTTCGTTCATCCGCAACGGCAAGAACGTGCTGTCCCTGTGGAACGGGACCGGCCACCGCGTGCAGTACTACACGCAGACCAACTACAACGCGCGCGTCGGATCCACCGCCGCCGGCCACGGGGGGAACCTCCAGGGCAACTACCAGATCCGGTCGTTCAAGAAACAGTAGGCCCCCAAGACCGCCGCACCGGGCCAGGCGGCCCGGTCCACCGGGTACGGCCGCGGGGGGGGGGGGGGGGGGGGGGGGGGGGGGGGGGGGGGGGGGGGGGGGGGGGGGGGGGGGGGGGTGGGGGGGGGGGGGGGGGGGGGGGGGGTGGGTTGGGGGTGTGTGGT